>NFUN01000027.1 GCA_002197525.1 Acidobacteria subdivision 13 bacterium RH2 MAG17b | reverse complement strand
CATAACGACATAAGTCGTCGACGCTCGAAAGCTGGTGCGCCGGTCTGCGACCGGCGGATTTCAGCGCTCATAGAGCGCCGCACCAGCAAATGGCCGTCGCCGACTTATGTCACTCTGTATAGAAGGGATTGCGCACTCTTCTCCGAAAACACACGTGAGGGGGCTACATTCATCGTGACGACCGAACACACCGCAAAATCTGAAGCGACGGCAGGCGCCGGAAAGGCTCATCATGGCAGCGCCCATCCGCATATCTCCGCACCAGAAATCCTTCGCGCCCTCGTTGGGGGTTCGAACAAAGTGAGCGACATCATTTTCTCGCCCGCGCCACGGCTTGCTGAGATCACCGAGCTCAAGAACGGCATCGTGCTCGTTACCGGACCCACGGGCTCGGGCAAATCTTCTACACTTGCGGCCATCATCAACAAGATTAACGAGGACGCCTTCAATTGCACGACCTCGTCGAAGCAGCCCGTTCAGAACGCGCAGAGGTTGCGGGCGTGTCTTAAGCAGACTGCAAACTTGCACCACATTTCTGAGTTTTCAGAAAAAGTGCCGGGGGAAAGCGGAGCGCAGCGTGCGGTCCCGCTGGAGCTTTTCCTTGAGCACGGAAAATGCTTCCTGTGGAGTGTCCACGTAATGAATCAGGCTTAGGTCTTCGTCGCTGATCGTTCCCGCCTCGCGCAACCATTCAAAGTTAATGGCCCGCTTCCAATAGTCCGACCCGTAAAGCAGGATTCCAGCGCGGTGGCCCATCTTGCCTGTCTGCACCAGGGTCAGGAACTCCCAGAGTTCATCCATGGTCCCAAAGCCTCCGGGGAAAACGATCAGAGCTTTGGCGGGCTGTGCAAACCAGAGCTTGCGCATGAAAAAATAATGGAAAAGAAAGCACAGCTCCGGAGTGATGTACGGGTTCGGGGATTGCTCTGTGGGAAGCAGGATGTTCAGGCCCACGGATTTTCCTCCCGCTTCAGCAGCGCCGCGGTTGGCCGCCTCCATGATCCCAGGCCCTCCGCCCGAACACACCACCAGAAAGCCGCTGCCGCGATTCAATCCCAGCGACCAGCGCGTGATGTGCGAGGCCAGCTCGCGCGCTTCCTCGTAATAGCGCGACATTTCCACCGCCATGCGCGCGGCCTTCAGCTCCGCGGCCCGCGGCGCTGTCACCCTTCCAGGGTCTTCGAGTTCTCGAAGCCTTTCGAGCGCCTCGCCGCGCGATACAATGCGCGCCGACCCGAAAAACACTACTGTGTTCCGCACTCCCGCCCGGCGCAACTGCGCCTGCGGCTCTAAGTATTCGGAGAGGATGCGGATCGTCCGCGCGTCCGCGGAGGTGAGAAAATCTTCATTCTTGTAGGCGAGTTTGGGACGGGAGGGAAAAACAGGTGAGCCTTTTTTGGCCATGAGGACCTCAGTTTCTCAGATGAAAAGACTTTGAGAATATCATTTAGCTTGAGATTCAGCTCCCGTCAGGCTCGATCGAGCTACCGCTCGTGCGTTCTTCGAGCGCGCTATCCAGGTTGACCGCGGCGCTGATCAAGGAAAGATGCGCCAGACCCTGCGGAAAATTTCCGAGCTGTTCTCCGCTCACGCCCGTTTCTTCCGCGAATAGCCCCAAATGGTTGGCTTTGCGCAACATCTTCTCGAAAATCAGCCGGGCCGTTTCGAGTCTCGCCGGATCCGTCCGCCCGGCCCGCGTGAGAGCGTCCACCAACCAGAACGTGCATAGGTTAAACGCGCCTTCGCCGCCGTCAAGCCCGTCGTCAGCTTGGCGGGCGTTGTAACGGTAGACCATGCCGTCAGAGAGCAAGCCGCCGCTGGCGGGCGCTTGGCAGATGGCGTCGAGAGTTTTCTGCATCTTGGGATCGGTGGGAGCCATGAAAAAGACCAGCGGCATCACCAGATTCGAGGCGTCCAGCAAGTCGCTCCCGTAAGACTGTACGAAAGCTTGCCGCTTATCGCTCCACCCCTGACCCAGAACCTGTTCATAAATCTGGTCACGGCACCGGATCCACCGGTCCCGGTCCGCCGGCAACGAACGCTTGTTGGCGATGCGTAGGGCGCGATCCAGCGCTACCCAGCACATAACTTTGGAATAGACGAACTGCCGGGCGCTGCCCCGCACTTCCCAGATGCCGCGATCTTCAGTCTGCCAGTTCGCGCACACCCAATCGGCCAGCCGCCGCAGGTCTGCCCATAACTCGGAGGAAATGGGGTTGCGGTATTTGTTATACAAATAGGCCGCGTCCATCAACTCGCCGTAAATATCAAGCTGCACTTGCGCGTAAGCGCCGTTTCCGATGCGAACAGGGCGCGAGTTTTTGTACCCTTCCCAGTAATCCAGAGTTTCTTCGTGCAACTCGCGGCGGCCGTCAATGCCGTAAACCGTCTGCAACGACCCGCCGTCTTGCAAGCCGCTGCAGAGGAGCTTGAGCCACTCCATGAACCGGTCCGCCTCATCCGTCAGGCCGATGCGGAGCAGCGCATAAACCGTGAAGGCGGAATCCCGAATCCAACTGTAGCGGTAATCCCAGTTCCGCGCGCCCCCCACACTCTCCGGAAGACTACAGGTGGGCGCGGCCACGATGGCGCCAGTAGGCTCATAGACGAGCAGTTCAAGCGCCAGGGCCGAGCGGTGAACCATCTCGCGCCAGCGGCCCTTATAGGTGCACTTGGAAATCCACCGCCGCCAGTATTCCACCGTCTGCGTGAGGAGCGCGAAAAATTCTTCTTCGGCCAAAGGCTTTGCGCACTCTTCGCCGGGAGCAGCGGCGCTCAACAGGAACGTGGCGGCTTGCCCCTCTTTGATCGTGAACTCACCTGCGACTCCGCTTCCCCGGCGCACGAGCGGCGCTGTTGTAGCGAGTGACAGCATGAGATCAGAAGAGCGAAACAGCGCGCCGTGCCCGCTGATTTCCGTTTGGTGCTGTGCCCGGCCATAATTGAACGCCGGCTGGCATTCCACGCGGAAGGCCATCTCGCCACGCACCACCTTCACGCGGCGGACGAGGGAACATCGCCCCTCGGTCTCTTTGGTGACGACCGGCATGAAATCGACGATCTCGCCGGCGCCGTCCGGTGATAGGAAGCTCGTGATCAGGACGTTCGTATCCGGCCAATAGTGCTGCTCGTAATTCGCCGGCTCAACGGCGGGAGCGATAGTAAAGCTGCCGCCCTTTTGGGAATCGAGAATCGCGCCAAAAACGCTCGGAGAATCGAAACGAGGAAAGCAAAACCAGTCGATCGACCCGTTTTTTCCGGCCAGAGCGGCCGTTCGTAAATTGCCGATGATGCCGTAATCGGTGATTGATTGGTAGGCCATGGTCGCGGTTCTCTGTCCGGCTCGCCGGGCCGTCATGGCCGCCGGGAAGAGAGAAAAGAATAGCACGGGTGGGGGATGAAACTTGCTACCGGCGCCGCGGGGGCAGTCAGCCGAATCTTACCAGTTTCCGGTCCTCAGACTCGGCTTCGCGACGCAGGCAGTGGGGACAGACCAGGATGATGTTGGCCACCGGGTGGTCGTCAATGCGCTGCACATCCCAGCCTTCATGCAACGCTTCGGATTCCGGAGGTAGTTTTACGTCGCAATACCAGCAGCGCCCCTTGCCCGTGGTGCAAATGGCGTGCAGCGCCGCGGTGACGTCAATCGGCAGCCTTCTTGGAACGGTTACACTATTCAATTAAACCTCCGTCCCCCCGATGAATTTTTCAGCCATAGCGACGAATTCGGCGGCCTTCCTCAACCAATCTCCTGCGTCTTCTGCACTGATCGTGGCTACGAGGTCCGTTTCATAGTCAGCGAAATGGCGGCTTTGGAAGCCGCCTTCCAGATATTCTGCGAACTTCCTGTCAACCCTGCCAGTGTCAACGAGCAATTCTGTGAATTTTCTCGTGACGTCTCCATGTTTCTTGACGCGCGGGGCGCGGCTCAAGAGAATAGCCTTTGCCGCGTGATACATGGCGTAGTAAGCGCCGCTTGCTGTATCTTCGGGAAACCCATTCGAAAGGGCGCTCTCAGCCGCTAAAAGCTTCCTCCTTGCTTTTCGCAGAAGAGCCTGGGTTTCCTCGTTCATGCAACGCGAATCGCCTCTTCTGAAATTACCCGAATGAAATTTGTCTTCTTTTCAACAAAATCGCGTTCGCGGATGGGAACAAGCGAGACAACAATCCCATGTTCGAGTGAGAGGTCGGAAGTGATGTGACCAAACCGCTTGATTTCCTCGTAGGGATTATCGAAGTCCGAGAGGATGAGCGCCACATCGAGGTCCGAGTCGGCCGGCAGCTCGATTCCGGCGTCCGGCAGGGCGTAAGAACCGAAGACATAGAGGCCCTTGAAGCGGTCTCCGTAAAGCTCATGCAACTTCTGCTTGAGCGCGTCCAAAATCGGCTGAATCCGGCGACCGGCCCACTCATGTGCTTCTTCAATGGCTTTACGGAGCCTTTGCTCGTCCACTCCGGCCACTCCGATAGCGAACACATTGAAATCCTTCCAAGTAAGGTCGAAAGCCACTTGGCTAGTATCAATTCTCATCCAAGCCGTAATCTTGCCCTTCAAGTCCTTCACGCAACGGACCCAGGAGATACGGTTGTCGAAATGTCTCTGAAATATTCCCGCGATCTTCGCTGACGCCTCTGTGTCGCCTACCGATCCACCGAAGACCACATTCCACTCGGGAGAATCCGCTTTGACTGGTTTCAGCCAATCACGTTCCCGATGGAATTGTTGCACGCGCTCCGCAAATTCATTCGACAGTTGCGCGGGCCAGTCCGCCCAATCAAATCGCACAAACGATCCCGCGTTAGTGAGTGTGGGGGTCGCAACTATACCCTCTAGCTGCGCTCCCACTCCAAATGTGTGCGCAAGCTCGCTTCGGAGCACTGCTTCCTTCTCTGGCTCATAGAAACTTAGGGCCAACATGTCATCCTCTGCTATCGAAGGGTGGAACTTCAGTGCCACACAAGCTGGTAACCACGGTCAATCGCTGTTGGATTGACCGTGTAATTCAAAGTCGATACCGGCTTCACTGAATAGGGTGATTGCGAGCACACCCAGTTCAGTCCACTTCGACGGCCGGTCATCGAAACATGGACTAACAATTCGTTTGATGCCTGACTGGATGATGACGGCCGCGCACTTTGCGCATGTGGGTTTTCCGAAAACGTAAATTGTACCGCCCCGCGCCCGCTCGCCTGCAATAAGCACCGCGTTTTCCTCGGCGTGTAAGATCATGGCGAGCTTGTCGTCACTGCCCAGTCGATCCTCTTTGTCTTCAATACCGACCGCGAATCCGTTGTAGCCAAGTGCGATAACTCTTCCAAGACTGTCTGCGATAACAGCACCCACCGTCGCCTTGGGGTCCTTCGACCACTCGGCGACAAATTGAGCTAACTGTAGTCGTCTCTTATCCCATTTATCAAGCATCAGCCCCTCCTTCTGTCGTGGTCAGTTTCAAGTCCAATGACTGTGGGTTGTTTTCCCAGGCCCACGGCACGGAAAACGTGCCGTGGCTACCATCGACCATTAATCCAAAATCAAGAACATCCGCTGGTCGAGCCGCAATTCATGCACCGGTAGCACGAACCGTTGCGGACCATGATGGCGCCGCAGTCGGAACAGGTTGGGGCGTCGTCCTCGTGCACTACGCCGGCGAGCTGCGGCTGGTTCACGCGAGCCTCCGCCATTTCGGGTTTCTTGGCAGCCTGGGTGAACTGCGTCGCAAGCTCTGCGGCCTTGGCCACTTCCGTCCCGTTCGGCGCGGTCACGCTCGCGTTTTCGCGGGGCTGCGCGTCCTTGGGCAGAAACTTCAGCGCCAGCCAGCGGAAGATGTAATCCATCAGCGACTTGGCATAGCCGATGTCCCGGTTGCTGCTCCAACCGCTCGGCTCAAAGCGCGTGTGGCTGAGCTTGTCGCACAGCACCTTGAGCGGCACGCCGTATTGCAACGCCAGCGACACAGCCGTGGCGAACGAATCCATCAACCCGGAGACCGTGGAGCCTTCCTTGGCCATGGTGATGAAAATCTCGCCCGGCATTCCGTCATCATAAAGCCCGACGGTGAGGTAGCCTTCGTGGCCGCCCACCGAGAACTTGTGCGTGACGGCCTGGCGCTCATCCGGCAGCTTGCGGCGGAAAGGTTTTGCCATCGGCGCCTCAGCAGCAGCCGGCGTTCCGGCAAGCTGCGAGGGCGCAGCAAGCGGCGCCCCTACGTTTTTCGGTTTCGCGTCGGAAGTATTGAGCGGCTGCGTGCGCTTTGAGCCGTCGCGGTAAATGGCGATGGCCTTAATGCCCAGCCGCCACGCCTCGATGAACGCGTTCGCCACATCTTCAACCGTGCACTCTTCGGGCATGTTCACGGTCTTTGAGATGGCTCCGGAAATGAACGGCTGCACGGCGGCCATCATGCGAACGTGGCCCATGTAATGAATGGAGCGCTTGCCGTTCGCGGGCTTGAGCGAGCAGTCGAACACCGGCAAATGCTCCGCCTTCAGATGCGGCGCGCCTTCGATGGTGCCGTTCTGGTCGATGTGGTTCACGATTTCGGCCGCCTCCTGATCGCTGTAGCCGAGCTTCAGAAGCGCTTGCGGAACAACCTGGTTCACGATCTTGATCAGCCCGCCGCCCACCAGTTTCTTGTACTTCACAAGCGCAAGATCGGGCTCGATGCCCGTCGTATCGCAATCCATCATAAAGCCGATGGTCCCGGTAGGCGCGAGCACCGTCACCTGGGCGTTGCGATAGCCGTGCTTCATTCCGCTTTGCAGGCAATCGTCCCAGATCTTGCGGCCCGCCTGCAAGAGCCCTTCCGGCACGTTGCGCGAATTAATGGCGCCCAGAGCGCTGCGGTGCATCGCAATCACTTCCAGGAAAGAATCGCGGTTTGCAGCGTAACCCGGAAACGCGCCAATCTCCGCAGCCAGACGTGAAGACGTGAGATAGGCCTGGCCGTGCATGACGGCGGTGATGATGGCGGCAAAGTCGCGGCCGGCGTCAGAATCATAGGGAAGGCCGCTTGCCATCAGCAGCGCGCCGAGGTTCGCGTAACCCAGGCCCAGCGGCCGGAAGTCGTGCGAGTTGCGGGCGATCTTAGCCGTCGGATAGCTGGCGTTATCCACCAAAATCTCCTGCGCCGTAATCATCACGTCCACGGCATGGCGAAAGCCTTCAACCTCAAATTTGCCGTCCGGTCCCAGGAACTTCATCAGGTTCAGCGACGCCAGGTTGCACGCTGAATCGTCCAGGAACATGTACTCGCTGCACGGATTTGAGGCGTTAATGCGCGCTGTGGCTTTCGAGGTGTGCCACTTGTTGATCGTGGTGTCGAACTGCATCCCCGGATCGCCGCACTGCCAGGCGGCCGCGGCCATCTTGTGCATCAGATCGCGCGCGCGATAGGTGGCAAGCGGCTCGCCGGTCGTCACCTTGCGAGTCACCCAGTCCTGGTTGTTCGCTACCGCCTTCATGAAGTCGTCCCCAACGCGCACGCTGTTGTTGGCGTTCTGGAAGAAAATGGAAGTGTATGCCTCGCCATCGAGCGCCGGGTCGTAACCCGCATCCACCAGCGCCCAGGCCTTGCGCTCCTCCTTCGCCTTGCATTCAATGAAATCGACGACGTCGGGGTGATCGATGTTCAGGATCACCATCTTCGCCGCGCGGCGCGTCTTGCCGCCGGATTTGATGACCCCGGCGAACGCGTCATACCCCTTCATAAAAGAGAGCGGCCCGGAAGCGGTTCCGCCGCCCGAAAGCGACTCAATCGAAGAACGGATGGGCGAAAGGTTCGTGCCCGTCCCCGAACCCCACTTGAACAGCATGCCCTCGGTTTTCGCAAGGGTCAGAATGCTGCCGAGGTCGTCTTGAACGGAGTTGATGAAGCAGGCGGAGCACTGCGGGTGCCGGTAAGCCTCCGTCTCCGACTGGACGCTGCCAGAGGCTGCATCCCAATACCACCCGGAGCCTTTGGAGCTGCGATGGTACTTGTGCCACAAGCCGCAGTTGAACCATACCGGCGAATTGAACGCCGCCTTCTGGCGCACCAGCAGGTGCGAAAGCTCATCGCGAAACGTCCGCGCATCTTCCTCCGACCGGAAGTAACCGCCCTCAAAACCCCAGTCAGCGATGGTATCCGCCACGCGGCTCACCAACTGCCGCACGCTGGATTCGCGCTCCTCGCTGCCTAGCTTTCCGTGGAAGTATTTCGACGCCACGATATTCGTGGCCGTCATCGACCATTCTTTGGGCGTTTCGACGTTTCGCTGTTCGAAAATCGTGCGGCCTTTTTCGTTTTGGATGGATGCGGTTCTCATCTCCCATTCGATCTCGTCAAGCGGATGAACGGCCGCCTTTGTGAAAAAGCGCTTGAACGCCACCCCCCGCTTCGCCGCGGCGGCGCGAGTTTGTGATCCGCTTAATAACGTTGAAGTAACCTCTTGATCGGCCATAAACCCTCCAAAACTTGAAATTAGATAATTTCGTTTGCGCACGCCCTAAGGCGCTTCGCTGCAATTCGAAGATAAATGCGGAACCTCATGGCCTTCTACCCGAGGGCGAAACCCATTGCTCCCGCCGCAAGGCCGGGCCAGGATCGGCTGCCATCCTTTGGGTCTCTCAGAGCGGAGCCGCTCTGCTTCAATGGATGCTTCTAGTGAGATTCGCGGTTGGATCATGCCCATGCCAGCTTAAAAACAAATTCAGGTTGTCCGGCGCTGTCGAGCAATGTAGCGCCGCAGGGTGGCGATGTCAAGAGGAAAAATACAACCCCTTGTGGTGGCGTCTAAGTCGAGTTCTACATATAGCGTACCCCGTGGATGCTACGATCACACCGGAAGCCCGCGACGCTCCGCGATACAGAAAGCTGGAAAAACGCGGGCCAAGGCGCTTCGGGATTCAGCGTCCTGCGGTTCCGCAGCCCATCTCGGGTACGCGCCGCTATTTCCTAAAGAGAGCCTCAAAGGCTTTTCGAGGGTCGTCGGGCGTGGGAGCTCCGGGCGAGGTCTGGCGCTCAAGCGTCATACGCGGAGAGAAGTAGTTGCACTCGTTGGGGCCATCTTTTTTGGGGATGCGGGCCGTAATGGGTTGGGCACATTCGAAGCGGGCAGAGGGATCAAAGTGGGTGCACTGTTTGCAACTGTGCAGCTCAAAGCCGCACTGCGGGCATTTTCCCTTGGGATCGAAACCGGCGGGCAGCACGGTCCCGCATGATGAACAGCGGAAAACAAGGTGCTTGCCGGGCATCTGCGGTGTTTTGGGGCCGAAGTTTTCGTTCTTCGGCCTTGGCCGATCCTCCCGGCGCTCGGAGCCGGAGTCCATGTAACCGTGCTGCTTATACTTCCTTGCCATAAAGTTCCTCCGGGAGAATTAGGCCGGGAGCGAAAAACCGGGGACTCGATCAGGGCCTTGCTGTACTTCAGTCGGCTTCAGCGCACCGCCAACCCGGCCTCGCTGGCGTTAAAACGTTGGGAAGAAGAGCGCGTGCAACTCTGAGTTTGATGTGATGGCCGCAGACCAGTAAAGGTTTCCCGCTTCCGATCCGGTCCCGTTTTTTCGCCTTGGATGAAAACGATTCGTTGCCGGAAATAATCGGCCGATTGAGGCGAAGGAGGGGACGGGGCGATTCGCCGGTTTGGACGCTTACTATAACTATGCCCGCCCGGTTCCATCGAGCGGCCATGCTATGATGATCCGCGACGAAGTGTGCTCCGCAGGCGGAGGACTATTTCTTCGCGTTATTTAAAGAGCGAATGTAATGAAGCAATTCCTGAATTTGCGCCGGCTTTAGCTTGCCGCCGAAAGGAAGCATCATCGTGCCCTTCGTGCCGTTTGTGATGGCGTCCACAATATACTGATCCGAGTGCTCTTTCTGCCACTTGGGGTCGGTGAAGTCCGGTGTATGGAGCGGCGACAGGCCCTTGCCGTCAGAGCCGTGGCACATGGCGCACTTCGACTTGTATAGATCAGCGGCCGGGTTTTTGGAGGCGGCGCGGCAGGAAGCAGCAAGCGCAAGCGCCACCGTTACGATCGCGATTACGGAGAACATTCGCACGGCAAGTCTCATAGGGTTTCTTGACCTCAGCTCTGGCGTTCGGGATGCCCGGCGCCGCATCGATCTCAACCCCAATGCAAGCACTGCTCAAGCCCGGTTATTGAATTGTAGCATTGAAAAAAGGGCCTAATCCTTGATGTATTCAAAGAGCCGGACCCCAGAGTTGATTCTCAGCGCTCCTAATATCTATCCGGATCGGAGAGCGGTTCGCGCAGCAACTCTTTTGAGGGGTTGACCGCAATCTGCGTTGCGCCTATCCATGGTGTCCCATGCACAAGCGCGATGTTACAAGGAGACCAAACAAAAATCAAGCGCCTGTACAGATAGACATCTTTGGTTTATTTACGGGCGTATATTCCCGATCCGGGCAAGAAATACGCGGCATCATTCCAGCGGATCCCCCTAAATTCAACAATCAAAATCAGTTCCTGTTTTGGCCAACCATTTGCACTCAAGAAGCCCAGCGTGTGAAGTGACCAAAGACTCTAGTTGCAGGAGGCCATATGCTCTATTGGGCGTTTATGTTTCTGGTGATCGCGATTATTGCCGGCTTGCTGGGGTTTGGAGCCATCGCATTCGCCGTTGCCGGAATCGCGAAAATTCTGTTCTGGCTCTTCCTGATCTTCTTCCTGGTGAGCTTAATCACGCATCTCGCGCGGCGAACGTGAATATCCTATGGCATAAATTTAGCTGATTTTTGAAAAGTCCCAATCGGTTATGCGGATGCGACGCGAAGCGTCTGCTTGTTGTTTACCGGTAACATCGAATGAGGCTTGCCGCAAGCTCTGCGTAAAGGCTCAGTTTTCGCGCCCGAAGCGGAATTAGGAACGTGCATCAGTGGCCGGAAAGCTATAGGCTGCAATCGCGATTGGTGTGCGACAGCCGACTCGAACCGGACTGTAGCAAGCCCATGCCCAGACGCCTGCCTGGACCATGCCGACTTTTTCCCGCCGGACTCCTTTACTATACATAACGACATAAGTCGTCGACGCTCGAAAGCTGTAGCGCCGGTCTGCGACCGGCGGATTTCGGCGCTCATAGAGCGCCGCACCAGCAGATGGCCGTCGCCGACTTATGTCGCTCTGTATAAGATAACGATAACACGGGCGAGCTCAATGCAGGTGCAGCACCTTGTGACCGATCTCTGGCCAGAATTCCTGAATCATGTTAACGACGGCTCCCAGGCCGGCTTCCGTGCTTCCATCAGTCAACGTGAAGAGTGCGATATTGCGCCGGCCGGGACGCCAAAGCGCGGAGGCTGCGCTGGCCGCTCACGATATAACGAGTGTCCTCTTTCAGCAACGCAGCGACAGGTGCTTGAACGCTGTGCTGAATAGCCGTGCCCGCCATGCGCGAGCCGAACCTGCGGGCGTAGCCGCCGAATCCATCCCCCCAGCGGTCGGGCTCGCGCCTAGCCTGATCAAAGCCGGCTGAGAAGACCGGCCCCGCATAGGCTCCCACCGAAGCGTAGGTTTGAGTGAAATAAAGATGCCAGCGCTGATGTGCCGTCAAAGGTTCATAATCCGACGCCGGGGTAGAAACTTGTCCAGTCAACGGGTTTACCGCAAAGGACGATTTCTGCACGCCTGCCGTGGATTGGTACGCACTGCTCGTGCCCCGCGTCTGGGCGCAGGCTGGCTGATGCGCCAGGAGGATCACCCCGGCCACGACTGACGCCAGCCCCATGCCCCACAGCCGAACTTCCCAAATACGCTTTGTCTATATGCTCCCATTGCGTCCAGAGGGCCTTCCTCTCGATCAGACTTCTCAAAACAGCGCACCCGGAAATCTCGTAAAGTTTATTTTATATGAATGCCGCAAGCTCCATGGGGGAACCCGTTGCTCTGCTGCATCTGGCCGAAGCTCGTCCGGATTTTGCCGCGGGGCGTGCGCAAACACCGCGTGATGGCGCCGCATGCCTATTCTGGAAACCACCAAACGCTCATCAACTTGGCACCTCTTCTTGCACCTGGAAGAATTTACAGGCGCTGCTCCCAAATCGTCCATACCGGATCGCTCCCCCAAAGCGTTTCCGCTGATTTCAGGGGAGTTATTCTCGCGCTGATTTGGCAAGCGGAGTGCTACACCAATTGATGCAATGTGCGCTTACAACCGGAGGACGGTATTATGAATTCTATAAGAACCACCAAAGTAATCGCGATAGGGGCGCTGATTTTCGCGACCGCAGGTTGCGCCACCAAGAAGTACGTCCAAAAGACGATCTCGCCGCTCGAGATGGGCCTTCACAAGTTGAACAAGAAAACGGCAGACAACGCCGGCCAGATCCGCAATGTAGACCGCAGGGCCGAGACTGGAATTGCTGATGCTCAGCATTCGGCTGACCAGGCTAAGCAAGCAGCTACCACAGCAGATCAACACGCGCAAGCCGCTCGCCAAGTAGCGGAGAATGGCGTTTCGGCGGCAAATCAAGCCCAGGAAATGGTCAACAACATTGATAACTACAAGCCGAGCCAGCACGCGACCGTTTTATTCGGCCTGGACAAGAGCACGCTAACCACTGATGACCGGCAACAACTGGATCAGCTCGTACAGACCGTGAAGGGGTTGAAACACTATGCCATCCAGATTCAGGGCTTTACGGATACGACCGGTCCCAAGCAATTCAATTTGCAGTTAAGCCAGCACCGGGCCGAAGCAGTTGTTCGGTATCTGACGCTCGAAGGGAATATCCCGCTGGTCGAAATTTACAGTCTGGGATATGGCGAAGCTGCCCCATCATCCTCAAACTCCACTCTAAAAGGACGGAAGCAGAACCGGCGAGTGGAAGTAACCGTGCTCGTGCCGCAGATGCCCGGCCAGAAATCCCAGTCAGCCCAGGCATCGCCGCCCAGCCAGACTCCCGAGCAGTAGCTGGCTCGCCGCCAGCAGGTTTTCTCGTGGCCGCCGCTTTTCAAAAGGAAGGCGGCGGCTCGAAGCAACTTCTCAAGGCATGGCTGCAGAGTCTGTGTGAAAACTGCCTGTTTGAGTTGGTGCGGCGCTCTGTGAGCGCTGAAGCTATGAAAAATAAAGACCGGCGGTCACAGACGCTACAGCCGCAGCTTTCACTCAGACGCCAAAGCCGCCTCTACGGTAAACTGCACTACTACCCACCAGCGGATTGAATTGACCCATTCCATGATTTCTGTTTAGATGTTTTTATATGGGGTTAGCCCGGAAAATAAGTCCTGTTCCAGATCTCCTAGTCGCGCAGCGCGTCGAAAACGTGCGATATGCCATCCGTGACATTGCGGTTGTCGCGGAGCAACTCGCCCGGCAAGGGAAGAAGATCATTTCTTTGAACATCGGCGACCCGCTGATGTTTGACTTCCAGACGCCGCCCCATCTTATCCAGGCGGTCACCCGCGCGATGCGCGACGGCAAAAATGGCTACGCCCCTTCGCTCGGGGTGGAAGAAGCGCTCGAAGCCATTCGCGCCGAAGCGGATCGCAAAGGCATCCGCAATATCCGGACGGCCTTCGTGACTCATGCCGTCAGCGAAGCGGCGGACATCTGCCTCACGGCGCTCGTGAACCCCGGAGAAAACGTACTGATTCCTTGCCCGGATTACCCTCTGTATTCTGCCGTCCTCGCCAAGCTTGAAGCCGAAGTGAATTTCTACCGGCTCGACGAATCGCAGGAATGGCAGCCGGACCTCGGGCATCTCGCGGCGAGGATCAACCCCAAAACACGCGCCATCGTGTTGATTAATCCCAACAATCCCACGGGCGCCGTCTACTCCCGCAAGACTCTGGAATCGATTGCGGACCTCGCCCGCCGGAACGGGCTGGTAATCATCACAGACGAAATTTACGACAAGCTGATACTGGATGGTGATCCTCACTGCTCCATCGCCGCTTTGGCCCCCGACCTGCCCATCGTGACGCTTCATGGCCTCTCGAAAGCCTACCTCGCGCCGGGATGGCGGATGGGATGGGCGGTGGTTAGCGGTCCGGCAAAGGCTACCGAACCCTATGTTGATAACCTGCATAAACTGCTGCGCGCGCGGCTGAGCGCCAACCACCCCTTGCAGTACGCCGTGCGTCCGGCGTTGGAAGGCCCGCAGGCGCATCTCAAAAAAGTGGTCGAAAAACTCCGCCGCCGCCGCGATCTGACGATGCAGTGGTGCGCATCCAACCCGCGCGTGAGTTGTGTCACGCCCAGGGGCGCGTTTTACGCCTTTCCGCGCTTCGACGTCTCCGGTAGCGATGAACAGTTTGCCAAAGACCTCCTGGCGGAAAAGCAGGTTCTGATTGTGCACGGCACCGGCTTCGGCATGCCAACCGAGGCTGCGAACCATTTCCGTCTCGTTTTTTTGGCTGATGAGGGCACGCTGCGTCAGGCCTACCAATCCATCTCGGAGATGCTTGCCGGGCGCAGTGCGTGAGCGCCGCCACGCCGTTGCGACAGAGCTGCGTAGCGGCAGGCCGCTAGAGGTGTAATCACCCACCTGACCGGAGGATTTTAATGGACCGGGAAGCTGTCTGGACTCTGCTTTGTGAATATACGAAGAGCGACAGCCTGAGGAAGCACGCGCTCGCGGTCGAGGCGTGCATGAGAGCCTACGCCCGGAAGTTTGGCGAAGACGAAGAACTCTGGGGATGCACGGGTTTGATTCACGACTTCGATTATGAGATGTACCCGAATGCGCCCGAACATCCGCTCAAAGGCAGCGAGATACTGAAAGAGAAGGGATACCCGGAAGAAGTCCGGCGGGCGATTCTGGGCCATGCAGATTACAGCGGTGTGCCGCGCGACAGCCGCCTTGCCGCGGCTCTATTCGCCTGCGATGAGGTCGCGGGCTTTATCACTGCCTGCGCGCTCGTGCGGCCTGACAAAATCGCAAGCCTGGAGCCGCGCTCGGTGGTGAAGCGAATGAAAGACAAAGCCTTCGCGCGGTCAGTGAGCCGGGAGGATATCCGCCGCGGCGCGGAAGAACTCGGAATTCCTCTCGAAGAGCACATCGCCTTTTGCATTGCCGCAGTGCGCAGCATTGCGGATCAGCTTGGCCTTGCCCCGGATGCGGCCGTTATGCAAAAGCCCGCGCCGTAAAGCCCTGGGGCCGCCTTCTGAACCGCCTGGTTCGGGCTCCTGGGAACCGAGCCCGCCACTCCGTGAGAGATTATGCCAAGACCCAAACCTGTCGTGCTCATCATTCTGGATGGTTGGGGTTACCGCGCCGAGCGCGCCGCCAACGCCATTGCGCTGGCCAGCACACCCAACTACAGCCGCCTGCTCGCTGAATACCCTTCCACTCTCGTCTACACTTCCGGCGAGCGCGTCGGCCTGCCGGACGGCCTGATGGGGAATTCCGAAGTCGGCCATCTGAACATCGGCGCCGGGCGCGTGGTTTATCAGGAAATCACGCGAATCAACGCCTCCATCGCGCGCGGGGAGTTTTTCCAAAAGCCGGCGCTCCTCCAATTGATGGCGCACGCGCGGTCGTCGCGCCTGCACCTGCTCGGCCTGCTGAGCGATGGCGGGGTGCATTCGCACCAGGATCACCTTTATGCGCTGCTCCGCATGGCGAAGGAAAACCACGTCGAGCACGTGTTCATCCACGCCTTCACGGACGGACGAGATACGGCGCCCACTCGCGGGGCTGAGTATCTGGCCGTTCTTCAGCAGAAAATCCGCGAGTATGGCATCGGTAAAATCGCCACCGTTACGGGCCGCTACTACGCCATGGACCGAGACAACCGCTGGGACCGCATTCAGAAGGCCTACGACGCCATGGTGAACGGCGAGGGCCACAAGGCGCGCGATCCCATCGAGGCGGTTAAGAACTTTTATAACCAAGGCGTCACCGATGAGTTCATGCTGCCGGTTGTCATTACGGATTCCACTGGCGGCGATCGCCCCGTGGCCGCCATCCACTCCGGCGACGCGGCGATGTTCTTCAACTTTCGCGCCGACCGCGCGCGCCAGATGACTCGCGCACTCACCCAGGCGGACCTCGCGGTTTTCCCAAGGCGCAACTTTCCCGAGAAGCTGCATTTCCTGGGCATGACGCGCTACGACAAGACTTTTACTGTGCCCTACGTTTTTGCTCCGCAGGAACTCACGCACATCCTGGCGGAAGTGATGGCCTCAATGGATCTGAAAAACCTCCGGGTGGCGGAGACGGAGAAGTACGCGCACGTCACCTACTTTTTCAATGGCGGGGTGGAAAAAGCTTTTCCGGGAGAGGAGCGAATCCTGGTGCCTTCGCCCAAAGTAGCCACTTACGACCTAAAGCCTGAGATGAGCGCGGCGGGGATCATGGAAGCAGTGGTCAAAGCCGTAAACCAGGGCTCATTTGACGTGCTCATCGTCAATTTCGCCAATGCGGACATGGTGGGCCATACGGGAAAGCTTGAGGCGGCCATCAAGGCGGTAGAAACCATCGACGGCTGCCTGGCCGGGATTTACCAAGCCGTGCGGGCGAAGGAAGGCGTGATGCTGATCACGGCCGATCACGGAAATGCGGAATTGATGATTGACCCTGCAACGGGCGGCCCGCACACCGCTCACACCACAAACCCAGTGCCTTTTATTTTGGTCTCGGCGCAGGGCAAAGCCATTGGTCTTCGGGAGGGCGGCGCGCTGGCGGATATCGCACCGACGATGCTCGGCATAATGGGCCTTACCCAGCCACGGGAAATGGACGGCCACGACTTGCGAGTGCTGCAAAAATCGTGACCGGGTGAAGAGCCTGTGTGACAACTGCGGTTTTTTGCGCTGTAGCGGCGCTCTATGAGCGCCGAAGCTATTCAAAAATAAAGACTGGTGGTCACAGACTAGGCTTGTCCAAATTACGGTCTGCCTTTCGCGAAGTATTCTGCGGCTCTGCCGCTTGCTGTGCGGAAAGGCTTCGCCTTTCCGGCACCTGGCAATCCTCCCAACCCGGTTTTCCTTGGGCGCGAAGGCTCAGCCTTCGCGCCCAAGGAGAACCTTAATGAACGCGTTTTCGCGCACGGAAAGCCAT
>NFUN01000026.1 GCA_002197525.1 Acidobacteria subdivision 13 bacterium RH2 MAG17b | reverse complement strand
TCGTGTCGTCAAGGCCGAGAATGACCGGACCGGCCGGGACGAAGGCGGCGAGCAGCAAGCCAAGCAACAGGCGCGCGGCGCCGCGCCCGGCTGAGCACCCGATGATAATTGACAAAGCGGGGTTCACCGCTGAGCCCGGTGATCCGCAACAGGCTGGTCACGGTGCGCTTGCCGGGCGCCAGGATCGCCCCGATCAGCAGCACCTCGGCGTGCCGCCAACTCCGGTAGCGAAAGAGCGGGGCAAAGGATAGGATGAGCGCGGCGAAGCGGGCAGGCAGACCAAGCATGGCAGCGTCTCTTGGCGGGGATGCCCCAGCCTATCCCAGCACTCGCTTCGCTGCCTTCCCAAACCTGCTCGCCCAACTCCGACCGCCGCAATTGGCCAAAGTCGAGTTAAGCCGATACCGTGATCTTCTCTGCCACTGACGAAGGCTCCTTCAATCCCCTGAGGAGATCCAGGTACAGTGACTTCTGTCCCGCAACGAACAAGAGCGTCCCGTAGAACGTGATGAAAAGAACCCCGCTTTCCAGAACAAGTCGGGGAAAAGGAGAAACGAATTGGCCGCAGATCTGGCGCACACCAAAGGCGAGCACCCCAGCCACGATGCCTGAAGCCAGCGGCCGGACCACCGCCCGCAGAACGTCCCAAAGGGAAATCGCCGTACCATATACACACCAAAAAATATGCGGAATGACCCACAACGTCAGCACCGCAGAGTAGGCGCATGCAACTCCTTTCGGCCCGTAAGGCAATCCTATAATGTAACCCGTAATCATGAGCGTCGCCAGGACAGGAGCGGCCTTCAAGCTTCGTGCTACCAATCCAATCGAAAACATCAGCCATCCCAAAGGATTGATTATCGCAAAAATCGCAATCGTCGGAGCCAGAAAGCGAACGATCGCGGCCGCATCTTTCCACTTTGGCCCCAGAAGAACGAAGACCACATCATTCGCAAAGAGAGCACAGGCGATCGTAATCGGCAGGGTCAGTCCGAGGACCAGAGAGAATCCCTTCAGGAAGTAGCTCTTGAGACGAATGGGATCGTCCTGGAGTCGGGACAACGCCGAAAACGCTACCTCGCCGACTGCTGCATTCAGATTGTCCGTTGGAATGCTGATCAGCTGGTAAGCCCTGCCGTAGAGCCCGATTGCGTCGGCTCCCCAGAAGCGGCCGATCATGACTTTCTCAACATTGTACCCAATATAAACTATGAGGCCGGCCAAACTCATGATGCCACCAAAACGCATCAGAGAACGAATTCCAGCCCGCCTGCGTGGCATCCCCGGGACCCAGCCCGCGGTCAGCCAGAACCCGATGGTGGCGACGAGTGAACCTGTGATCGACATCGCCACAAGGGCCCAATATCCGTAGCCCGCTTTGGCCCCGCCAATGGCAATGGCGGCACCCACAATCGAGGAAACGACGCTTATCACCGCCAAGGCCGTAAAACGCATCTGACGCTGGAGAAGCGCCGAGTGTTGTGTTCCGGCCGCGTTGAAAAAAAATCCCGATGCCAGAACAGCCGTCACCCCAAAGAGCTGAGGTTCGTGGTAAAAGGCAGCAATAGCTGGCGCCATTGCAAGAACTACCAGACCAAGTAGCGCTCCAAGCACTATGTTTATCCAGAATAATGTTGACATCTGCTCTTCTGAAACGGTCGTACGCTGAACAGCGGCGGACGAAAGCCCGAAATCTCGGAACAAGCCCAAGACTCCCGTGAAAGCCGTGACCATGCCCACCAATCCGAAGTCTTTCGGACCCAGCAGCCTGGCCAATATCATGAGGGAGCCCACCCGCAGGAGGAAATTCGCCCCCAAGGCGCAGAGTCTTGCAAGACCACCACGAAGCGTCTTCCCCTTCAGATCCTGCATCGCGTTCTCAGGATACCGGAGATGGGCTTATTCCCATCATTGCGGTTCGGTCTGGCGACGCTGCCCATCGCAGGACGTGGGTGTTACGCCGCATCACCCCGGCCCGCCCCCCATCGAGGGGGCGGGAGCGCGCGGTCGAGCCCTCCCCCTTGACGGGGGTTGACAAGGGTGGGTATCGGGTCATGGCAGGGTACCGCAGCCCCTCTGCCTCTGCAAGCCGGCTATCCCTGCCCCTGTCAGCTTGATGGGGGAAGGTTTGGGAGGGGGTGATCCGCGCAATCGCGCGGCTGTCGTCTCGGGCCAACCGCAAGCCATTACGTCCGCCATGGCTTGGCGCTAACCTGCATCGGAAACGCGGGTGGGTTCGTTTACAGGAAGAGCCGGCGCGCAAACGCCGGGATTGACCGCGCCGCAGCGCATGTTCTCCCCCCCCATCCGCAATCCCTCGAAATTCTGGACGCCTTCGCCGGCAGGAACCAATTGAAAAGCTGCCGCGTAGCGGAGTCTCCAATCCTGTTTTCTCTTGTTTAAAGGTTCCAAGGCGGAATAATTCCACGGCCAGTTCCTTCTCATCCGTGGATCTCCCTCGTGAATTTCCTCAAGCAGTTCCTTTAGCGGCTGCCATCCTGAATCTTCTGCCACCTTTGTCCGGATGTCCAAGTCAATTCCAGACACAAACAAATACCCCCGCGGACTTACCAAGCAAGCAATGTTACGCAGGCATTTTTCTGCTACCACGGCATCCATATGACAAAGAAAATTATTCGCCACCACTATATCCTGGGGTCCCAGCATGGCCAGAAGGTCTGGATTTCCGACATCGCCGACCTGCCACTTGATCCCTTCCTTTATCCACGATTTGACTGTCAATACCCCTCTATCTCTGTCAAACATTTTCTCGATATCAGCCTCCGTCATTCCATCAAAAATATCTGTACCCGCGATTTGCGAAGCCATCGGGGAGTACACGCCGCATTTCCCAATTTCCACCGCCTGTTTGGAAATGTCCACCGCATGCATGATGAGCTTCAAATCGGGCCGCGCCGATCGTATTCTCCAAGCTACCGAATAAGCCTCCGCGCCGGTGCTGCAGCCCAGCACGGCCACTCTCAATGTCTCAGCCCTGGACCTGCGCTCCGCCAGACGTCGGATCAACTCGAGCGCAGGCCGATTTCGGAGGAAAAACGTGTGACAAAGCTGTCCCCGAGCCTCTCGCATCCGAACCAATGTGTGCAAGAAGTTACCATATGAGCGGATTGGAGCAAGAGCGGTAAAGGATGCGGGAAGCTTGTTCCACAATCGCCGATTAATCCGCAGATAGGCTGCGGTCGGCGATTTTCCAAAAATCCGCAATCTGACCAATCGCGATTGCATTGTCTTCATCTCCGCGAGAGCATCCGCCCGGCCAGACGGATGGAGTTTTCCAGCCGCGGGTCGGGCATGAAAGCTTTATCGGCCACAGGTTTCAACCTCCTCGGCCAGCCGCTCAATAGGCATCTTCGCCCGTCACTATAACGCGTGCCGTCATCATCAGAATCTTCAGATCCAGCCATAATGACCAATGCTCGATGTAATAAAGATCGTGCACGACTCTGGCCTGTGCCTTTCTAAGATTGTCAATCTCGCCGCGCAGTCCATTGACCTGGGCCCAACCGGTGATGCCAGGCTTGACCCGGTGCCGGTGCACGTATCGCTCGACCGCATCACAATAGAGGCGATCACCGGCCTTCATCGCGATCGCATGGGGGCGCGGACCGACAAGCGACATCTCGCCGCGCAAAATATTGATCAGTTGGGGAAGCTCATCGATGCTGAGCCAACGCAAGATGCGGCCGATGCGGGTTATGCGCGGATCATCCTGAACTGTGCGTTGCTCCCCGGATGGATCGCCGCGATCGACATACATCGTGCGGAATTTCAGTACCGGGATCGGTTTGTTGTTAAAACCAAAACGCGTCTGCACGAAGAACACCGGTCCCGGGCTGTCCAGCCTGATCAGAAGCGCGGCAAGGCCCATGAGGGGGCCAAAAAGGACTAACAGAAGCGAGGCGAACAGCATGTCTTCCGTCCATTTGATGGCAGCCTGCCAGGGGTTAAGCGGCCGATCGGCAATCTCGAATACCGGTATGCCTGCAATATAGCTCATGCCACGGATCTGGAATTTTTCGGCGATCGGGGCCACGCTGAGACGGAGATCGATCGCCACTCCCTTCAGCTTGTCGAAGACCGTGCTGATCTGCCGCTCTTCCTCGAGCGGCAGAGCGATAATCGCTTCATCGATCGGATATTGACACACGAAGCGAAGGAGTTCGTCGGTCGTGCCGAGCACTGGTAATCCCTGAACCGAGTCCGGGATCCCGGACTCGCGGTCATCGAACACGCCGCGAACAACTATGCTCTTGTCTTGACGCGCGTAGAGCTTGGCGATCAGCCGCTGACCCTCAGTCCCGGCGCCGACAATCACGACATTGCGGGCGAAATATCCGTCCTGCAGCCAGAGAGTCAGCGCGAAGTGAAGAATACTGCGCCCGCTCAGAAGCAGGCCGGGCGTGGCGACGATCCACACCAGCACCCAGCCGCGCGGATGGGTCCCGGACATCTTGTCGAGGAAGCCCATCAGGAGCAGGATCAAGAGCGTAATGCCGCTCCACACTTTCAGGATATTGACCAGCTGCCACTTGATGTTCGACAATTTTCGTACTTGATAGCCGCCGCAACGCTCGAATACGCTCACGAACAGTGTTGCGGCCAGGGCGGCGGTCAATATCTTGCCCTCCAGCTCCACTGCCGCGCCGTCGATGATCCGGGGATAGGCCGCCAAAGAGACCGCGGCCGTCAGGATCAGACAGGTGTCCAAGACGCCGATCATCAAGGCAACGCTTCCCGGCGATCGCCAGACGGGTCGCTGAAAACCACGTTGCCCACGTCCCTCTTGTAGGATCATGGGAAATTTATGGCGCGCAATCCTCTGACGCGGGGCACTGACATCATCCAATGTGTCAACACTGACCTGTTTAGCCAAAAGCTCGTCGGATTTTGCGGGCACCCGAAATCTACCTTGCCTGAGATCGGCGTCTTCGGCTCGCCATTGGGAAGCTAAAATAGATAGCATTTAACCTAACTTAAGGTCGATTGATGTTTTCGGAGGGCATCCTTTCGGAGAGCACTATTCACCTAAAGGATAGGGTGGTGAGCCTGGCCCGGCGCGGGCGCTTCAGCTCAAGGGTACGACCAAGAGTACGACCCAGGGGTACGACCCAGGGGTACGACGCCGACGCCGGGGCCCGTTCCGGCAGAAGCCGCGCCCCCTGATGGCGACCGATTGGCGCGCGAAACGCGGCTCATGAGGATGACGCAAGCAGGCTCTCAGGGCCGCCGCATGCAGATCGACGGCCCGGCCGAACCGATACCCCCGCTGATAGAAGCCGATCCCACCGAACGTCCACCCC
>NFUN01000025.1 GCA_002197525.1 Acidobacteria subdivision 13 bacterium RH2 MAG17b | reverse complement strand
TTTGTAGCGCCGGTGTCCCCACCGGCGTCTTTCGGCGCTGAGGACAGCGCCGCACCAGCGGATGTTGTCACTATAATTTGTAAACCTTAATTAGGAGCCATGAGTGGAGATTCCCCCCAGCACAGTATCTGCTGAAAAAATCCTGTCAACGGACCAGGCAGTTGAAAAGGCAGCCGAAATCAGACGGCAGGGCAAGCGGCTGGTCTTCACCAACGGTTGTTTCGATCTTCTCCATCCGGGGCACACACGGTATCTGGCGGAAGCGCGCAAGCACGGTGACGCATTGATGGTGGGCGTTAACAGCGACCGTAGCGTGCGCGCGATCAAGGGCGCACAACGGCCGGTCACGCCGGAGGCGGAGCGGGCGGAAATCCTTGCGGCGCTCGAAAGCGTGGATTACGTGACAGTTTTTGACGATCTTACGCCGCAGGCGCTGATCGCCCGGTTGCTGCCTGACGTGCTCGTAAAGGGTGCCGACTGGGGCGCCAACGAGATCGTTGGCCGCGAGGAAGTGGAAGCGGCGGGCGGGCAGGTGATTTCCATTCCGGTGGCCGACGGCTTTTCCACGTCGGCGCTGATCCAGGCTGTGCTCCGTACGGATTAAGAACGGAACATGCAACGACCGTCTTTGATGCAATCCACAGCATCTCTTCTTCAACCTGTTTTTGATCAGCCGCCGTTTCAGGCGGTACGGTCGAAGTGTGCGTCAGCCCAGGGAGCCGAAATTTTTCTTGCTGGGCTCACGCAACCCGCAAAGGCCGTGGTTCTGGCGGGGCTGGCCCACGAGCTGGCGCGGCCTTTGATAGTCTTCACGGCAGATCCGGACGCCTTGCGCGAATCCACAGCTACGTTTCTCGACTGGCTGGAACCCGGGTCCGGCTCCAGCGTGTCCGTGCTGCCCTTCTTTGATGTTTCTCCTTACGAAAGCCGGTCGCCGCACGCGGAAATTGCGGAGCGTCGCGCGATCACCTTATGGCGCATGGCGCAGGGGCGGGCGCGCATCGTACTGGCGGCTGCGCCAGCGGCGTGCGAACGCTTTCGCGAGCGCGTTTACTACCGCTCGCTTGCTCTCGAACTGAAGACGGGCGACGAGATAAACCTCGAAGATCTTGCCGAGCACCTGGCCGGGGTGGGCTACGAGGCGCAGGAGCCGGTGGACGGCGTGGGATTTTATTCCGTGCGCGGCGGGATTGTGGATGTGTACCCGCCGGAGGCTGAATGGCCGGTTCGCATCGAATTTTACGGCGATCAAATCGAATCTTTGCGGCAATTTGACCCCGGCACTCAGCGCTCGCGAGGCGCCGTGGCTTCCGTCCTTCTACTGCCACTCAGCGAAAACCGGCGGTCATCGCGGTTTTTTTCCGCGCTCGTGCGCGCCCTGGCGGAGCGGTCCGGACGGAAGTTTGATTCCGGGCGCCCGCCGGAGTGGGCGGCGGAGAGATCGGCGGCCTTTCCTGGCTGGGAATTTTTTGCGCCGGTTGTCGAGCCGCATCCTTCCACTCTTTTTGGTCTGCTGGACCGGCCTGTGGTGGTATGGGATGAGCCGGGGGATTCCAGGGGGCAGATTGACGATGCAAGGAATGCATGGGCGGCGGCCTTCGAAGAGACGCGTGACGTCGTGCCGCCGTTCCCGCTTCCGGGTGATCTTTTACTTGACCAGGATAGATTTCGGGAAGCCACTGAGCCTCTGACGAGAATCAATCTTGCGGAGCTTGACATCGAATCTACACCAGAGGACAGAGATGCTGATGGAAGTTTCATTCTGCGCGCTCAACCAACGCCAAAATTTCACGGCAGGGTGAAGAACTGGATTGAGGACTTGCGCGCCCGCCGGGAACGGGCCGAACGGGTGGTTATCGCGCTTTCAAGCGCCGGCAAGATCGAGCGGCTTTCGGAAACACTCAAAGAGTACGAAATCCCCTTCACTATGCATATTCAGGATGCCGCCCAGGGGCTTCCAACGCAGGACGGCCAATCTGCCACGGAGGCGGGGCTGGTTATCGTGCGCGGCAACGTGTCCGAAGGGGTAGTTTTTCCCGACGCGTGTCTCACGGTGCTCGGTGAAAATGACCTTTTTGGCGGCTTCGAGTGGGGTGCACCCGCGCGGCGCGAGAAGTCCGCCATCCAGCGCTTCATCTCCGACTTGAGCGATTTGAAGGCCGGAGATTACGTGGTCCATGTGGATCATGGAATCGGCATCTATCAAGGCTTGCGGCAGATCGAAGTCGAAGGCAAGCCGCGTGACTTCATGTTGCTCACCTATCAGGATGACGCGAAACTGTATGTGCCAACCGAGCGTCTCGACCTGGTGGATAAATACCTTTCTGGCACGGGCGAAGAGGGCGCCAAACCGTCACTCGATCGCCTGGGAGGCGCGACCTGGGCTCGAACGAAGAGTCGCGTAAAGCGCGCCCTTCGCGACATGACCGCCGAGCTGCTGAAGCTCTATGCGGAGCGGAAAATGCAAGACGGCGTGGCGTTCGGCGCCGATACGCCGTGGCAGAAGGAATTTGAAGATGCGTTTGAGTACGAAGAGACGCCGGGCCAGTTGAAAACACTCGCCGAGATCAAAGCCGATCTCGAAAGTCCACAGCCGATGGACCGCTTGTTGTGTGGCGACGTTGGCTACGGCAAAACGGAACTTGCGATGCGCGCGGCGTTCAAGGCCGTGCAGGACGGCAAACAAGTGGCCGTGCTGGTGCCAACCACGGTCCTCGCTTTTCAGCACTTCACGACGTTCCGCCAGCGCATGGCGTCCTTTCCGGTGCGGGTGGAGATGATCAGCCGGTTTCGCTCGCCCGCTGAGCAGAAGAAAATTGTAGCGGACGCAGCGGACGGCAAGGTGGACATCCTCATCGGCACGCACCGGCTGCTTTCGAAAGACGTCGAATTCAGGGATCTCGGCTTGCTCGTGGTGGACGAAGAGCAGCGCTTCGGCGTGGCGGCGAAAGAGAGGTTGAAGGGGCTGCGAGCGGGCGTGGACGTGCTCACGATGTCCGCCACGCCCATTCCTCGCACCTTGCACATGTCGCTCGGCGGGCTGCGCGACCTATCCGTGATTGAAACGCCGCCGCGAGGCCGCCTGGCGATTCAGACGACGGTTGCTCCGTTTAATCAGCGGCTCATTCAGGCGGCGATACTGCACGAAATGGAGCGCGAGGGCCAGGTCTACTTTGTTCACAACCGGGTCGAATCCATCTTCAGAATCGCCGCCACGTTGCAGCAACTAGCCCCCACGGCGCGGTTGGGCGTGGGGCACGGCCAGATGGGGGAACGAGACCTTGAACGCGTCATGATGAAATTCGTCCGGCACGAATACGACGTACTGATCTCGACCGCCATCATCGAGAACGGACTGGACATTCCCCGCGCAAACACGATCATCATCAACCATGCGGAACGCTTTGGACTTTCGGAGCTCTACCAGCTCCGCGGGCGCGTGGGGCGTTCAGACCGCCGGGCTTACGCCTACCTGTTGATCCCTGCCGAGGACACACTCACGCCACTCGCGCGGCGGCGTCTGGCAGCGCTTAAAGAGTTTTCCGATCTCGGGGCGGGCTTCCGTCTGGCGGCGCTGGACCTGGAGCTGCGCGGCGCCGGCAACGTTTTGGGGGCAGAACAATCCGGCCACTTGAATGCCATTGGCTTGGACCTTTATCTGAAGATGCTCGAACAGACGGTGGAAGAACTCAAAGGTTTGCCCTCAAAGCCCGAAGTTCGCGCCACGCTGAACCTGGGGCTTGAGATCAAGATTCCTGATGCCTACATCGCCGATGAGGGGCAGCGGCTGCGAATGTACAAGCGCATTTCCAGCATCGCTGCTCCGGAAGAACGCGCGGAGATGGAGGCCGAACTTGCGGACCGCTACGGGCCGCCCCCGGTCCAGGTCTTGACGCTGCTCGATTACGCCCTCGTCAAATCGCGCGCTGAACAACTGTTCGTGCAGGCGGTTGACCGCAAGCAGGACGATTTATGGATCAGGTTCCATCCAGAGACTCAAATTCGGCCGGAAAGCCTGACCCGGTTTGTCCGGCGGCGGCGGGACGCCAGCTTACGTCCAGACGGGACGCTTCGATTTCGCATGCAGCAGCCGGATGGCGGCCCTCTGCCTGAGTTGACGCGCGCCTTGCAGGAACTAGTGAGTTCAGCGCCTTGACAACTGACGGTTGGTCAGGTACTTTGAGAGTGAATTGATGCTTAATTTCCTGCATTCGGGATTCATCAACCGCTACCTTTCTGAATTTTGCCCTCAAGGCATTTCAATCCATCGAGGGTGGAGGTGTCGCGGAGCAGTCCGCGGAGTATGAAAAGCAGCGTCCAAGTTATGACAGGAGTCGCGGAGCTGTTTGGAGCGTTTGATGAGAATCTGAAGTTGCTTGAGAAATGGTTTCAGGTTTCAACCCATCTGAGCAACGGCTCGTTAGAAATTGAAGGCGCCGAGGGAAACGTGGCGCGTGTACAGCGCCTGGTGAGGGATTACAGCGACCTGGTTGAGAGCGGTTCGCACTTTGAGCCTGGGGACGTGCAGTCCTTCCTGCGCATCCTGTCTGAGGACCCCGGAGCAAGCTTCCGCAGCCTGGCGGAAGCGGGGCGGCCTCGGACGCTCGGCAAAAAGTCAGTATCCCCGAAAAGCCTTAACCAGCGGCGTTACGTGGACGCCATCGAGCGGCACGACATGGTCTTTGGCATCGGGCCTTCGGGCACGGGCAAAACGTATCTTGCCGTCGCCATGGCGGTGGATTCGCTGCTGTCTAAAGAGGTCAGCCGCATCATTCTGGCCCGTCCGGCGGTGGAAGCCGGAGAACGGCTTGGTTTTCTGCCCGGCACTTTGCAGGAAAAGATCAACCCTTATCTGCGCCCGCTCTATGACGCGCTCTATGACGTGCTCGATCCGGACCGCGTCGAGCGCTATGTTGAGAAGAACGTCATCGAGATTGCCCCCATCGCCTTCATGCGCGGGCGCACGCTGAACGATGCATTCGTTATTCTGGACGAAGCCCAGAACACCACGAGCGAACAGATGAAGATGTTTCTCACGCGCCTCGGGTTCAATTCTAAGGCGGTCATCACGGGCGACGTCACACAAATTGATCTTCCGAACGGGCGCCGGTCAGGACTGGTAGAGGCTATGAAAGTGGTGGGACGGGTCGAAGGCATCAGTTTTGTTTATTTCAACGAACGGGACGTGGTGCGGCACAGCCTGGTGCAGCAAATCATTCGCGCCTACGAAGAATACGACCGGTCGCGCAGTGCGAACGGCAGCCCACGGAACGGATCAAAAGAGGCAGCGCGCCCCGGCGAGGAAGGGTAGCGAAGCGATTTCCAGTTTTGGAAACCCGGCTGGTTTATATTGCGGCGGCGCTTTCTGATCACCTCGCATATCAGGAAAAGCAGGAAAACTGCGAGCCACGCACCTGCCCGGTTCAAAAACCAAGCTTCCAAGATATGGCGGCGTCTTCATCGATATTCAATCGGCAGCGCCGGGTTCCTGTCCGCACAGTAAGCTGCCGGGCGTTTATGCTGAAGGTGGCGCGTGAACTACACCTTGCCGGGCGGCGATTTGACGTTACACTGGTGGATGATCGCGAAACCAAGCGGCTGAACCGGATTTTCCGGAAGAAGACTGCGCCCACCGACGTGTTGTCCTTTCCCTGGAACGATGGCGCAGAAGCTGCACCGCCTGCGATGGCGGCGAAGGAGTTCGCTGGGTTCCTGGGCGACATTGTGATTTCGGTAGAGACCGCCCGGCGCAACGCCCGGCGGGAAAAGCACTCGCTCGAAACCGAAATTCTGCAACTGATCCTTCACGGGCTTTTGCATCTGCTTGGTTACGATCACGAAACTGACGACGGAGAGATGAACCGGTTGGAACTCGAACTGCGCCGCCGTTTGGGCATTGAAGGCGAGCGATCTCCTGCGGGCTCTCGCCTTTCGCGGCGCGCGCCTCAAGCTCACGTGGAATCCATCTGCTGAAAGACTCTATGCCGGAAATCAAGCCTTTCAAGTGCGGGTTTGTGGCCATTGTAGGCCGGCCTAACGCGGGCAAGAGCACGCTTGTGAATACGCTCGTGGCGGAAAAAGTTTCCATTGTCACGCCGGCTCCGCAAACCACGCGCAATCGCATCCTGGGCGTGGTCAACCGCCCCGGCGCTCAGGTGATTCTTGTGGATACGCCGGGAGTTCAAAGGCCGCTCTACCGCCTCAACCAGCAAATGATGGAATTCGTCCGCCAGTCTTTGGAAGCGCGGGATTTGGTGCTGCTCATGGTGGACGCCTCGGCCGATTTCGGCAAGGGAGACGAGTTCGTGGTCGAACTGCTGAAACAATATCGCGTGCGAGCGCTGCTGGCGCTGAGCAAAATCGATGCCATTCGCAAGGCCCGGCTGCTGCCACTGATGGATCGTTATGCAAAGCTTTACGACTTTGAGGAGATCTTCCCTATCTCGGGGCTAAAGGGAGACGGCCTGGAGGAACTCACGGAAGCGCTCATTCGCCGCCTGCCTGAATCCGAACCCCTTTTCCCGCCGGATTATTACACCGACCAGCCAGAGCGGTTCCTGGCCGCAGAGCTGATCCGGGAAAAGGTCATTCTGCAAACGCAACAGGAACTGCCCTACGTGACCGCGGTCTTGATCGAAGGATTTGAAGAGTCGGAGCGGCTCACACGGATCCGGGCTACGATCGTCGTGGAGAAAGAATCCCAAAAGCCGATTGTGATTGGGGCAGAGGGCGCCAAGATCAAACAGATTGGCATCGACGCCCGAAGGGACTTGGAGCGGATTTTCCCGCCCCAGGTATTTTTGGAACTCTACGTTCGCGTCGAGCCGCAATGGCGCAATAACCCCGCCGCCGTGGCCGCGCTGGACTACCGGGGCGCCGCCGCAGGCTCGTAAGCTTTGGTCATTCGCTGCTCGTGATGCCGAGCGACTTCATTTTGCGGTAAAGGTGGCTGCGCTCAAGCCCCAGGACCTCCGCCGTACGGCTAACATTTCCCTGATTTTCCTCTAGTTTTCGCAGGATGTAGTCGCGTTCGTAGGACGAACGCGCTTCATGCAGGCTTGAAAACCCACCTGCCGCTCTGCGCTCCCGCGAGCCTTTTTCGTGTTCGGAGTGAAGCTGGATTTCCGGGGGCAGATGGCGGCGTTCAATGCGGGTCCCCGGCACCATAATCACCAGACGCTCAACCAGATTCCGCAGCTCGCGGACGTTGCCCGGCCAGCGGTAGCGGAGTAGGCTCTCCATCGCCGGCTCGGAAAACTGTTTGGGCCGGCGCCCGTACGTCTGCGTGAATTCCCTGAGGAAGTAACCGGCGAGCGCCGCAATATCCTCGGCGTGATCGCGCAGCGCGGGGACGTAGAAGGGAATCACATTGAGGCGGTAAAATAGATCCTCTCGGAAGTTCCCCTTCTGAATTTCTTCCTGAAGGTCCTTGTTGGTGGCTGTAATCACCCGCACGTCCACGCGCAAATCAGCGCCTGATCCAACCGGTGCAAAACGCTGCTCTTCTAGTACCCGGAGCACCTTGGCTTGCGTCCTCAGGCTCATATCGCCGACCTCGTCGAGAAACAGCGTGCCGGTGTCCGCCTGCTCAAACTTTCCGGTCTTGTCTTCCACGGCGCCCGTGAAAGAGCCTTTGACGTGGCCGAAGAGCTCGCTTTCGATCAGTTCTTCGGGAATAGCGGCGCAATTGACCTCGATGAAAGCTTTGCTGGCACGAGACCCGGCTTGGTGCAGTGCCCGTGCAACCAGTTCCTTGCCCACGCCGCTTTCCCCGTAAATCAGCACGCGGCCGCTGGTGGGCGCAGCCAGGGCGATCTGCTGACGCAACGCTTTCATCGGCACACTGTCGCCCAGGATGTGAGTTTTACCCCGCAGTTCCTCCTGCAGGTGCCGGTTTTCCGCGGTCAAGTTCAGTTGCTCAATGGCGTGGTGCAGCGTGAGCAGGGTTTTATCGATGGAGAGCGGCTTTTCGATGAAGTCGAAGGCGCCGAGCTTGGTGGCGCGCACGGCGGTCTCGATAGTTCCGTGGCCGGAAATCATTATGACCACGGGAGGTTTTTCCATCGCCTGAATTTTCTCGAGCGTCTGTAGACCGTCGATGCCGGGCAGCCAGATATCCAGTATCACAAGGTCGAACCGTTTCCGCGCGAGCAACTCCAGGCATTCCTCACCCCGCGCCACCGCTTCCACACGGTAGCCTTCATCATCGAGAACGGCACCCAGCGATTTGCGGATTCCGGACTCATCGTCCACGATTAGAACCGAGTATTTTGCTGCCATCCTGATCCTGAAGGCGCGGCACAGGCCGCACGCGCGGCTCAACTCCAGTTTACGGCGGCCGAGCACTCAACGGGCAATTCAATTACAAACTGTGTTCCCGATGGCCAGTTTTCCTCCACCCGGATGCTGCCGTTATGCTCGGAGACGATGCGGCTAACAATGGCCAGCCCCAGGCCAGTGCCGCGCTGTTTGGTGGAGAAGTACGGCAGAAACAGCCTCTCCTTGGCTTCCGGAGAAATGCCGGGGCCGCTGTCGGCGACGACGAGTGAGACCACTTCACGGTCCGGGTCCAGGCGAGTGCGCACCCAGATCTGTTTCACCGTGGAGCTATCCAGCGCTTCGGCAGCGTTATCGACCAAGTTCACGACCGCGCGTTTCATCTGCTCCGGGTCGGCGTGGACCATAGGCAGGTGAGCGGCCAAGTCACGGTAAACCGTGATGCCGCCGAGCCGCCCGTCGAAAACGCCGAGCGCGTTTTCGATGATGTGGTTGAGGTCCGAAGGAATGGGCTGGCAGGCCGGAAAGCGGGCAAAACTGGAGAACTCGTCAACCAGGGCTTTGAGCGTCGCCACTTCGCGTTTAATGAGGCCTGCGCTCTCCGCCACCGCGGGAAGCAGGCGAGGCGGGAGAGCCTCCGAACCGGATCTCTCAATGAGGCGCTGGATGCGGTCTGCAGAGAGGCGAATGGGAGTGAGAGGATTCTTGATTTCGTGCGCGATGCGCTGTGCCACCTCACTCCAGGCCGCGCTGCGCTGCGCCTTGACAAGATCAGTCAAATCCTCGATGACCATGACGAAGCCCACGGCGCCGTGCTGCGCCGAGACGGCGGAAAGCGTGAGCCCGGCGAAGGCGCGGCGGTCCCCGAGAGCGAGCGTCATCTGCCGGTTCACCACGCCCTGGCGCCGGGCGCGGCGGAAGAGGAGGGAGATTTCGCGCGCTTCCTCAGGCGCGAACAGATCCGCAAGATGACGCGCGGATTTGACGTCCACGCCGCCGAACATGCGCTCCACGGTGGTGTTGACGCGCGTGATCTCCTCTTGCGGATTAAATGAGATCACGCCGGTAGGCACGTTTTCGAGGATCGCCTCCATCGTATTGCTGTGCTCTTCAAGCTCGCGATTGGCGTTCTGAAGATCCAGAGCTGCCCTTTCAATGGCATCGCGGCTTTCCTGAAGCTGAAGCGTCATTCTATTGAAAAGGCGGATCAGGCTGCCCAATTCTCCATCTGCGCGCGCGGATATCCGCCAGCCGAGATTGCCTTTTGACACTTCGTCCGTAGCCTCAGCTAGTGCTTGCACGGGCACCGTCACCTGCTTGGAAAAAAACATGGCGAACCATGTGGCGGCAAAAAGAATCAGCAGGGTAAGCAACAGCAGAATAAGGAGGTAAAGACGCTTTAGCGCCTTCTTTTCGCGGCTCAGCTCGTCGTAGCGCTGAGCTTCCTGCTGGATCTGGCGGGCGATGTGCTCGATGTTGAGCGGCAGCCTGCGCGCCGCGATCAGCGTTCCCAAGTTCTTACCCGCGCCGTCCATGACGGGTTGGGCGGCTAAGAAATACTCGGATTGGGCTAAGCGCAGGCTTGCCGTAATTCCTGCCGGCGGAATCGCTCCGGAAGCCGCGGCGGGGAAAATCTTCAGGACTCTGGGCAAAGACGGGTCAGGCTCGCCGGCCCTCGCCACCAAACGGCCTGCCGGATCAAGACAAAGAACGGACTGCAATTTCAAATCCCCGGCCTGGCGCTCAAGGAGCCGGGTGAGGGCCGGGGTGTTGAGTTCCGCCAGCCGTTGATCAACCCGTTCGAGCGCCGCCAGATGTTCAGCGCTTTCGAGCGCTGCCTGCTGGGATTCAAGCGAAAGCTGCGCGGTAATCGCGCTGGCGTCGCGGCGCACCGTGTCAAAGGGAATGCCGAACCAATTATCAATGCTGCGGTTGATGAGGCCATAAGCGAACAAAAACATGAAACAGACGGGTGCCAGGGAAAGACCCAGAAACGCCGCTACCATCTTCGTTTTGAAATGCGAGCCAAGCTGATTCTGCCGGCGTTCGGCGTTCAACTTCAGCAGAATGCGTGTGAGGATGAGGCCGAAAATCACGAAGGCGATAAATACGAAGGCAGAAACGGCGGCAAGCAGGAAAGTCGCCGTGGCGCTCCTTGGATGAATAAAGCTGAGGTTGAGCGAGGCCTGGCTCCATCCGACCAGAAACAGCACCGGCACGAGGATTGATAGGAGAATCAGGAAGGTGCGATGCGGCCTGGGAGTCTTTTCGTCCATGCGTGCGCTTCAGACTGACTAATACAAACGCATTTGTTGATGTGACGCCACTCTGGTGCGCCGGTGTCCCCACCGGCGAAAAACCGGCGATGAGGACATCGCCGCACCAGCAGACATCACGCCACTTAATGCGT
>NFUN01000024.1 GCA_002197525.1 Acidobacteria subdivision 13 bacterium RH2 MAG17b | reverse complement strand
GTCTGTGTGACAACTGCCGTTTTTGAGTTGTAGCGGCGATCTATGATCGCCGAAGCACTTGAAAAATAAAGACCGGCGGTCACAGACCGCCGCTACAGCCGCAGTTGTCACACAGACTCTAGCGCCGTGCCGCGAGAGGACTGATCGCCTATGCGGATCATCGCCGGAAGCCATCGCGGATTGCGCCTGAAAACGCTGGGTGGCGAAGCTCTCCGTCCCACCTCTGACCAGATGCGCGAGACGCTCTTTGACGTTCTCGGTGAGCGGATTCGCGGCGCGCGCTTCCTGGATATTTTCGCCGGCAGCGGTGCAGTAGGGTTGGAGGCCCTCAGCCGCGGGGCGAGCGAAGTTGTATTCGTGGAGCGGCACCGGCCGGCCTCAGAACTGATCCGAAAGAATCTTCTGGCGCTCGGCATCCGTTCCGGCTTCCGGGTGATGCCGTGCAAGGCGGAAGCGGCGATCTCACGGTTGGCCGCGGAGCGCGAGCAGTTCGATTTTGTATTCCTCGATCCACCTTACGCGGAAATCCGGGAGTATCACACCACCTTACGCAAATGTGCACGGTCCGGTATCTTGCGCCATGAGGCAGTGGCTGTTGCCGAGCACTCGCGCCATTGCCGCCTCGAGGAACGCTATGGATCGCTTGCCCGCTTCCGGTTGCTGCGGCACGGAGATTCTCAACTGGGGTTCTATCGGATCGAAGCATCCCAGCCCGTCTGAGACAGGGTGCGAGGCCTCTTACCTTGCGCATGATTTTGAATTTCGAGCCCGAGACCAGGCAAATCTGCGCGCACTTCACGATATCCAAGGCTCCCTCCTCCCTCAATCCGGCTCACTGCGCCAGGGATTAGGGAGGTGGTACCGATCTTTGCCAACCGGCGACAGGGCCTGCGGGTTCTGCTGTCAGTGAACCTCGGATGTTTTCAAGAACCTTCTTGACCCTGGATCAGCTTCAGTCTAAATAGGAAGAGCCATGAGTCTGATTTATGTGCTCGCGGCATCCCACATGGAGGGGCGGCCGGTGGAGCGGTTGATGGCCGCAGGATCGGATACGGGCAAAATCGGCCTCGTTCAGGCCCGGCCGGCCGGAGGCAACCGGGTGACGTTGATCATCACCGGGATGGGCCCTCGGGACGCCCGGACCCGCGCCAGAGTGGCGCTTGGCCTTGACCGGGCGAACGATCTCAAGAATCCTGCTATTCGCACGCAACCGGACGCCGTCATCATGATTGGGTTGTGCGGAGCGCTTTCCACATCGTTAGGCGAGTCCGCGATTGCCGTCTACACAGAAGTCTTGTCAACACTGGCTGGCCGGCCACCGCTTCGCTGTACGCGCAGTCTGCGCGAGCGGATCACGAATCTGCTGGCTTCAAAGCGCGTGCCCTGTGAATTGGTGGTTGGAATCACATCTCCGCGTATGGCCGTCACCCGGCAGGAAAAACTCAGGTTGGCTGAGAGCGGTGCAGGCGTGGTGGACATGGAAAGCTATGAGATTCTCTCGGCGGCAGCGGAAGCAGGAGTTCCGGCGGCCGTTCTCCGCGTGGTCTCCGATACGGTCGATGCCCGGATGCCTGATTTTAACCAGGCTCTTAGCGCCGAAGGCCGGGTCGGAACCGGCAAAGCCGCGCGCATCGCTCTTCGCCACCCGCTTCAGACGGCCAGACTCATTTTTGCGAACCATCGGGCTATGGAAAGCCTCGGCGAAGCTCTGAAAATTGTGCTCCGGTCTGACATCATCGAAAATCTTCGTGTAGATGGGTGTCTCGAAAGTTAGGTGAATAACCCATGCCAGCGCGTGATCGATCGCTGTTTCCTAACTCCCTGGGGAGCTTTGCGCCTTAGCGTGAGAGCTTTTATTCAATGAGCCGCCAAATTAGAAACTCCTAACAATTGGCCGCTTGTCTGCTCTATTTTCGGCATTATCTTAAAAGGTATCATTGTATAAGATGAAGACTTCTGATTAAATAATCGTATGTACATCGGAAAGCGGCTCCGCACGCTCCGCGAAGCTAAGGGGCTCTCACAAGGTGATATTGAACGGCGCTCGGGGCTACTCCGTTCCTACATTTCGCGAGTAGAGGGCGGGTATACGGCGCCCTCGCTGGTTACCCTGGAGAAGTTTGCCAAAGCCTTGGAGGTGGAAGCCTATCAGCTCCTTTTTCCGGATCACGGCCAGCCGAAATCCCCCGAGGTGCCCAGCCAGATCGCAAGATCCAAGTCGCTGAAGAGGTTGTCTAAGTTGTATGAAGGAATGTCCAGCAGCGACCGGCGGCTTCTGTTAACTCTGGCCGCGAAGCTTTCCAAGCAATGAGCGCCCGAAAAGGCTAAGGGAGCGCTCCCTCGCGCTTCATATACCGGCTGAGAGCATCCTGCCAAGTTGGAAGCAAACCAAGCCCTTCGCGAAGCAACCGGGTGTTGGCGAGCCTGGAATTATGGGGCCGAGGCGCGGGACGGCCAGCGGCCGAGCTTGGGATGGGATCGATCCTTACTCCCGCATAACCAGCCTGGGTGACAATCTCCTTCGCAAAATCAAACCAAGAACAATGGCCCTGGTTTGTCACGTGGTAGATGCCATGCTTCGCACGGGTTATGATTTCCCCAATTTTTACTGCCACATCCCAGGTATAGGTAGGAGAACCAAACTGGTCATTCACCACCTTCAAGGCGCCCTCGCGCGCAGCCTTAGCTAAGATCGCCTTAACGAAGTTGCGGCCCTTGGGGCCAAATAGCCACGATACGCGGACGATCCAGAACTTCTCGACGAGGGTCTGCACGTACTGCTCCGCCGCGAGTTTACTCCGGCCGTACTGATTGATCGGGCGCGGATCATCATCTTCTTCATAAGGCGCTGTTTTTTCGCCATCAAATACGTAATCCGTGCTCACCAACACGAGGCCAGCGCCGAGGCGCACACAAGCCTGCGCCACGTGCCGGGTTCCCTCCGCATTGACGAGCAGAGCCAACTCGGGCCGCAACTCGCATTCGTCGACGGCTGTGAAGGCCGCTGCGTGAATCACGACTTCGGGTTTCACATTTTCCAGCGCGACCGCCACGGAGCCTGGGTTTGTAATATCGGCGTCGGAACGCGCCAGGGGAATGACCTCATGATGCGCCGCGAGGCATGCGACCATGTCCTGTCCCAGCATTCCTTTGCTTCCGGTAACTGCTATTCTCACAGCCTCAGCGCCCAGCTTCAGAGTCTGTGTGAAAACTGCCGTTTTTGAGTTGTAGCGGCGCTCTATGAGCGCCAAAGTTATAAAAAAAAAAAGACCGGCGGTCACAGCCCGCCGCTACAGCCGCAGTTATCACGCAG
>NFUN01000023.1 GCA_002197525.1 Acidobacteria subdivision 13 bacterium RH2 MAG17b | reverse complement strand
GGTTCAGACGTGTCCTCTCCCGATCAGAGCCCCGCCCGCCGCAAGCGATGGCTCGCCCGTGGCGCGGTCCATCAGGCCTTCTTTCATAGCGCCAAAGTACTATGCGGGATGGTGATTGTCAATCGGGTATTAATTACTAAGTTAAACGAAGCCCTATAGACGCGCGCCGCCACGGTTCTCCCGCAGGGAGAGGGCTGGAATCTCCTTACTTAACTTATTGCCCTCGCCCCCTTTGGGGGAGAGGGTGGCCCGCGGTGCGGGACGGGTGAGGGGCCACGCTTCCGACACAGCCGAAGCTATATCCCAGAGGACTTATTTAACGAACTTCTGAGACGTAACACTAGAGGGAGAGAATAAAGCTGTCACGTGAAGTGGTTGTTGCGGGACGCCCTCACCAGAGCGTCTTTGTCTGCATCGCCGCGAGGTCCGTCAAGCGGCTGGGTTGGAGGGTCTCAAATTCCTTCTGCGGAATTTTCGCATACTTCCAGGTGGCGTTCGATAGCTTCGTGGCGTTTTCGCACCAGAGGGCGGCCGCGGCATCTTTCCGGACAACATCGATTGTCTCCTGGCCCTTGGTCTCCAGAAGCCAATGGACGCCGTGGTGGTCCACTGCCACGAAATCGGGGTAATACGAGCGCAGATTCATCGCCGCATCGGTATAGTCGATGGCAAATCCGAACGCCTGCGGCAGCTTTGAAAATGCCCGCACGTCTGGAGCGTTGTCCAAAAACTTGGCAAACTCCCGCTCGAAATCGTTGTCGCAAGCCACGAGATTGAACACAGATTTGCGGCCTTCCCACACGGGCCGTGACCACGGGAAGGGCTGGCAGGTTGAAAGCATCCGGGCTGGCTCTAAAAGCTGAGGTGTTTGCTCTTGAATCGTCATTTCCGCAAGGGCCTTTCGGAACACGCCCACGCACACGTAGCAGGCAACGGACGTGCTCATGGCCTTCACGATGGCAGGATCATTCAAATCCACAGGGTTGCCAAAGGCCTTTCCCCCAAAAAATTCCCGCACCTTGGGCGCTAAAACTGCAAACTGCGACGGCAGCTTCACCGCCTCGGCGATGCGCCGCGCATAGTACCCAATCACTTCCTGCGCCGTTTGCGGCTCAGGAATGGTGTAATCGCGCTCAACTTCTTTCTTCAGCGTAATGATGTCATAGCCTTCGTACCGGAAAGTCTTGGCGCGCGGATCGTCCTCGCTCATGGGCAGCAAGATGCTGTCAAACCCCATCACGTTGAGATTTTGAATCTCTTCGGCGAGGCTCTTCTTTCGCACCAGGGACGGGCTGAGCGCTGGCAGCCCGATATCGAACTCCTTGCGCTCTTCAAGCGGCATGATGGTGAGGATCTTCAGCTTGTCTTTGCCCAATTCAAACGTGTCCAGCTTCAGTTCTTCGATCTTTTCCAGGTCCTCCACGAAGTCGAGGAAGGCCTGATTGCCGATGATGTCCACGCGCTCGGTAAAGCTGGTGGGAAGATCCCGGAACATCAGCCGAAGCCCGCGGCCGATGGTTTGCTCGGGCAGAATGTTGGCCTTGGCGGAATAGGGCCGCAGTCCCACCACTACGGTCACGTTCTGCACGTCCCAGCCTTCGCGGAGCATCAGAACGCTGACGATGGCGTTAATCGGGCTGTTCTCGTCGTCCACCTCGCGGACCGCTTTGCGGGCGGCATCAAGCGCTTTCTTGCTGACTTCGCCCGATTTATCGGTGTGGATCACCTGGGTTTTCTCGCCGCCGAATTCTTCGGGATATTTCGTGCGCAGCCAGTCGGCTACGTCGTCGGCATCGTTTGTGTCGTTCATCATGATGAAGAGAACCGGTTTTTTCTTCAGAGGTTTAAGCTGTTCGCGGTATTCCCTCCACCGTTCCACGGCCGCCGCTAGATAGCCCCTGTACTTAACGCTGGCCACGTCCGATTTTGCTTCCGTAATCTTGGCGATACCCTTCATCGGTCGTTTCACGATGCCGTCAATAATGGCTTGCTTGAGCGGGTAATCAAAAATAGTCCACGGGAAGATCGCTCCTTTTTGAAAGCGGGGTGTAGCGGAAAAATCGAGCTGTGCGGAGAGAGGTGTTTTGCCATGTAACCGGCGGATCACTTTGTTCCACTCGCTGTCTTCATCGTGGGTGTGATGCGCTTCGTCGTTCACCACAAGCAGCTTTCCGGCGCGTAGCGCGATCCGGTCGCCGAAGTCGGTGAGTTCGAGCTTTTTGGTTGGCGGCTTGGGGCCGAGTATGTCCGTCATCTGGTTCGGCTCTTCACCGTTCCTGCGATCGGGCCTCTCGTAAAATTGCTGAATGTTGGTGAGAAAAAGCGCGCCTTCCGAATGGGCTTTCTCACCCTCGCCGCGAATCACGCAATCGAGGTCCCAAAAGATTTCAAGCTTCTTGGGGATCACCGGGTCGGCGCGGAAAATCGCGCCGCCCGCAAAGTCCATCCTTAGCCGCTCGAACACGATCACGTTCGGGGCGACAACCAAGAACGTTCTCGCATATTCTTTGGCGATCTCGTCCGGCTCGCGCACCGCGTTAAAGAACTGCCACGCCACCGCCAGCGACATCACCTTGGTTTTCCCGCTGCCCGTCGCCATCTTGATCGAGTAGCGGGCGAAGTCATCATAAGGCGGCAGACGCAAGTTACGAAGGTCCATCCCGTAGCGTTCCAACAACGTCTTCCGGTTGCGGACCTTTTCAAATTCCCAGACAAAAATAAGTGTTTCGATGGCCTCCTGCTGAGAGGGGTGATACTTGAAAGGCTGCCCGGTGCGCGATTTGTGGTCGGTCTGAAACCAGTGGTTGAGGAGGATGCGGGTGGTGTCCGTAATTCCCTTGTATTTGCCTGCGCGCCATGCCTTCACCGCCTTGCGGAGCGCAGGAACGCAAGGGCCTGTGCGGAGCCGGGCCGTCACGTCCAGCAATTCCGCCTGGGTGGGAGAGTTAGCTTGTTTTTTTCTTCGAGGCATAGAATGAATTTGGCGTTGCCGCTGGCTTATCCCGTCACGACTATGGCGGCATAAAGCCGCCTCTACATCGAACGGCCATGTAGCGGCGGGTTTACCCCGCCACCGTCTTCCACGGTGGAACAAACTTCCCCGGCGGGTCTAACGCCCGTTTCCAATCAAAAACCCATGACCCGCAATAAGGCCACTGGCGAGCATCTTTCACCAGCCCCTTCCGCACCGGGTTGTTCAGGATGTACCATGCCACAGCCTTCTCGTCTTCCCCCTCCCGCAAAACATGGTCGTAGTATCCCTTTTGCCATAAGCCCCGGAGTCCTGTCTCCCGCACTTGGCGGGCCGCTTTTCCTTTGAACTCGCGCATCAGCACAGAAAGCTCACACCATCTGGAAAAGCCCGCGAGTTCCAGGTGCAGATGATCGGGCATGAAGCAGTAAGCGTAAACGTCAAAACCCTGTGAAGAGGACGCATTCCTGAGTATTCTTAACAGCCGGTCCACAAGGTCGCCGTCGTGAAAGTGCGGGCGCCGTTCACGGGTGCAAACCGTCACAAAATACCAATTCCTAGCCACGTAGGCAGGCCTGGGCAGCCGGTTACGTTTTCGGAGAAAATCAATCATTGCGTAGCGGCGGGTTTACCCCGCCAGAAATATGGCGGCATAAAGCCGCCTCTACACTGTCAGCTCCACGGTCTTCGTCGTATCGTTCCCCAGAATGTCGATTACCTTCACCACTATCGTGTACTTGCCCGGCTCGGGATAGACGTAGCTCACGTTCAGCGAAATTTTGGGGTCTTTGCGCGTCCGGTAGCTCTGCCATTGGTTATGGAACGTATCGCCTTTGTAGTCCCAATCGACGGCCCAATAATCAACCAACTGGCTCTAATGCTTGATCGCGCCCTGTACTTCCTTCGGGATGTCATCGTAGGGAATCACGAAATCATGCAAGGTTAGAGTGAGTTCACGCCCCTTTTGCTTCATCCGCACGTCGAGCGCCCCCAGCTCGAAAAACTTCACGTCGCCCTGTTCAACGGCCTTTTTCTCCAGCACCTCGGGCGGAATTTTTTTGAAAGCCACGTGCACATGCGATTCGGCCGCCACCTGCTTGGCCGTCTCGTTCAACTCGAAGGCGAAATCCCAGCCGAGAATGTCCGCGCCCGCTTCAGAGGGGCTGTCTTTTCCCGTGCCCGCCGCCTTCCAGGTCTCACGGGCGATAGCCTTCACGTCCGCCAGCGTCACCGGCGCATCCACCGCGCCCACGTGCACCATGCGCCCACTCTTCACGCCGTGAAGCCATTCGCGGCCCGTGATGGGCGTTGCGTGGTAAAGCTCCAGAATGAACTGACGGTAGGCGGCCTCGCGGGAGCGGATCTCCGTAGGGGCGCTGCTTGCGGCGCCCTCGGGCGGGGCCCCCGCCCTGGAAGACGGGCCCACCCCTACGTTCCCAAATTCCGCCGCCTGCCACGCCTGCCGCTCGTATTTGCCGAGGTTTTGAACCACGAACGGCTTGACGCCCGGAACGCCCAGCAGCCGCTTGCGCGTGGTGTGAATGGCGAACCGGCCCAGATCGCAGGCGATCCAGCGACGATTGAGCTTTTCAGCTACGGCAGCCGTCGTGCCGCTGCCGACAAAGCAGTCGAGGACGAGATCGCCTTCGTTGGAAGATGCTTTGATGATGCGTTCGAGGAAAGCTTCGGGTTTCTGGGTTGGGTATTCCGTTCGCTCCTGAGCCATTGAGTTGATAGCGCCGACATCAACCCAAATGTCCTCAACCTGCATCCCGGGCGCTTCAGACAGGAACCATTTGTACCTCCAGCTCGCGCCAGATCTTTGTGGCGAAATAAGCTTCTTCTCCTTCTTCAGCCTTTCAAATGTTGCATCAGAATAAGTTTTGAGGGCAACGCTATGCCACGGCCCACGTGGGTCGTTGTCAGGGTTCGTGAATCGCTCCACGTATTCGCTTTTGTATGGAACGAATTGGTTGTGGAAGGTGTAGTTCCCCCCTTTCGAAATACAAGTAAATGCACTCGTGATTTACTGGAAATCTGTTTGACCGAGCTTTGCTGCTTCCCGCGTGTGGAGTCCGTTTCCACACAATTTCGTTTAAGAACTGTTCCGGCCCGAAGACTTCATCCATCACGAGTCGAACGGCGCTGCTCACCTGCCAGCCTACATGTACCTGAATGCTGCCTGCATCATGCAGCAGTTCTTGAAGCAGCGCGATGGTTTCATAGAACCATTGCAGGTACGAATCCAGCCCACGGCCCCACGTGTCGCGGTAGGCTTTCTGCTCCAGGATGGAGGGTTCTTTGGTGAACGTCGCCGAGTCGTTTTCGTCAGCGTCGGGATGCTGGGGAATGGTTGCGGTGAAGGAAAAATCCGCGCCCGTATCAAACGGCGGGTCGATATAGATCAGGTTCACTTTGCCGGCGAATTCGGGCAGCAGGCTGGACAGGACGTATTTCTTGTCGCCCCAAATCAGCCGGTTCCGCCACTCCGTGTCCCGGCCCGAGGAAAACAATTCCAGCGCCCGCTGACGCTCCTGCGCGCTCTCGTTCACCGTCTCGATGGTTTGAAAAGGCAGGGCAATCCGCACCGGCCCCTGCTTCTTGCCGTCCTTGTATTTCCCATCCCAGATCAGTTCAGTCATGCGCTTTTCGTAGAGGCGGCTTTACGCCGCCATGCGTCCAATCTGCCGAAGCGCAGATTAAATCAGAATTGCAGCCAAACGTCCACTTGAAAGTTAAGCCCCGGCCGCCCTTGACGCCGCCAACCTAGCGTAGTACACTACGCTATCGTGTAATGGCGCACAGTCCTATGATGCATTTACACCGCCTTTCGGCCCCCGCGCACCCGGCAGAAAAAGCGTGCCGGGAAGCCTCTGATGGGGGGCTTTTCGGTGTGCAGAAAAGCCTGTCCGGGGAGGGAGCGGAAGTGAAAAAGAGAATGTTTAACCCAACGAACCCATAAGTGTTTGAAAACAAAGACAAATCTTGGGAACGAACCCAAACGAAGCCAAAAAGCAAAACTAAAAAGTTAGTTAACATATTTTTTATCATATAGATACAGAGATTTTGCGAGCGAACCGGAGCATTGAGCACAAAATGAAAGACTTATGGGACACCCCCCTGCCGCAGTTGCACCAATGATGGTGCAATGGCCCGTTTTGCCCGGTTTGAAAATCGCACCCGTTAAGCCCGCGCCGCTGCTGGCGGGAGAAGGCCAGGAAAGTCACAAGTCTTTCTGTGTTTACGGAACGGGAGCCCTGCGAACGGTGTCTATAGTATTAGCGGGTCCACAGGCTGGCGAGCAGTATGTAATATGAGCGCTGAGAGCGCGGCCAAAAGAGTTTTACCTGCCAAGCTCCTGTTGAGGACCTGGTCAGAAACTGGTATGCTCAAGGAATGGGGAACATTGCAAGGTCACTGGCGCTACCGCTCGACCAGGCATCTCATGCCGGGGCGGACGAAGCGGGATTGGTTGCAGAGCTACAAGCAGGGTCTGAGGAGGCGTTCGGCTATATTCTTGCCATCTACCGCAACCCTATGTATAGCATGGTCTACCACATCCTAGGCGATGGATTCGATGCGGCGGACGTGGTGCAGAATGTATTCGTCAAGATTATCCGGGGCATCAAGCAGTTCCACGGCAACAGCAGCTTAAAGACGTGGATTTACCGTATTGCCGTGCACGAAGCGCTCAATTACAGAAGGAGTTGGTCGCGCCGCCGCCGCCGCGAGGTCTTTTCTCTGGATGACGAACCGCGCGAAGGCTTGGTTCATGCTGGACCCGGCCGCACGCAACCCCAAACTCCTTACGAACTGCTCGAACAGAGCGAGCGCGGAGAAATTGTGGCGCGCACGCTTCGCAGTTTGGCGGAGCCTTATCGCACTGTAGTGGTGTTACGGGAAGTCGAGAATCTTTCATACGAAGAGATCGCTGAGATTGTCGGCGTCGCCGAAGGAACGGTTAAAAGCCGCTTGAAGCGAGGCCGGGAGCTGCTGAGGCGCAAGTTGACCGGTTGTTTGGCCTTGCAGACTGATTGAGGTGTGCAGAGATATGTTTGAGTCATGCCTTGAAATCCGGGAGCACTTTTCCGATTACGCAGATGGGCTTTGTTCGCCGGAGGCGCTACGGTCCATTCGCTATCATCTGCGTTACTGCCCTGCGTGCGAAGGCGAAATGGAGCGGGCCGAGGCGCTGCAAGAGGACCTTCGGAAACTGCCGCGACGGGTGATGCCTGCGGAGGTCGATCTGCGCCTTCGGGTTCGAGTTTCTCAAGAATTACACCGCAACCCGGTAAGGCGCATGCTGGTGCGTCTGGATAACAGCTTCCGGAGCCTGCTGCTGCCTGCTACGGGCGGCTTGGCCGCTGCGCTCCTGTGCTTTTGCCTCATCATGGGGTCGGAGGCGATGCCGGTCAGCAACCTGCCTGACGCGCCGCTTTCCTTGGTGAAGCCGCCGCAGGTGCTTATGTTGGCGCCTCTTGATTTCGATACCGGTGACAGACCTGTGGTCGTTGTGACTTGCATCGATGCAGAGGGCCAAGTGAAGAGTTACAGGGTTTTATCGGGTCAGCGCTCTCCTGAACTGATGCGCCATCTGGATCGCCTGATCTATTTTAGCCGCTTTGCCCCCGCCATGGCCTTCGGCAGACCGACTGCGGGCAGGGTTGTCCTCGCGCTCAGGCAAATCAACGTCCGAGGTTAACCGGCGCTGCAGGCGATAATTTTAAGATTCACTCACTCCACGTGAAAACTCACAGAATTTCAATCGCGGTTTGGACCGCCAGCCTGGCTCTACTGCTTGCCTTCATGTACCTGGCCCCGGAGGGTTGCGCGCAATCCAGCTCCGGCGTATCGCTTGAGTCAAGCGAGCAAGTTTTTTCCGTTATGACGGCGCTGAACATGGCCGGATACAACACCGGCCTTTTCGTCCGCACCGGAGATGATACGCGGCAGGACGTTCGCGGCTACTTGGCCAAGCAGAAGATTCCGGTGGAGGCGCAGCTCCGCGCATTTTACGCCGCTCATCGCATTGCAGGCGATCCCGGCAAGGACTTCGCGCAGTTTGTTTCACTGGCGCTTCTCCTCGGAAGTCCGCCTGAGTTCAAGTTCACAATTCCCTCCGAGGATTTGCCCCCCGACGCCAGTGACATTCGGGACTTGGTTCCTCTGGTGCAGGCGTTCTACCGCCAGGCTAATCTCCAAGACCTGTACGCACGGCTTCAGCCGCGCTACGCGGATGCGATCCAGCGCTACGCTGGCAGGGTGAGAAGAGAGATTGCCTTGAGCGACGCCTACCTGCGCTTCCCGAGCGGGAGCTACCTTGGCAGGACTTATCACATTTATCTGTGCCTTTTGGGCGCCCCGGATCAGGTGCAGGCGCGCATCTATGGCGATAACTACTACTTGGTGGTGACGCCTTCCGAGCAGCCACGATTCAAGGAGATCCGGCACCAATACCTGCACTTTCTTTTGGATCCGTTGGCCGTCAAATACGGCGCGGACATCCACCAGAAGGCGGCGCTCGAAGCTATCGCCCGCAAGGCTCCGCTTTTGGACAATGACTTCAAGAACGATTTTTCGCTTCTGGTTACTGAGTGCCTCATCCATGCGGTCGAGCTTCGGATGGATAAGTCTTCCGGCGCGCAACAGCAGGCTAGCGCGGATTTGGCCAAAGGCTTCATCCTGACGCCCTATTTCTACGATGCACTTGCCGGGTATGAAAAGCAGGACGCTCCCATCAGCGTTTACTACCAGCAAATGATTCAGGGCATCGCCTTGGGGAAGATGGAAAAGCAGCTCGCGTCAGCTAAATTTGCCAACCTCAAACCCGCTAGCCAAGCGGCTGGCCCCGCTCCTTTGAGCGCCAAGGATCAACTCCTTGACCAGGGAGACAACCTCATCTATCTCGGCAAATACGAGCAAGCCAAGGCGATTTTCGATCAGGTATTGAAACAGTACGATCCCAAAAGCGCCCGAGCGCTGTTTGGAGTAGCGGTAGCAGCCAGCAACACGCGCGAGCCGGATATTGCTGTTGAGTATTTCAAGAAGGCCCTAGCGACGACGCACAACCTGCGTATCGTCACTTGGTCGCACATCTACCTGGCGCGAATCTACGATCTCGAGGGCATGCGGCAGGAAGCGCTTGAACAGTATCGCGCCGCGTCGGTAACCGCCGCCACCTTCCCCGAGGCTCTTGCCGCCTTGCAGCAGGGAATACGGCGACCCTTTGGCGCCGCAGTTCAGTAGCCTGTGCAGGCGGCTGGATTATCAGCATTTGTCTCCGCCTGACGAGACACGACCGGAAACCCTCCCCATTTCCTGGCCATCCATTTTCCCCCAGAGAAACACGTCTTTTCAAACGCTTCGCAGCGAGGACTGGAGGATAATTCTGAGGGATTGGAATCAGTTGCGGGCGCGAAACAGCCATGGGCGGCGGACGGTTAAACCTTGCCGCCGCCCGAGTTTTGTGACTATTTCTTTTTGGGAGGGACAACCGCGTCCTTAAAAGATTTTGCCAGCCGAAACTTCACCACCGTCTTGGCAGGAATTTTTATGGGTTCGCCTGTCTGGGGGTTCCGGCCCATCCGAGCTTTCCGATTGGCTTTGACCGCCTTACCGAGACCCGGAATGACGAACTGCCCGCCGCTCTTGCATTCTTTGGTCGCCAAGCTCACCACTTCTTCCAGAACCGCGCTTGCTGCCTTCTTGTGAATACCAGCTTTCTCTGCCAGGTGCGCCACCACCTGAGATTTTGTCATCGCCTTCGCCATTGAAGCGCGCGGCAAGGCCCCAACCGCGGTGGTTGCGGTTGCCACCTGAGATTTTGTCATCGCCTTCGCCATTGAAGCTCCTCTCCTGAAGTTAAGATTTGTGAGACCCTTCACATTGCAGTTAGGTGACACTTTATGTAATAAGACCGCCTCTGTCAAGCCAATTCTTGGCAAAAATCTCAATAAATCCTGCGAAAAGGGTGGTTTTTGAAGGATTGGCCCAAACCCTTCGGGGCTGGCGGCGGCAGGTCTCGCAGAAACTATCGGGGTGTCAGTCTTAGTCGTACACGCTCGCCTGCGCCAAATTTCCGCGTCAGCCAATCCTCCATGTCCTGGCGCAGCGCTTCAAGGTCTACGCGAAAGCCGACTTCCATCTCACCGGCGCCAGCGGGAAAAGTATCGTCGAAGGCGCTACGGCCCGTGAAGCTCCTCATCGAAAAGCTATCCAGCCAAGCCAGGGGACAAGCCCTTGTCTCGTGCGGTTCCAGAATCTCAACTTTAACTCTGCGCGCAAACATCAAAATATCGATCGAAAGCTTGGAGCTTCGCGAAGACGTGGGTGGGAATCTGTCATCGCTTTAGGAACGACCACCATTTTTTCCTATCGCCCGGGGATACCGGCGTAGGGGCTGGCGGCAGAGGTTTGCCATGGATTACAGCCTCGGGATTCTTCGTGAGAAGGCGGTCCGCCATGTCCTCTCCTCGCGTGGAAACCAGCTTTTCGTAGGCCGAAGAAAGTATTGGAGGCCGGTGCTTGGCGTCGTGAGCGTCCGAGGCGACGAAATGCACCATGTTGAGATCGAGCAGTTGCTCGGCCGCCCGTTGCGCCTCGGAACCGAAGCCTCCGGTATAGGATTGCGCCGTGATTTGCACCAGGCATCCCCGGGCTACCCAGTTGTAAACATCCTGGAGTTTCCGGCGGCAGACGGCATTCCTTTCCGGGTGAGTTAGAATTGGCGTCAAGCCAGCCACCTGAATATCGTAAAAGACGTGGTCCATCTGTGCCGGAATAAAATGATCGTCGAACTCTACAAGCAGATACTGCGTTCCGTTAATGGAAAAGTCCGCACGCTCCCCGGTCAAACGGTGGATATTGTCATAGGAGAGGCGGAAATCACAGCCCACCAGGATCTTCGGGGCGTTTCCTACCGCAGCCTGAAGTTCAGCAGCCTTCTTCCTGTTTTGCTCAGCGTTGAATAGGTAACGGAAATTACAGTGCGGCGTCGCGACCACGTGGGTGACGCCGTCGTCTGCCGCCAGCTTCAGCATAACCACCGCGACGTCAAAGCTCTTGGCCCCGTCGTCGGTCTCTGGTAACGGATGGCAATGGATGTCAATCATCAAGAACTCCATCGAGCCAGCCACGGCGCGTTCGGTTTCGCGCCCAAGGTCACAATAGTGACCGGCTAAAAGCTATTAAACGCTGCGTTTCTCGACAGCGTCAAGGCGCACGCGCCGCAAAGCCGCTCTTTCAAATCGCGCCAGATGTTGAACAAACCAGAAGCCCTATGCTGGAACCGCAGGGCAAAGACAGAGCGGCAACGTGGAATCCAGTGCATGACCGTCAGAACAGTGCTTTAGCGGCTAACTGATAACCAGGTCGGGGTGGTAAACACCGCCTGAGACATGGCGTGCGACGGCGATCAACCGGCGGTCAGCATTCAAAATCTTCAGGACGCTAATCACCGCAGCGCGTTCAGAATTAAGGCCGCGCTGCGGCCTGACAACCTGAGCCAGTTCAAACTGGCGCCCATGACGGACACTTTTCTCTTCCCGGCCACGCACCACCAGCGCAGGGCAATCCGGGAGCAGCGCTTCGAGAGGAACCACCGACTGGGCTAGGGCTCCTTCGAGCGTGATCTCTTCAATCCGCGGCAAGGTCATTGACTGGCATTCGTGGAACTCAGCGACTGCGGTCCGGCGCAGGCTGGCGAGGTGAGCAGGGCAGTTAAGCCGGCAGCCAACGTCGTAAGCAAGCGAACGCACATAAGTTCCACCCGAGCACTCGACTGCAAAGCTCGCCACGCCGGCTTGGGAATTATACTGCAGCAGTTCGAGGGCATAGATTTCTATCTCAACCGGCTCCAACGCGACGGGCTGATGCAGCCGGGCCAGTTTGTACGCACGCACGCCCCCCACGCGTTTGGCGGAGAAAGGAGGAGGCGTCTGTTGGATGCGCCCGGTGAACTCACGCAGGACGCGCTCGATCTCAGCGGGTTCCGGTCGAGCCGGAACCAGGTCCGAAGACGGCGCGCCGGTCGCGTCATAGGTGTCGGTGGAGAAGCCGAAACGGATGGCTCCTTCATAAGCCTTGCGCGATTTCAAATAGAACTGTGCAAAGCGTGTGGCCTTGCCCAAAGAAAGCGGTAATACGCCCGTAGCGAACGGGTCCAACGTGCCAAAGTGTCCGACGCGCTGAATCTTCAGAAGGCGGCGGATGCGGGCGACCACATCGTGAGAGGTCAGCCCGGCAGGCTTATCTACGATGAGCACTCCGGAGATTTCTTGTTCCATGGATGGCAGGCTGGAGCCGGGGCCACAGGAACCTCCCCGGACATTGATTGGTAAATTTATGGCGCTTGCAGCGGATCGTCACACCGCAAGTAGTGGTGTTATTGCACACGCTCTGAAGTTGGCTTTCTCCCGCCAAAAACCTCTTGACCCGGTTCGCAGATCCGGCGCTAAATGTCCTCTTTGTACAGGTTCTGCAAAAGCCTTTCCAGCCGAATTCCTTCTTCCGGGCCGTGGTCCAAAGCAAACATGATCTGTGGAGCGCGGCGTAGGCTTAACCGGCGGCTGACTTCGTGGCGAATGTAGCCTGCCGCTGAAGCGAGCCCTTCTAAGCTTGCCCGTTGCGCGGAATCATCACCCAGAACGCTGACCAGGATGCGGGCATGCTGCAAATCCGCGCTCAACTCGACGCGAGTCACAGTAGCGAACCCAATGCGGGGATCTCTGAGTTCCCTGCTGATCATCGCCGCCACTTCTCCCCTTATTTGGCCGGCTAATCGCTCAAGCCGGTGTGGGAGACCCGCCATATGCATTCCCCTATGCGCTCGCAGCGTGGCGGAGATTTCATCCCGCCATAATCCACACCCTTACAAAAACTGCCGGCGGCGCGGAGCCGTCCCTTTCAGCAGACCGCTAAAAAAATTCCAGCGTATAGCTGGCGACATCCTCGCCCAGAATTTTCTCCGTTTCCGCTAGCACCTGCTGCAGCGAAGACTCGATCAATGGCTGGCTGTTCGACACTGAAACCACGCTCAGCGTGGAGCGCTGCCAGACTTCCTGGTGATCCATCTCGGCGACGGCCACGTTGAATCGCGCGCGAAGCCGTCCCAGCAGCTTCTGCACGACAGCTCGTTTTTTCTTGAGGGAATGAGCGTAAGGGAGTTGAATCTCGATCGTCAGCAAACCCACTGGCATGGCCTACGCGCTCCTGTGTCCGTGGATGCCTCAGGCGATGGCTTCTTCGGCCACCCTTTCGGTAACGTAGGCTTCAATCACGTCGCCCACCTTGACGTCATTGAAGTTTTCGATGGCGATGCCGCATTCCATGCCGGAGCGGACTTCGGAGACATCTTCCTTAAACCGCCGCAGCGAGCGGATGCGCCCTTCGTAAACCACCACGTTGTCACGCAGCAAGCGAATCTTGGTGTCGCGCGTGAGTTTTCCGTCCAGGACGTAGGAACCGGCAATCGTCCCGACCTTGGCGATGTGGAAGGTGTCCCGCACCTCGACACGGCCAAGCGATGTTTCCTTATACCTCGCCTCAAGCAGTCCCAGCTTGGCCTTGCGGATTTCGTCCACAAGCTCGTAGATAATGGTGTGCAGGCGGATATCAACCTTTTCAAGCGCCGCAAGTTCCGCCGCCTTACGCTCCGGCCGTACGCTGAATCCGATGATGACAGCGTTCGAAGCCGTCGCCAGAAGGACGTCCGTTTCGGTGACGGCGCCTACGCCGGCGTGAATGACCTTTACCTTCACCCTGTCGTCGCTCAACTTGGTGAGCGTCTCGGAAACAACTTCCACGGAACCCTGCACGTCTGCCTTGATGATGACCGGCAATTCTTTCACGTCACCGGCTGCGAGCCGCTGGTGCAAATGATCCAGCGTAAGCCGCGCGGATTTCGCGAGAGCAGCCTCGCGCGCCTTGGCTTGGCGGTGAACGGCGATCTGCCGGGCTTTCGTCGTGTCTTCAATCACCTGGAACCGGTCACCTGCCTGGGGCACATCTTCAAGTCCCAGCACTTCCACAGGTGTCGCGGGTGTTGCCTCGACCGTGGGTTGGCCGCGGTCGTTCAGCATGGCCCGGACTTTGCAGTAAACCGCGCCCACGATGAAACTGTCACCGACGTGCAGCGTGCCGTTTTCAACTAACACTGTGGCCACCGGGCCACGACCGCGGTCCAGCTTGGCTTCGAGGACCGTCCCCGAGGCAGGCCGGTTGGGATTGGCCTTAACACCTTGCATGTCGGCGACCAGCAAAATCATTTCGAGCAGCAGATCGAGGTTCTTCTTTTGCTTAGCGGAAACCTCAACGGTCACCGTGTCGCCACCCCATTCTTCCGACATCAGGTTCAAGTCCGCCAGTTGCTTCTTCACTCGCTCGGGGTTGGCTTCCGGCTTGTCAATCTTGTTGATGGCAACCAGAATAGGCACCTTGGCGGCTCGGGCGTGGTTGATGGCTTCAATCGTTTGTGGCATTACGCCGTCATCAGCGGCCACGACCAGCACGACGACGTCGGTCACTTTGGCGCCGCGCGCACGCATCAAGGTAAACGCCTCATGGCCCGGAGTATCGAGGAACACCACCTTGCGGCCGCGGACCGCTACATGGTAGGCGCCCATGTGCTGTGTGATTCCGCCCGCTTCTTGCGCAGTAACGTTGGTTTCGCGTATGGCATCCAGCAGCGAGGTCTTGCCGTGATCAACGTGACCCATGACGGTGACCACCGGCGGACGAGGGCGCAAATCTTCGGGCTTATCGACTTCCTCGACCTCCTGCGTGATCTCTTCTTCAAAAGTGATCACAGCGGTTTCCGCGCCAAAGTCCCGCGCAACTTCCGTCGCAGTCTGGCTGTCGAGCGTTTGGTTGATGGTTGAGAAGATGCCTTTTTCGAGCAGGCGTTTGATGACGTCTTTGGCGCGAACTCCCAATTTCTCGGAGAGATCCTTTACGCTGACCCCCTCGGTGATCGTGATATTGCGGGTGACCGGGACTTCCTTGGGAGCGGCGGGCGCAGTCGGACTCATGGCTGCATGTTGAGGCCGCGCGGGTGCATACGGGCGCGCGGTTGGCGGCGCGTAAGGACGCTGGCCCGAGGGAGCAATCGGTGAAGCGCCTGCTGCGTGGCGGGCGCCTTGAGCGCCCTGTGGCGGACGCGTAGCCGTGGGGTGCATCGGGCGATGTTCGCCAGGCCGGCGCGAAGGTGAAGGCCGAAGCGGCAACCCTCGTGCGCCGGCAACTGCGGGATATATGGGCTGGTTGGAAGCCGGACTCTTCTTGAGCATCACCCCGCGCGTAGGGATGGTGGGCGCAGGCTTGGCAGCTAGCCCAGGTTCAACCGCCTTAGCGGTGGCTGCCGCAGGCGCCATCTTGGTTGCTGCGGATGGAGCAGTTCGGTTGACGCCGGCAGGGCTTGCGGATGCAGGAGCACTTCGGGGGCGAAGTGTAGCGCCAGGAGCGGGTGGAGGAATAGCTGCAGCGGGTTTGGCCGCGGATTCCACGACGGGAGCCGGAGGCGCCGGACGCGGGGGCGGCATGATCGCTTTACGAGCGGCGGCCTTAATCTGCTCGATCGTCCGGGCCATCTGATGAAGAGGTTCGTGATGGGTTGCCACAACTTTGGCCGGCTCGATCTTCAAAACCTCCGGAGACAGCGCAGGTGGCGCTGCGGCTGGCTTTGATTCCTCGTGCGGTTCGACTTCTCCGTTCCGGAAGTGCTCGCGCACCCGGTCGACGACTTCGCCCTCGATGGCGCTCGAATGCGACTTCTTGTCCGTGTGGCCGATCTCGTGCAGATAGTCCAGTACGGATTTGCTCTTTACCTCAAGCTCTCGCGCCAGATCGTTGATGCGAATCTTGCCATTCACTAAGTTTCGTCTCCTCCAAAACCGGGCGCCCGCGGACCCTGGTGAATAAAGCGGTTCGGCTTCTCAACCCGAACCGCATTTCCTTGAAGCGGTTTCAGGCTTGGTCCTCGCGATTTTTCGTTGGGTGCTCCGTTGATGCTTCTCCTGGCGCGTCCTCACCGGCTTCCGCCGCCATCTCTTCGCCGCCGGCTGCTGGCTGGAGGTAAGGTTCGGGTTCTACCTGCGCGAGGCTTCCGGCATCGGCGGTCACGCCCTCTATGGGCTTGCCAACCGGCTCCGCAGCCGCCTCCCCTTGTTCCGTTAGGACTTTCTCCGCTTCAGTCTCTGTCCCCTCGGGGGCGCCCGGTTCCTCTTCTACTGCGCCTTGCTCGAAGTATTCCGTTACGACGAGCCGGATTTTCTCAACCGTTTTTTCCCCGATGCCGGGAATGTTCGTCAGATCGGCTGGAGTCATCTGGGCGAGCTGCTCAACTGTCTCGATGCCGTGCTCCCGAAGTCTCTGCAGCGTCTTTTCGCCGAGCCCGGCAAGCTCGCCGATCGCCGCGCCGCGCCGCGCCATGGCGGCCATTTGCGATTCGATCTCCTGGCGCTTTTCTTCTTCACTCTTGATGTCAATGTGCCACCCGAGCAATTTCGCCGCAAGCCGCACGTTCTGGCCCTTCTTGCCGATGGCGAGCGAGAGCTGGCTGTCCTCCACAATGACTTCCAGGTGTTTCGACTCCGAGTCGATGATGGAAACGTGATTGATCTTTGCCGGGCTCAGTGCGTTGGCCGCGAAGGTAACGGCGTCCTCGCTGTACTCGATGATATCGATCTTTTCGCCCCGCAGTTCGCGAATGATCGACTGCACGCGCATTCCTTTCATGCCCACGCAGGCGCCCACGCAGTCCACATCCGGGTCCTTGGAGTAAACAGCCACCTTCGTGCGCTCGCCCGCTTCGCGGGCAATGGCCCTGGTCACCACGGTACCGTCGTAGACTTCCGGCACTTCGATTTCGAACATCCGCTGCACCAGGATCGCGTCAGCGCGGGAGACCACCACCTGCGGCCCGCGGGCCGGGCGGTCAACCGCTGTGATCACCGCGCGCAGCCGGTCGCCGGCTTGATAAGTCTCCAGGCGGGATTGTTCCCGGCGCGGCATGCGCCCTTCCGTGCGCCCGAGGTCGACGATCACGTCCGAGCCTTCGAGATGCTTTACCGTGCAGTTCACCAACTCGCCCACGCGCTGGCTGTACTCGGCGTAGATGGTGTCCCGTTCCGCCTCCCGCACCTTTTGAAAAATCACTTGCTTGGCGGTTTGCGCCGCGATGCGGCCAAGAACGTCGGTGGCCTTGGGAATGCGGACTTCGCCTTCCAGACTGGCTTCGGGGTCGTACCGCCGCGCTTCGTCGAGCGAAAGCTGATGGTCAGAGTCCTCAACTTCAGCCACGACTTTCTTGACGGCGAAAACCTCTATCGCGCCGGTGTCTTTATTGAAGCGCGACTCGAGATCCTCCGCAGTCTTGTAATACTTCCGGGTCGCCACCAGGATGGCGTCTTCTACCGCGGAAATAATCACTTGCGGGTCGATGCCCTTTTCGCGGCTTAACTGGTCGATAGTTTGATAAAGGAGACTAGTTGTCACGAACTTTTCCTCGAAAAACCTTGCGCTTTGGGATCACGAGACGCTGCGTTCTACGCCACGGCTCTTACTTCCTTCAGCTTTCAATCACCAGCCGGGCCTTTGCGATATTCCCAAGATCGAGCTCGCGTACATCGCCGCCGCCCATATCCAACCTCACGCGCCCGGCCTCGAAACCCGCGAGCCGCCCCTCGAGCACCCTCTGCTCTTCCACGGGCTCGCGCAGCACCACGCGCGCCAGCTTCCCCGTGAAGAGTGCGTAATCGCTCGCCTTCACGAGCTTGCGATCAAGACCCGGCGAAGAAACCTCCAGCGTGTACGGACCCGCGAACAAATCTTCTACGTCCAGCAAGGCGCTCATCTGCTCGCTAACCAGCGCGCAGTCGGTGTGCGAAACGCCCTGGGGTTTATCAATGTATATCCTTAGCAGTTGGTTTGTCCGCCCTCCCTTAAGCTCGACATCCACCAACGTTAACCCTTCCGAAGCCGTTACACGCTCAGCCAAGGTGCGGATCTTTTCCAAATCTACCGTCATTTAAGCGAGTTGTCCGGGATATACATGCGCACACAACAACGCGGCCGGAGGAACCTCCAACAAAAAAGTGGGCTTTCGCCCACTTCAACTTCATAAGAAAGTATAAACCCCGCTTCCACTTAAAGCAAGGCAATGTACTCATATCACATCTTTATCCGTCCTTGCTGCGCGCCCCTTTTAGTTCTTCCAAACGCTCTTCCTGGCGGCCGGCTCTATTGAGGATCGCGAAACATAATGACACCGGTCGCTCTCGTGGCCAGTGGTCTTTCGATGCTCAGAGAGCGGAGCAAGCTTCGTGGTGGTCACCGGCAGCGCCGCGTTTTGAAGCCTGAAGAATCGGCGGGACGTGTACGGACGACACTGCGGTGTTGCAACCTGCTCGTGCTAGGATATTATCGAGGACCGGGCAATAGAGTGACAACCGTTTTCCTTGGGCAGCTTCGCTTCCACTGACCGCCAAAAGCCCGGCAGCCAAAGGAAGGCGATTGCAGCTACCGAGGGCGCGTTATTGTTTGGGCTTTGCAAAGCCGAATGCGTGACGCACCAAGGCGAGCGCGCCCTTCGGCGTTCCGTTACAGATGGCCTTCTGGGCCGGTAGCTCAATGGTAGAGCACTGCCCTTTTAAGGCAGGGGTTCTGGGTTCGAATCCCAGCCGGCTCAAAACACCAAAGACTATGAATCGCGCGTTAGGCGGCGGTTTTTCCGAAGCCAGCCTCTCAGGGCGCCGCTGGTGCGCGCGCGGATTAGATTCGTTCGCTTTTGAACGTGGAGGAGCATCGCATTGAGCGGCCGCGTATTGAACGGTCAGGAAATCGCCGGCGCTGTAAAAGCCGGCCTCGCGCACGAAATAGCGGAATTGAAATCCAAAGGGATTACACCGGGGCTTGCGGCCGTCCTGGTGGGGGACAATCCTGCTTCGCAGATTTACGTACGCAACAAAGTCAGAACCTGCCATGATCTGGGGCTTCACAGCGAACAGATCGATCTGCCCGCAAGCGCCTCCACGGAAGAACTGCTCAATCTGATCGGCCGGTTGAACGGGCGCGACGAGATCGACGGCATTCTCGTCCAGCTTCCACTCCCTTCTCAGATAGATACCAAGCGGATTCTTATCGCCGTCGATCCCGCCAAAGACGTGGACGGATTTCATCCCATCAACGTCGGCAACCTGGTGAGCGGGAGACCGGGAATGGCGCCGTGCACTCCCGCCGGAATCATTGAAATTCTGGAGCGCAGCCGCATTCCCATGCGGGGCGCGCGGGCCGTAGTGATCGGCCGCAGCGACACGGTTGGCAAGCCCATCGCCATGCTGCTCCTTCATCGCCACGCTACGGTCACCATCTGCCACTCGCAAACCCGAGACCTTGCCGGGATCGCTCGCGAAGCCGATATTCTGGTGGCGGCGATGGGAAGGCCGGCCTTCGTGACCGGCGACTTCATCAAGACCGGCGCTACGGTTATCGACGTTGGGATCAATCGCCTGACGCGGCCGGAAGAGGTGCGCGCGATTTTTCACGATCCTTCCGGGCCGTTGAAACAGCTCGAAACCAAAGGAGCCGTCTTGGTGGGCGACGTGCAACCGGAGGACGAAAAGGAAAAGGCCGGAGCCTATACTCCCGTCCCCGGCGGCGTGGGACCGCTCACGATCGCGATGCTGATGGTCAATACGGTACGCGCTGCCCAACGCCGGAGGTAGCAGTCTCCGGTTTGGCAAATAGGGTCAACTGGAAGATCGACCGCCGTCATGACATTTTCAGCCAGAACCTTCGGTCTCACAGGCGGCATCGCCTCCGGCAAGAGCGCCGTGGCAGGATTCTTCGCGGAGCTCGGCGCTTGCGTGATTGATGCAGACCAAATAGCGCACGAGGTTCTTCGCCCCTCGGGAACCGCTTTTGCGGCGGTAGTGCAACGTTTTGGCGGCGAGATTCTGGACGGAACAGGAGCCATCGACCGCCGCAAGCTGGGCGCAATCGTCTTTGCCGACCCCCAAAAGCTCCATCAACTGAATGCGATCACCCATCCGCTCATTATTGCGCGCATCGATCAAATGGCCTCGGAGTTTCAGCGGCAAGATCCCAACGCCGTAATTGTGGTGGAGGCGGCCTTGATTTTTGAGGCGGGCGTCAGCGGAATTTTCCGCAAAATCATCGTTGCCTGGCGCAAGCCCGAACAGCAGATTGAGCGGCTGATCTCAAAGACCGGGCTTTCGCGCGAGCAAGCGGAACGCCGGATTGCGGCGCAAATGCCCGCGGACGAAAAGCTGCGCCGTGCCGATTTTGCCGTCGATTGCTCTGGAACTCTGGATGAGACCCGCGCTCACGTCGCCGCCATTTATCCGCGCCTCAAGAGCCTGTGTGAGAACTGCCGCTGGTGCGGCGGTCTGTGACCAAGCTTGTCCAAATTACGGTCTGCCTTTCGCGAAGTGTTCAGCGGCTCCGCCGCTTGCTGTGCGGAAAGGCTTCGCCTTTCCGGCACCCGGCAATCCTCCCAACCCGGTTTTCCTTGGGCGCGAAGGCTCAGCCTTCGCGCCCAAGGAAAACCTTAATGAACGCGTTTT
>NFUN01000022.1 GCA_002197525.1 Acidobacteria subdivision 13 bacterium RH2 MAG17b | reverse complement strand
GGGGCGCGCTCAGGGGATATTGCCAAGCATCAGCGGTCCAGCGCGCAACGCCTCGCATTCTTGGCACGAAACCGCCCCAATGCGAACTGATGCGAAGACGCCACCGCCCGGTGTAAGGTAGAATGCAGTCATAGACTGGCAATAACGCGACCGCAGCAACAGCTTCAGAGAGCGGCAGGCCGCTGCTATTGAGAATTACAAATTATAGTGACGGCTTTTTTGTAGCGCCGGTGTCCCCACCGGCGCCTTGCGGCGCTGAGGACAGCGCCGCACCAGCGGACATTGTCACTATAATTTGTAAACTTTAATAAGAGTTCCGTTTTGATCATGGAGGTTTCCGTGCAGTTTTGTGTCAAACGTTTCATCCTAAATCACCGTATCCGGCGAGACGAAGGCGCAGGTTTTCGCGGCGCTGGAGCGGAGGGCGCAACCCGCGCCGGGCGGAGCCGCTTTTTCACCCGGCGATTGCCGGCGGCGGCCCTGATGGCGTTGCTCGCAGTCACCGCCGTTTTTTTGCTGGCCCGAACGGCTGAGACAGCGCCCGTTCATCACCGTCACGTACTGATCATTTCGGTTGACGGCATGAGATCAGCGGCTTACATGAATCCGCCCAGTGGAGCGCGCATACCCACGCTGCTGAGACTAAAACGCCAGGGCAGCTTTGCCGAGGGAGTTGAAGGAGTCTACCCCACGGTCACTTACGCTTCGCATACGACGCTCGTCACTGGTTGCCTTCCGGCCCAAGACGGCATATACACGAATCTCTCGTCCCGCGTGGCCGGTAAAAATCCAGATGACTGGTTCTGGTTTTCCCGGTCCATCAAGTGCACAACGCTTTGGGACGAAGCCCGTGAACACGGCTTGACGAGCGGTTCCGTGGGCTGGCCCGTGACGGCAGGGGCGGCGATTGACTGGGACGTGCCGGAAATCTGGAATCCCCAGGAAGGCCAGGTGCCGGATCCGCTCTACGTGGCTAAATTCATGAATCCGGTTTTTGCGCTGCAGGCTCTGGGGGCGACTGGAAAGCCGAAGCCGGGCGAGGACGATGACGAGTTGCGCACGCGGCTTGCGGTTTACGTGATCCAGGAACACAAGCCGGATTTGATGCTGGTGCACCTGGTCGATCTGGATAATACGGAGCACCACTACGGCCCCCGAAGCGCGCAGGCTGCACAAACGCTCGAACATTGCGACGAGCGCATCGGAGAAATTCTCACGGCGTTTCAAAAAGCTGGAATGGCGCGTGACACGGATGTGTTCATCGTTTCCGATCACGGGTTTCTCACGGTCGATCGCGTGATTCATCCGAACACGCTCCTCGTCCGTGCAGGACTGCTGCAAGCCGATGCGCGCGGAAATATCACCGGAGGAAAAATCGATACGGTTTCAAACGGAGGATCGTTTTTTATCTACTGGCCGCCACACGAAAATTTTAGGCCGGCTGTCGAGCGCGCCCTCAAGCCGCTATTCGATCAGGATATGGTCTGGGGCGTGCTGGGCCACCATGCCCTAAAAGAGTTGGGCGCCGATCCCAACGCCCAACTCGCGCTTGAAGCGCCGCGCGGAGCGATGTTTGACCGCGCCGCAACCGGGCCGCTCGTTTCAACAAGGCCCGTGGGCGGGTCGCACGGCTACTTGCCCTTCCGCAAAGGATTGGAATCGTCGTTTATTGCCTGGGGGCCGGACATCAAGCCCGGCGTGGATTTGCACCGCATCCGCATGACGTCGATTGCGCCCACAATCCTCAAGGCGATGGGCGTCACCGATCCAAAGTTTGGCCGCGATAAAGCCTTGGTTGGTGTTTGGAGGCGACCGCGGCCGCTCCGCGTCCGTCGCCACAAATAGAGTGTTGAATCAATCGAACGCCTGCTGAGGAGGGAGCGGGTTCGCGCGTCTTATTCGCTTTCCGCGGCGCTGCTCGCCTTGCGGCGAGGAAAGACATATCGAATCGTGAGATACAGCCCGCCAAGCCAACGGCAAACAGAGTGAGCGCGTGCAGCAGCCTGCTCTCCGGCAAGCCTGTTTGCTCCCGCAGCCAGAGCCAAAGGCAGTTGTCGTAAACGAAAAGTCCGTTTGGGCAGTCGCGCACCGCCAGTTGAGCCGCGTACAGGATTAGCGCAACGAGCGAGCAGACTGCTACGATTCGTCCGAATTTGGTCAGCGCGGTTTCGTCATTTCCCAGACCGGAATAAGCGTACTCTAACAGTTTGTTGAAAAACTTGTAGCGGCGGGTTTATCCCGCCACCCGTGTATTGGAATCAGTAGGTTTATGGCGACGTAAAGTCGCCGCTACATCGCACGGTCACGGTTTTTCAGCAAGGGCGCTAATTGCAGCACAGCGCTTTGCGCAACCCATCTACTGGAGGTTCCCCACGACAGCGGCTGCAAATGCCTTTGTTCCGAGCGAGCCCCCCAGGTCAGCCGTGCGCGTGGCGGGATCAGCCAAGGTTGCATCCACGGCAGCTTCGATGCTGGCGCCCGCCTTGTTGAACGCAGGATTCTTGTGACGCTGACCCAGCCATTCGAGCAGCATCGCTGCGGAACAAATCAGCGATGTGGGGTTGGCCTTGTCCTGGCCCGCGATATCGGGGGCGGATCCGTGTTGAGCCTGCGCCACGGCGCAGCCGCTCCCCGCATTCAGGCTGGCGGCGAGGCCCAGGCTGCCGGAAAGTTCCGCAGCTTCATCGGAGAGAATATCGCCGAACATGTTGGTGGTAACGATCACATCGAACCGGGCCGGATTCCGGACCAGGTGCGCCGCCATCGCGTCCACGATGATTTCGTCCAGCGCCACGCCCGGAAAGTCCTTGGCGACTTCTCGCACTTCACGAAGAAATAGCCCCTCGGTCATCTTGAGGACGTTTGCCTTGTGCACCGCGGTCACCTTTTTGCGGCGCGAGGCGGCAAGCTCGAACGCCGTGCGGGCAATCCTGTTGCTCGCGAACGCAGTAATTTTGCGGAGGGAGAGCGCGATATCCTCGGTAGGCATGAACTCGCCTGATCCCGCCACCATGTTGCGGTCCGAATAAAAACCCTCGGTGTTTTCCCGGACAATCACCATGTCCATTTCTTTGTTGGCAAAGGAGAGGCCTTTGCGCGACCGGCTGGGACGGATGTTGGCATAAAGATCAAAAACCTTTCTGATCTCTCCGGAGACGTTGATGCCGCCTCGATCGCGCGGTGGATAATCCAAATGCGAGATGGGGCCGAGGACGACGCCGTCCGACCGCTTGACGGCTTCAAGAACGTGCGCGGGCAAAGTGCTGCCGCGCTTTTCGAGCGAGGCGAAGCCGATCTCCTCGATCCGGAATGTCAGATCAAGCCCGAACCGCTTGTTGACTTCTTCAAGAACGGACATCGTGGCGGCGGTAATTTCCGGGCCGATACCATCGCCGGGCAATATCAAAATTTCCATTTAGACTCTCCCTTTCGAAATTGATTAACGCGAGCCTTTTCGGCTAGAAGCGCGGCCCCACCCAGCCAGCACATACCCCGAAGGGGTGAAAGGTGAATAGCCGTGGGTGAAACCCACGGTCCCAGTCAGGCCCGAGTTTTCTTCGGCCCTGGAGGGGCCGGACAATCCCCGCACCCAATCCATATTCAACCCCATTCGGGGTTGTTAAATTCATCCGTGGCTCGCTTTTTCCGTGCGTTTCACGCACGGCTATTCATGTCTCACCGCTTCGCGGTAGCAAATCCTTTGCCTTCCCCGCGGATCTGATCTTGCTCAAACATCACGCCCTCGCCCGCCTCAAGCGAGGCTTGGTTGATTCACCAGAGAAATGGGTCTGGTCAAGTTTCCGGTTCTATTTCCTGGACGATCCCTCCATTCTAAAATGCCCTGACCTGATTCGCACACATCGCAGAAGGCGCGATGTGTGCACCTACCACGCTGTTGAGTCAGGGGCGGGAGCGGAAGCAGCGAGCGGTTCAGCTTCCGGCCATTCGTAGGTATGCGCCTTCACCGCCAAGTAATTCTCATCGAGAGCGGGTTCCAGCAGCAGGATGGCTGCGATGCGGCGGGCCATTTCCTGCACCCAGCGAACCTCATCCTTGGTCAGAGGGCGGCCCAGCAACTTTTCCTCACGGTAGGAGAGCCACTTCTTGATGACCTGATACCCGCCAATAGTGTATTCCCAGACCCGAATCGGGATGTTCTTCCAGTAGGCCACGTCGTTTAGGTACACATCGCACGTCCGGTCGCCGAGCACGGCATCGCGCTCATCCGGGGTGTAGTCGCGCTCGATCAGCTTGCCCTTGCCGGGCATCGTGACACCATTTTTACCCGCATGGCCCCAGCCTGCGGTCACGGCTAGGTCTTTAGCTCGTTCCTTGTCTTCGCCTTCCTTTAACGGCTTTCCGTCCACGCGCGTGGGTACGGCGATCCTCTGGTGCGCCGGTGTCCTCACCGGCGTTTTCGGCGCTGAGGACAGCGCCGCTACAGCGGTGTCAAATGGCGTCTCCGTATCGAGCAGTGCTGCAATTTTCCTGCCCAGCGCCGCCGAGGCCAGCAGCAATTCTTTTGTGTCGGGGAGCGGGATGCGCGGCCAGTCCTGACGGATACCGTCGGCGTTTTCCGTGAGATAGGCGGGCGAGTAGCCAATCGCAAGGGCATGCATCCAAATAAGGCCGGCAGTCTCGGCGTCCGCATCCGGGCTTTCAATACCAAGGTGGCCAAGGTAGGCGCGAGCCGCACGCGACAGGTTGGCTCGCGGGGCTGCCTCTTTAACGGGAAACTCCGCTTGCCCGTGGGAAGTTTTCCTGTTGCGGACAGATCGAAGCTGCAGGGGAGCGTAATAGGCGTCGGTGTTCAGACCGTGCTGCGCGCCGATAGCAGACGTGAAAAAGAAGGGGACACCCTCTGGTCGAGCTACTCCCTTGCGACGGGTCACGAACGCGTAATTCCGTGGCCAGCACTGCTCTACATAGGCTGTGCGCGGCTCGTTCCAGATCGGCCTAACCGCTGTGTAATAACACCAACGGACGTCCATTGGGCGGACCATAAGTTTCCGGATCGAATCGCGGCTGAAGGATTCCGCTGCCAGCACCTTGGCGCGGGCCGATCTACCGTTAAATCTGGCCATGTCCTCGGTGAGTGCCGACGCCTCCCTCTTTAATGCTCCCCATTCAATCGAGCCGTTATAGTATCTCTGCATCCGTTCCAGAAGTGGCCCATGGTCGACACTTATTAGGGCGTCCCTTCGATTCTCCAAAATACCGAGGCTCAGCCCAAAGTCCCCGAAACCGTCAATGCTTGGCCAGCTCAGGTAGCCCATCGTCACTTCCTGTGGCCGAAAAGAGTACCGATTGCTCCCGTCTGGTCGCGCTTGTACGTACTGGGCATCAAAGTCTTGCGCACCCAGGCTTTGTAGAAGGTCCGCGCGTTTTGTGACGCCCCACAAGTGGCGAAATAAGATAGCTGGCTTCCCAACTCGCTTCTTCCCTCGCACCAGGAGCCCAATGCTTGTCCCCACCCGTATACCCTCACGGTTATATTGAGTAGAAAAAACTGAGGGATCGGGTTTCCTCTCGGGTGTAAGCTTGCCCGTCTTACGACTGTCGCCATTCATGCAATCAAGCCACAGACTATCAAATTCCTTTAGGAAGCGCTGCCGCATTACCACGAACGAAGGGTCGCTCAAGTATGAGAAGTTTGAGATATAGCAGACCACCCCCCTCCCCGGTTTGCCCTCCGTAATGCGCCGCTCCGCCAGCCTAAAAAACCGCACGTACAAATCATCGAGGTTGAACTTCTTGATGCCCCATTCTGAGATCAGGCCTTTCTTGTAGGGTTCTACCAATCCTTGCTCCTCAACAGGGCTTACGCCTGCAAAGGCGTTGTAGGGTGGATTGCCGAGGATCACGAGGATAGGCACCTGGCGCTTCACGTGTTCGGCGGCGTCGCGTTCCTCCTCCATTTCCTTGAACATCAAATGCTGCTTCGGACCTTTCGGCGGCTCCCAGCCGGTGAGTGCGTTGGTGAGGTAAACGGCGACGCGATCTTGGCTCTTCTCCGCGAGCGGAGCGCCAAGTTTTTGCAAGAGAAGCCCCAGTTGCAGGTGCGAAACGACGAAGGGCGCAGGAAGAATCTCAAAACCGAAGACGCGTGTCTGCGCCGCTTCCTTCACATCACTCACGGTGAATCCATCTTCGCCGCGCTCTTTGAGAGTTCGATGGATGCGGTCGAGAACTTCAACCAGATAAGAGCCTGTCCCGCAGCATGGGTCGAGCACATAGACGTTCTTGTCGGCAAGACCGAGCGGTAAGCCCAGTTCCTGGCGCAGCACTGTATCGACGCGCTCGACCATGTACTTCACAATCTCAGGAGGCGTGTACCACACGCCGAGTTGCTTGCGCAGTTCAGGGTCGAACGCCTCAAGGAAAGGCTCATAAAAGTACTGCACCGCGTGGGTTTCCTCAAACTTACTGAAGAACGAGGCGCGATCCACGCGGTTGAGCACGGCGCCCGTCCAACCAAGCACCTCAGAAAGCTTGAGGGCGTCAAGCTGGCGGGGATCGGCAACCAGCGAGAAGAGGCGCGAGATCATGGGTACGTGGAGCGACCAAACTGTAAGCCGCCAGTCGAAGCGTTTTGTAGCGCCAGCGTCCCGCTGGCTCTCTCGGCCCTCGCCTGCCGCCGGGACGGCGGCGCTACCCGTGGGTGGATTGTGGCGGGACCAGAGGACCCACGCCGAAAAGATGCCGTAGAAGAGGGTTTGCACGAGGCTGGACCGGAAGAAGTGTTCTCCTTTGTCGCCCTCGAACTTCAAACCCAAGGCTTCTTCAAGGGCCTTCCTAACCTCCGCCAGGGCTGAAAGCTCCACGCCGCGGATGCTCGCCAGAGCATCCCGCGCGTACGACGCCAGAAACCAAGCCACATCCTCAGGTGAAGCGATCTGAGCGGCATGGCGCATGACGCGCTGCAGGTATTCCACGAAGCGGTCATTCTGCTTCTCCGCCGTCGAGCGAGGCGAGGCGGCCGCCGCCCAAAAGACCTTTTCATTTTCTGCCAGGCGGTAAGTTTCGAGGATTGCCGCGTTACCATCAAGGTCCTGACCCACCAGCACGAAATCGCGGTAGTTCGTGACAAGCACTTGGCGGTATCTGTTCCAGTACTTGGTGACCTGCTTCGCTTCGGCTATTACCCAAGCGTCATTCTTGGCGGGCTTGATCTCGATCGCGCCGCGGGCGGGAAGCTGGCCGGGTAGTGGCGCGGCGGCGGAAACCTTCTGGAATTGGTCGGCGGTGAAGAGGCCGCCGTCCGGTTTACCTGCGCCCCTGTTCGCGAGCTGTAGGACGCACTTAACCTTCGGCTTGAGTTTTTTGCCGAGTTCATTTAAGAGCGTCGCAAGCGGATGATAATAGGACTCCTCCTCGACACCCGCGCCGGTGGATCGGATTTCGCGGAGTTCCCGCAAGTAGGTTTCGAGTGGCGTCATAAGTACGGAATTATAACCCCGGATGGCGCAGACACGGCGTTTTTCGGCTGTGTCTGCGAGGTTCCGAGCAGGATTTGTAGTGCAGCGTTCGCTGTCCAACGCTGCGGCTCGTTGATTTTTCCCTTGCAACAAAAGGCCGCAGGGTCGCAAGCCGGACCCTGCGCTTGTATCTTGGGTTTTGCCCTTGGTTTTGCTGTTGCTTGTGCCCTTGATTTTGGTCTGTGAGCTTGGCCTCGGTTTCGGGGTAGAACAGTTCGAGGGTTGGTGTCCGGCGGGGAGGCCGCCCTGCGCTAAGGCGCGATCCGCAAGGATCGAGAGCCTGCTTTGTAGATAGGCCCCCCGCC
>NFUN01000021.1 GCA_002197525.1 Acidobacteria subdivision 13 bacterium RH2 MAG17b | reverse complement strand
TTCAACCATCTTCCCGACAGAATCAGAAACGATGTTCTTGAAGTCTTTGCGCTGGATGTCCCTCAACAACTTATAGCGCTTCACTCTTGGTGTATCGTGCTCCGGCTCGCGCCAGAACGTAAGATCGGCAAACTTAGTTTTCCAGTTGACGGGGTAGCTGCCCAGAATTCGTATTAACGGCTTTTCACGCCCCGCGTAAAATGCCGGCCAATCAGGGGCGAGTTCAAGATAGGCAAGGCCGGGACGCTCTTTCCATTCTCCACTGCGGCTGGGCCGCTCGCCTTTTTGGCACAGAGTCCGCTCCCTCCATGTGTGAGGCGGAATAGCAGCAAGGATGGCCGCGTCCTGAGCATGGTTCGCGAGCGACGAACGGTCTTTGGGATATGGGAAGTTTTCCGAGCCGTCCGGCTTCCTGCACCAGGATAGACGGAAGTGGCTTGTCTCTCTGCCCGCGATCCGCTGCACCAGAGGCTCACCCAAGTGATAGTCCAGACGAGGCGGGGCTACTCCGTGTTTTTCGAACATCTTGCGCAGGGCCACCACGAATTGCCGCGGACGCGATCCCACGCGAGCAAGCGGCGTGGGGTCGCCTTCGGGGTATTCGTCTGTCTGGTTAAGCAGGATTTTCTTCTTACGCTCGGGAATCTTCAGCTTTTGAACGCGGGCTTCGAAAGCTTGCCACTGTCCACTCCTGTCACCGAACCATTGGTACGGGGTCTTCGATCCCTTCTCCTTGTTATGAGCCATACAGGCGGCGGCTAGATTAAAGCGCACATCCGGTCCTCCCAGAGAGCGCGGGAAAACATGGTCTTTATCCATTTCGCCGCCGCACCCGCCAAGCGCCTTATAAACGCAGCCTTCCGTTTCCTCCGCCAGCCTTTCCTTCAAGGTCATTTCCTGGCGCTCAGTCAGCTTTCCTTTCGGCGTGCGCTCCGTATCAGGCTCAGGAATTTCCAGGCTGATGTATTGAATGGGACCGTACCGCCAAGCCGCCTCACATTGAGCGCCCGGCTTAAACAGAATTTGCGCAAGCCGGTGCAGCACTCGCTCGTCGCGTCGCTCGCGGCAAGGATTGGGCGCCTTGCGCGGCGCGATGGTTTGCAAGTGCACTCCCGCGTCCTTCATCGTCTTGCCTTGGGCAGCCATTTTGAGATGGTCCACGCAGAGGCTCGTGCGGCCCTTCGGCTTTTCATTTTTGAGGAGGTCGTGAAACTGGCGCGCCATCTTTTTTTGTTCACGGTTTAGCTTTTCGATGCGTTTAACGATGGCGTCTACTCCAGGCGCTGTTGACCGGTCAGTCCACCAGCCGACGAAAATTTTCTTTTCATCGTCATTGAGAGGCCGTAGTTGGAAACCGTCTCTGGCTCGAAGATTTTGCACCGCAGCCCGGTAAGCGATCTCCCTGACCTTCGCTTTGCGCGGCGTCGCTTTGCCGCACCACGCGCACCCGGTTTTCAAACGGTTTTCAAAGCGAGCAGGGCGAAGAACCTTGTTGAGCAGGCCACACAGTTGCTTTTTCCAGCGTTCTTTCTGCCCGGCCGGAATGCCTTGTGAGGTTGTAAATCCTTCCACCGCGGCCTTAAGCTCCTCTATCTTCACGCTGCGGTGCTCGGCTCGGCGCGGCAGCGGGCCTCGCTTGCCACGCTCGCAGGCAAGCTGCAAAAAGGCTTCAAGTTCCTCCGGGCTGACCTTGGTCCTGCCGCGGGCGGGATCGTTCGGAGATTGCCTCCGGCGGTCGATATTCTCCCGGATGTCACTTGCCAGCGAAGCGTCATCACTGGGAATGCGAGCCGTCTGAAGGAAGTCCTTAAGCTTTGCGTCGCTCATCCCTTCCAGTTCGTCGCCATCCCACTTGTAGCCGCGCTTTTGAAAGATGAGCGTCAGCGCGCGGACGAACCCCTCTGCGTCGGTTTTGCCGTCCTTCGCTAGCTTGATCCAGGATGGCGCGGTGCGCGGATCAACGCCCTTCTGCTTGTAAACGCCGGGTTGGGGCATGTAGCGCAGATCACGCATAACCCCATGGGGATCAGGTAGGCGTTGGCCGTTGGGGAGTTTCTGGCGTAACACCCAGGAGCGCAGCCGGTTGATGCGCATCTTTTTCGCATGGCGGCTGCGCCGCCCACGGCGTAAGATACGGCGCTGTTCAAGCGTGGCTTCGTGGAAATCCAGGAATGTTTCCGCGTGCAGAATCTCATTGCCACGAACCACAGCAATGCCACCGAAATGTTCGCCGAAATCAATTCCTATACGGGTGCGCGAAAGGAACTCTTGGATGCGTTCCTGCAAACGAGGAAGGGTACGCGCGAGCACGGAGTTTTCCCTCCTTAAAAAGAATTCGCGCGGCTCGCTCGGGAACCGCGCGAAACCCTTGCCCTTCCGTCTATCCGAGCTCCGGTTGTCGGGGCACGCCTTATACCTGGATCGGCCGCTGGGTTACGGCGCATCTGCGGCAGGTTTACTGCCCGAGAGGATCGGCGGCGCCTGGGCTTCTTTCACTCTAGGCCCTTTAATGTACATCTATTTGAGAAGGATATCCAGCGTCCTGCCAAGTTGATATTCAGGTGATAGGAAGGCATGAGGGATGTGTTTAAAAAATACGAGAGCGAGCGGCGGGGGCGCACACGCACTGCGCGGCTGGAACATGGAAAAGCCGCCCTCGATCGCGGAGATGCTCGATCTGGCGAGTGCTCTCGAAATTCTTGGCGTTGAAGAAATCTCCGCCGATCTGCGGGATGTGCTGCTGCCGTTGCTTGCGAAGACAGAATCGGACCGTCGGCGGCTGCTGATGCGGGAGGGCTTCGAAGGCCTGGCAACCGGCAGATCGGCCGAAGCGTTGCGAACGATGAGCAGAGCCGCTGCGGCAGATAGCCAGCCGCTTCGAAATAGCAGCCTCAAAGT
>NFUN01000020.1 GCA_002197525.1 Acidobacteria subdivision 13 bacterium RH2 MAG17b | reverse complement strand
CGCGCTCGCTGACGCTGGAGGAAGCAGCGGCCGCTGAAGGCGTGGATATGCAGGAAGTTCTGCGTCGCTTGCAAGGCTTTTTCAGCCGCCGCCAGCCGCATTCTCGCGCCAACGGGAGTGACAAGCGGGCAACCCCATGATCTCAACCGGAGGAGATTCCAATGAGTGATCATTCCCATCGCTTTACCATTGCGGACGAGCAAACGGTGCAGTTTTATCTTGGCAAATTATCGGGCTGGAGTCCACGACAGGCCCGTCGCGAGAAGCTGCTCCGGGCACTCAACTGCGCCGCGGCGCGCTACAAGTGCGCCACTCAGCAGGAAGATCGCGCCTTTTTTCACGGCTTGCTGACTGGATACGCCGTGGCGCTGAAGCTGATGTAATCGCAATTCTTCATTCAAGAAGGGAGCACGGTATGCCCGATAGCCATAAGCGCAGTCTGTTGGTATCGAACGCCTGGATTCAGGCAGTTGCTATCGTCTTCTTGTTCGGCTTTTTTGTGCTGGGCCTGCTGGCTTACTGGACCTACACCGGCGAGCCGCCGATCCCTCAGAAGGTTACAGACCCAAGCGGGACCGTTCTCTCCACCGGCAAGGACATCATCAAGGGGCAGGAAGTGTTTCTACGCAACGGGTTGATGGAGTACGGGACCATCTTCGGCCACGGCGCTTACCTCGGTCCCGATTTCACCGCTGATTATCTGCACCGTGCCGCGCTGTTTTCGATCCAGTATTATGGCGGGATGCAATCAGACCGTGCCCGGCAGCAAACCATCAACGACTTTAAGACGAACCGCTATGACGCTTCAACCGGCACGTTGCAATTCACCGCCGCGCAGGTGGCCGCATTCGAGCAGCTTCAGAAGCATTATGCCCGATTCTTTGGCCAGCCGGACACCAAGTACGGTCTTCGCCCGCGAGCCATTACCGGCGCGGACCAGATTAGAAATCTGACAGCGTTTTTTGCCTGGTCGGCCTGGGCTTCGTCTGCGTTGCGGCCAGGCCTGCCCTACTCCTACACCAACAACTGGCCGCCGGAATCGCTGGTGAACAACCACCCCACGGCGGACACGCTCCTGTGGAGCGTTCTATCGCTCATTGCGCTTCTGGGTGGAATCGGTGTGCTGCTGGCGGCCTTTGGGCGCTGGAACTTCCTCGGCTGGCACGGGCGCGAACAGCAGAGCATTTCCTTCCGTCCGCCGGACGAAGTGAATCTCACGCCCGGCCAACGATCCACGGTCTGGTTCTTTCTGGTCATGGCGCTGCTGTTTCTGATGCAAACGCTGCTGGGAGGCGCCACGCAGCATTATCGCGCGGACATTTCAAATTTCTTCGGGCTCGACCTGGCTCGTATTTTCCCCTATAACATCACGCGCACGTGGCACATCCAACTGGCGATTTTCTGGGTTGCCACTTCATTCCTGGCGGCGGGGATTTTTCTGGCTCCCATGGTTGCGGGGCGTGAACCGCGGCGGCAATCCTGGCTCTCCTATGGTTTGCTCGGAGCGCTGGCCATTGTGGTTTTTGGCAGCATGGCGGGGGAGTATGCAGGCATCAAGGGGTGGATCCGCCACGACTGGGCCTGGTTTGGAGACCAGGGTTTCGAATATCTGGATTTAGGCCGCTTCTGGCAGATCTTGCTCACGCTAGGACTGTTATTCTGGGTCATCATCCTTTTCCGTGGGCTGCGCAGCCGGTTGAAGCAGGACCACTGCGGCAATATGCCCTGGCTTTTCTTCTTTTCCGCGCTCACAATCCCGGCCTTCTATGCCGTAGGGCTGCTCGCCCGTCCCAATTCGAACTTTACCACCACGGATTTCTGGCGCTTCTGGGTGGTGCACCTGTGGGTAGAGGACTTCTTGGAACTCTTTACTACCATCCTGGTAGCCTATATCTTCGTCCTGCTTGGCGTAGTACGCGAGCGGGTGGCGCTGGGCATGATTTACCTGGATGTGGTGCTCTACTCGGCCGGTGGCATGATTGGGACCATGCATCACGTGTATTTTTCGGGCGAGCCCGCAGTTCATATGGCGCTCGGGGCCTTCTTTTCAGCCGCCGAAGTGATTCCTCTTACGTTCCTGACACTCGAAGCCTGGAGCTTTCTGCAACTCGGCGCCCGTCAGGGCGAGAACTCGCGCACCCCGTTCCCACACTTCTGGGCGGTGATGTTTCTGGCGGCGGTCGGCTTTTGGAACTTCCTGGGCGCTGGAATCTTCGGCTTTCTCATCAATCTGCCCATTGTCTCTTACTACGAGATCGGCACCGCACTGACGGCCAATCATGCTCATGCGGCGATGATGGGCGTCTATGGAATGCTGGCCGTGGGGCTGGCGCTCTTTTGCCTGCGCTACGCCATCCCCGAAAAACAATGGTCGGACCGCGCGGCGAAGATTAGCTTCTGGTCGCTGAACCTTGGCCTGGCTTGGATGGTGTTTGCCTCGCTTTTCCCGCTGGGACTCCTGCAGTTGTATCACTCTGTGCGTTATGGATACTTTGACGCTCGCTCATTGAAATATCTGTCCAATTCCACCAACGCCCTCATTGAGTGGCTACGCCTGCCGGGAGATACGCTCTTCATCGTGGGTGGAGTTCTTCCCGTGTTCTACCTCGCCTGGCTTGGGGTTCGCTCCCCTAAAAAGCACAGTTCGGAGATAGAAGCCGGCGAGACACTCTTTACGGAAATCACCGGGCCGGTGGAGAGCGGGGGATGATTCGCGGCGTTCACATTCAAGTGCTACTGGCGGCGGGATACGCCGTGTTTCTCGCCGTGGCCGCCCTGGTTCTGGAACTACTGGCGCGGCATTCGCACCGCCGGTCGCAGCAGTTTCAAGTAGCTGGATTCCGCTACCATCCGCAGGTTGACGCGTGGGAGTGCCCAACCGGCAAGCGCCTGCCGCGTGCTGAATCTGACCCGGCGCGCCGCCTCGTCGTTTACCGGGCGTCGGCCCACGTGTGCAATCGCTGCCATATCAAATTCGACTGCACAGACTCCGATCGCGGCCGCAAAATCGAGCGGCGTCTCGATTCGTGGCTCGAATCGGAGATTCGTCGATTCCATCGCGGCCTCTCGCTGGCGCTGGTCTTTCTGGCCGCGCTCATCCTGGTGGCTGAAATCTTCTTCCACAAAAACCCCGCTGACCGCGACCTGCTCTGGACCGTCCTTGTTTTAATGATCCTCTTGGCCTCCCGGCTTGCAAAGCCGCTTTTCACGCACAGCGAGGATGTTGCCGAAAAGGCGCGGGTGGCGCAGACATCGCGCTTTTTGTGATGTCTGCGGCTTGCAGCGGTAGAATCTCTCCATGTCCCGGTTGCGCCACTACTACGGCTTGAATCACCTGCATTTTATCACCGCCAGCGCCTACCGCCGCGCGCGCCTGTTTGATTTGATCCGGTTCAAACGAAACTTTGTTGAAACCCTCGATGCTTTGCGCAGCACGCTCTCATTCAAGGTGGTTGGTTACGTGCTCATGCCCGAGCAAGCAAGCGTAGCGCAGACCTCGACGGGAGGCCCTATGAACTAAAAAAATCTCTTGACATGCAAGAGAGAATCTACCCGCTCCCACTCTATCCTGGTAGAATCTATAGCTGCTTTTCTAGAGAAGCAGTCTATGGTGAAGGGATCGAGTGGCGCCCTTTTGGTAAGGGCGACCCGCGGGGCGATGGTGCCGCCAGTGCCAACCCGCCGTAGATCGCCCGGGGCAAGGATGAAGCAAATGGCACAAAAGAAGAAAGCAAGCAAGCCATCTTCCAAAACGCTGCCGAAAGCATCCACCGGCATCCAGGGTTTGGACGAAATCACGGGGGGAGGGTTGCCACGCGGCCGTCCCACTCTTGTCAGTGGAGGCGCCGGTTCCGGAAAGACACTGTTCGGACTGGAGTTCCTGGTTCGGGGCGCTACACAATACAGCGAACCCGGCGTGTTCATGTCGTTCGAGGAATCGATCCCAGACCTGACCAAGAATGTCGCTTCGCTGGGTTTCGGCCTGGATCGGCTGGTGGCGGACAAGAAACTGTTCGTGGACCACGTGTCCATCACGCGAAGCGAGTTTAGGGAAACCGGCGAGTATGACCTCGATGGCCTCTTCATTCGAATTGCTGACGCTGTCCAGAGGGTCGGGGCGCGGCGAGTCGTCCTGGACACCATTGAAGCGCTCTTCGGCGATTTGCCAAACCCAGGTATCGTGCGCACTGAAATCCGCCGCCTGTTCAACTGGCTCAAGCAAAAAGAATTGACCACGGTCATTACCGCCGAGCGGGACCAGCCCGACAGGCTGACCCGGCACGGCATAGAGGAGTTCGTCTCAGACTGCGTGATCCTGCTGGACCATCGTATCCGGGAGGAGATCTCGACCCGGCGCCTGCGCATCGTCAAGTACCGGGGATCGACCCACGGCACGAACGAGTATCCGTTCCTCATCGATGAACACGGCATTTCAGTCCTGCCGATCTCCTCACTGGGCCTGGACCACGATGCGCCTGCCGAACGAGTCTCGAGCGGCATTGCCCGGTTGGATGTCATGCTGGGCGGCAAGGGCTTTTATCGGGGGAGCAGCATTCTGGCATCCGGCACCGCGGGAACCGGTAAAACCAGCATTGCGGCACATTTCGCGGATGCGGCCTGCCGCCGCGGCGAGCGCTGCTTGTTTTTCGCTTTCGAGGAATCACCCCGGCAGATCGTCCGCAATATGCGTTCGATCGGCATCGACCTCGAGCCATGGGTCCGCAAAGGGCTCCTGCAATTCCATGCGGCGCGTCCCACCTACGGGGGGATCGAACAGGTCCTGTTACTGACCCACAAACGAATCACCAGCTTCCAGCCCAGCGTCGTTGTGGTGGACCCGGTTACCAATCTGCTCATGGTCAGCACCCAGAACGAAGTGCGGTCCATGCTCACGCGGCTGGTCGATTTTATGAAGACCCAGGGGATCACCGCGATTTTCACCAGTTTGACTGCGGCGGGGTCCCTGGAAGCCAGCGAGGCGGACGTCTCCTCCCTCATGGACACCTGGCTTCTGCTGAAAACCATCGAGGTCGGGGGAGAGCGGAACCGCGCGCTCTACGTGCTGAAATCGCGAGGCATGGAGCATTCCAACCAGATTCGCGAATTCGTGCTCACGGACGACGGCCTGCGAATGCTGGACGTTTACCTCGGAGCCGAGGGCGTGCTGACCGGTTCCGCCCGGGTGTCGCAGGAAATGCGCGAGAAAGCAGTGGTCACGTTCCGCCGGCAGGAACTGGAGACCCGCCGGCGCGAACTAGAGCGCAAGCGCCGGATCTTTGAGGCCCGCATGGTCATGCTCCGGGCGGAGTTTGAAGCGGAGGAAGAAATAATTCAACAGACCATCTCCGAATCGGAATTACTCGGCGAGGAAGTGGTGCAGGACCGCGGGCAGATGGTGCTGAGCCGGCAAGCGGACTCCTCCTCCTACAAGAAGGAGGGGCGCGCGAAAGCCGCGCGGAAACGCTGAATGCCGACAACCAAGACAAAAACTCGGGCGCGGCCTCGCCAACCGGCCCCCCGGAAACCGGTGGTTTGGAATCTGCGGCTCTACGTGGCGGACCAGACTCCCAAGTCCATTCGCGCCTTTGCCAACCTCAAGGTGCTGTGTAAAGAGCACTTGAAGGGCCGCTATCAGATCGAAGTGATCGACCTGAGGGAGAATCCGCAACTGGCGCGCGGCGACCAGATCGTAGCAATTCCGACCCTGGTAAGAAGGCTTCCGCTACCGCTCCGAACGATCATTGGAGACCTGTCCAACAGCATGCGGGTGTTGGTGGGCCTGGACTTGCGAAAGGTAGACAGACCCAGCTCAGGAAGGCCCACATGAAAAAGCCCCCGAAAAAGAGCCTCCCGGCAGGAAAGCGGAAACCCGAATTGGCCGGGGAATTGGAGCAGCCCGGCTCCAATTCTCGCCAGGCAAAGTACGTCTTGCGTTTGTACGTAAGCGGATCCACGTTGAAATCGGCGCTGGCTGTAGAGAATATCAAGCGGATTTGTGAGCAGCACTTGAAGAATCGGTATGACCTGGAAGTCATCGACATTTACCAGCAGCCGAATCTGGCCAGGGACGAGCAGATTGTGGCGGTGCCCACGCTCATTAAACGGCTCCCGCCCCCGCTGCGAAGGCTCATTGGGGACCTGTCGAACCTAAAAAAAGTGCTCTTCGGACTGGACCTGGGAATGCGGGAGTAATAGCTGGCGGAAGGCGGAAAAAGATTGGCTGACAGGAAGAAAAACCGCTCCTCGCAAAAACTGCCGGCCCTTTCGCGCCGGGAATTGGTCGCACGCCTGAGCGAAGCCGAGGAAAGCCTCCGTGCCATTCGTTCCGGCGAGGTGGATGCCATTGTTGTGAACGGCCAAGGCGGGGAGAAAGTGTTCACCCTGCAGGGGGCCGATCATACCTACCGTGTTTTCGTGGAGAGGATGAACGAAGGCGCCGCGGTTCTCAGCAGCGACCACACCGTCTTGCACTGCAACGGCCGTTTTGCCCGGTTTCTGGGAGCGGGGCTCCAGAGTGTCATCGGTTCTTCCATGCGGGACTTGGTTTGGCCCGACGATCATGCCAAACTGGATGCCTTACTCCGGCGCGCGGCCCAAAGGAACTGCCGGGGCGAGATCCGTTTGCAATCGCGAAAAGGCGCCCCTTTGTCCGTCCATCTCTCCTTGAATCCTCTCCGCCTGGACAGCACGCGAACTGTCTGCCTGATCGCTTCGGACCTGTCCGAGATGAAGCGCGCCGAGCAGGAACTGCGTGCTTCCAGCGAGCAGTTGCGGAATCTTGCGGCGCGCCTGCTGTCCGTTCGAGAGGAGGAGCGGGCCAGGATCTCCCGAGAAATCCACGATGAACTGGGCCAGTCGTTGACCGCGGTGAAAATGGACCTCGCCTGGCTGGCGGGGCGGCTACCGCGGAGAAACGGCCAGATGCTCAAAAGGATCCGCTCCACGCGGCAGTTGGCCGACAGCATTATCCAATCCATTCGCAGAATCTCGACAGAGCTAAGGCCCGCTGTTTTGGATCTGGGTTTGGCGGCCGCGGTGGAATGGCAGGTCCAGGAATTCCAGGCCCGGTCCGGCATTCAGTGCAAGGTCCGCCTGCTCACCCGGGAAGTGGTTGCGTCGAACGCTTCGACCGCCCTGTTTCGTATTTTCCAGGAAACTTTGACCAATGTCGCGCGCCATGCCAAGGCCACGCGGGCCGAGGTGGTCCTACAGAAGCAACGGGACCGGGTGGTTCTGATGATACGCGATAATGGCCGGGGTTTTGATCAGGCGGACCCTTCCCTTTCCAAATCCCTGGGCCTGCTGGGTATGCGGGAACGCGCCGCCATTCTGGGCGGCCAGGTGATTATCGCCAGTGCTCCGGGAAAAGGGACCACCGTCACCGCCTGGATTCCGCTCCCATCGCCGGAGGAATCCGGCGCCATACCCGCCGCCATCCCATGATACGAATCCTCATCGTCGATGACCACGCTATTCTCCGGCGTGGTTTAAGGGCGCTGCTTTCCGATGAGTTCCACGGGGCCGCATTTGGAGAAGCCTCCGATGCCCGGCAGGCGCTGGAACAGCTTCGGAAAAAAGAGTGGGATGTCGCGCTGCTCGACATCGCCCTGCCGGGAAAAAGCGGCTTGGATCTCCTCAAGGAATTAAAGGCCGAATGGCCCAGGCTCCCGGTTCTGGTCCTGAGTGGTCACCCGGAAGACCAATTTGCCGTTCGTGTCCTGAAGGCGGGCGCGGGAGGCTACATGACGAAGGAAAGCGCTCCCGAGGAGTTGGCGAAAGCCATCCGCAAGATCCTGGCCGGGGGGCGATACGTAAGTCCCGCGCTGGCCGAAAAGCTGGCCTTGGGAGTAAAAAAGGATCTCACGCGCACGCCGCACGAGACGCTCTCCGACCGCGAGTATGAAGTCATGTCCCGTATCGCCTCGGGAAAGACCGTTACGGAAATCGCCGAAGAACTGTCACTCAGCCCCAAAACGATCAGCACCTATCGCGCTCGGGTCCTGGAAAAGCTCGGCGTTAAAAACAGTGCGGAAATCGTCCTCTACGCGATCCGAAACGGCCTGGTGATTTGAGAACGTCCCAAATGTAGGGGCGGCCGTCCAGCCTGCAACCTCTTTCCCGGCCTTCAGCCTCCCAGTAAGACAAACACCGACAAATCTTTCAGCCTGCGTCCTACGAAAGAATCAGCCTGGGGCTGATGGACATGATCGGCGTCTGGATTTATTCTCTACAATCCGATGCTGAAAAGAAACCAATTCTCGCGAAGAGCAAACTGAAAAAGAAGCTTTATGAATATGAAAAAGAGTCATTTGAGGAACGTCGGAGGAAATATGAGAACGCTCACCATTTTTCTGTTGCTGGGTGCATTGTGTGCGGTCAGCGTTAAGGCCGACACGATTAATCTGGGGACAGCGGGCAGCTATGCGGTCCTGGCTGGCTCGAGGGTGACCAACACCGGTTCAACGGTCATCACCGGAAACCTGGGGCTCTCGCCAGGCAGTTCGGTTACTGGGTTTCCTCCCGGGATCGTGAACGGAACGACAAACATAGGTAACGCGGCCGCGATTCAGACGCAGACTGATCTCACGACTGCGTACAATGCTGCAGCGGGCCTGACGCCCACTGGCACCTTGACTGGTCAGAATCTGGGTGGACTCACGCTCACGCCGGGCGTCTATTTTTTTGGGAGTTCGGCTCAGTTGACAGGACCACTTACTCTCAACGCGCAGGGCGATCCCAACGCGCTCTTCGATTTCCAGATCGGGAGCACGCTCACGACCGCGAGCGGCTCGGATGTTGACGTGATCAACGGCGGGAAAGACGCGAACGTATTTTGGCAAGTCGGGAGTTCCGCGACTCTCGGTACAACCACGGAGTTCGCAGGAAATATTCTGGCGCTTACCAGCATCACCCTGAATACGGGCGCAAGCATTCAGTGCGGTAGCGCCCTGGCGCGCAATGGTGCAGTGACCATGGATACCAAATGTGGTCTCCATCAACTCAGGTTGTGAATCCCGTCCCGGGTCCACAAACCCTGTTCCCGAACCCGGAACCCTTACAATGTTTGGTAGCGGTTTGATCGGAATCGGGAGTCTGATACGCCGGAAGGTCGGTCAGATGCCGGGAATCAAAACCAGAAGGGATTAAGGCTGGGTTCGAGAGGGAGGTTTTTTGAACCTCCCTCCTGGCCCAATACAACGAGGTCATCGCACGGCCCTAGCTAGGCTCTACCTCCAGTAAAGTGTTAGAAAGGGTGCTCGGCTCTTCCACTGCTAAACTCGTCGTCACGCCGCTTGGCGTTCCGCGGGTGGCGCTGGCCTTCTGTAGTCTTTCCTTCGAGCACAAGCCGCGGACTTTTCCAAAAAAAGTCCGCGCTACCCTGCTCTCGCAGGCATGGCAAACAGCGCCACGGCTGCGCCCCCCTCACCCGGCTCGCTAACGCGAGCCACCCTCTCCCGCTGGTGCGGGCGAGGGCTGGGGGCAGGATCGGCGGCTTGATTTATACGTCACCGTAATTACGAATAGGAGCACTTAGCGCCATCCCATTTCGCAATTCCATTATTGCGCAGCCACCTTGGCGGGCTGCAGTCCCTCGACGCTTAACGTCCGTCCCAAAAACGGCGCTTTTCGTCCGCGCAGCAGGACATTCCAGTAAAGCCAGGGCAGGCCATATCTCTTCAGCAGCCACATGTCGTAACGCTCCTTGAAGGTATTGATCCATGGGATGCGTGGCGAGGGCTTGCCTGAGTAGTCGATCTCGCAAAGCAACATGCGCCCGTAACCGGTGACGATAGGGCAGGCGATATAGCCATCGTATTGAGCCAGAGGCTCCTTGCCCTGCATGACCGAAAGGAGGTTCGCAACGGCCACCGGCGCTTGACGCGAGGCCGCGGCTCCCGTCTTCGCATTCGGACTGCCTGCCACGTCACCAACCGCAAACACGTTGGCGTAATTGAGGTGCTGTAACGTGTGCTTATTTACCAGAATCCAGCCTTCCTTCGGCTTCTGGGGGTCGGCGAGCGCACTTTGCCGGATGAAGTCCGGAGCGCTTTGGGGAGGAACCGCGTGCAGGATATCGTACGGTATGGTGAGCCGCTGCCCACCGGGATCATTTTTGAGCTGGAACACGGCTTCTTTCTTATCGGGAAGAATTTCGACAAGTTCGTGATTGAACTTCGCGTCCACGCCGTACCGCTCCAGCACTTTGTTCAGGACGGTTGCATATTCCTTGGCGCCGTAGATTGTGGGGGTGCCGGAACCATAGATCACCCTCGCGCCGCGCAGAATACCTTTGCGGCGGAAGTAGTCTGCCGCCAAGTACATGATCTTCTGCGGCGCGCCAGGGCACTTGATCGGCGTGCCGGGCATGTGAAACAACGCCGTGCCTCCCTTAAAGTTCCGGATTAACTCCCAGGTCTTCGGCGCGAGCTCGTAGGCATAATTGCTGGAGGCATCGCCTCTCCGGATCGCTTCCGTCAGACCGGGTATTGCGTTCCAGTTGAGCTGTGCGCCTGCCGCTACGATGAGGAAGTCATATTCCACCGTCGTCCCTGCGTCCGTCTTCACCCGTTGGCCTTCGGGATCGATTTCAACAGCCCGCTCCTGAATCCACTGAACTCCTTTGGGAATATAACGGGCTTCGCTTCGGGCGCTGATCTCTTTCGCCACCACGCCGGCGCCGACGAGAGTCCAAATGGGTTGATAGAAGTGTTGCTCCGATGGTTCGAGAATTGCGATGTCGTCTTGGCCAGCCCGATGAAGCAGGCTGGCTGCGATGATGCCCGCCGTTCCACCGCCGATTATGACGATTCTCCGGCGAACCTTGCTGTGATTGGCTTGGAACCCCATATCATCCTCCTCTAAACGAGTCTAAATTTTGAATTGAAAATGGAAATACCCGGTGCAAGTCCGGATGGCCTTGGGTGGGAGCTGATTTGCCTTTATTGTTTGGGACGACTTAAGACGAGAGGTTCAGCTCACACTGCGGCGGTGGGGCGACAACAACACATGAGCCGACTGCGTGAGCTAACCATGGACCCCATAGTAGCACATTGGGAAGGATCGAGCCAGCATTAATTTTAGAATTATTTTGGTTGCCGGGCCGGGGCAAGAACCTTGACCGCCCGCCTTGCGCCCCGCTACGGGTACGCCGCCGGGGACGGTGGTGACTCAGTTTGTCGTAGCGCCGACCTTCAGGTCGGCATTTTGGATGCTGTGCCGGGCTGAAGCCCGGCGCACCAAAATCAAAATGAGCCACTACCCCGGGGACCCATACTTTGACTGTTACCGCTACCTCTGGCAAGGCGAGCCATTCTATTCCCCTGATCCTTTCGGTCCGGTAGCGTAAAAGCGCGACCAGTCGTGAATCCTTCCGGCCTCTGCTTAGAACGAAAGCAGGCTTTCTGCGTAGGCGAACGTTTCCTCCCGGCCTCCCGGGAAGTTGGCGGCGATCACGGGGCCGCCGAAGGCGTGGCCGACATATAGAGACAGAGAGAGATGATGATTGGGCTTCCACGCGGGGCCTGTGTCCACCACGGTAGCTAGATAACTGTGTCCATAGCTGGGACGTCCCATGTACCCGAACGAAGAGTTGTCAAACGTTCCGGCTCCCATGTACCAAAGGTCGCTGCTCGACGCGAGCCAGATCCCGTGCACTGTGGTGCGCCACTCGACTGCCTTTCTGGGAGATAGTATTATCTCCGCGCCCGCATCCTTCAGGTTCATCATGTTGTGGAACGGGTCGAGTGCGTAAGCCCGAGGGCTTGGAAGCACCTGAAAAAACGTGCCATGCGCGCCGTCGCCGGGGTTCTTGTCGCCGGACCCAAACGTGTAGAGCAGGCGCAGCCAGGGCTGCCACGGGGCATCATCGAAGCGGTAACCGGCCTGTGCGGTGAAAGCCTCCGCCCGCTGAGCCTGATTGCCCCATGAGCCGAACTGATAGACGCCCCAGGCCAGAACATCGAACGTTCCGGGTCCATAATCCATGGTGTGCGCGTAATCCGCTCCGATGGTTTCGATTCGAATCGGGCCACGGTTTGCCGCTGCCGCCAGTTTGGGTTCGTTGTCCACAGGGATCAGGCCGCGACCGTCCTCGTAATGGATGTAGAACACACGGCCCACGGAATTTCCCCACAGCGCTCCCGGCCCGGCGTTGAGCGCGCCATAGGCGACATTGACCCTGTTAATTTCGTCCATCCCGTGGATATCGTAGACACCCTGCGTAGGTATGCCGGCCATCAAGGTGGCATTCCAGTTGCCGCTCCCATAGCGGACTTTACCTCCGTCGTAAGAGCGCATGACGTCGCCCCACCCGAAGTCGCCAAGCAAGCGCTGCTGGATTTGGTTCAGCACCACCCACCGCAGTTGCGGGTCCTGGGGAAGCGAGTCGGCTCCCTCGCCATAATCGAACCGCCCACCCTGTATATGCAGCCCTTCCTTTTCGATCTCGATATAAGCCTGTTTCAGGAATACTGTGGCGGCAACCCATTGCGAGGAAAGCTGAAAGTGGTTTGCGCCGAGCCCCAGCGCACCCACGGGTGAGGGAGCCGACGCCCGCTCGGGCAGGTCAAACAGCGAAGGATTCATCATCTCCGCAAACACTTTCACTCCACCCCGCTGGTATCCCAGCCCTAGCCTTAGAACATTTGCTTGATAGTTGTATTCATTTTGGCTTCCACCGTTTTTCACCGGACCCGGATTGAAGTAACTCCATTCGTAATCGCGCGTGCGAACGCTGCCGGTTAGCGTCAACGGATGACCGGCGATTTTAAACAGAGTTTTCCCGGTTGTTGCGGCTTGCCCCGCCTGTTCGCACGGCGAAATAACGGATCGAAGCTGGCACACAGCCGAAGCCACAGTCAGGCCCGCAGCCGGCTCATGGTTGGTATCATGGCACGGGCATAAAGCAGCGCCTTGTAGCGTCATGCAAGAGAGCGTGACGAAACAGAGCAATACCCCCCCCATAAAGGACATGTTCGTTATGCTCTTCCGAACCAAAGTTAGAGGCGTAAGCCGGTCCTCCAAAGACGGAAGCGCGCGAGGCGCGGATCGAACCGTGTGCTTATTCCGGGAAGCAGACACAGTCAAAAAAACTCTGGCCGTGGCTGCCTCGCCGGGCTAGAGAGTCTGTGTGACAACTGCGGCTGGTGCGGCGGTCTGTGACCGCCGGTCTTTATTTTTGGTTCGTCTCCCAAAAGTGTGATTAGCATTCCTCCGGTAGCGGAAGATGCGCGCAGCAATGATAGATGGCGGCCGTGAAGTTCTTCACGGTGCGG
>NFUN01000002.1 GCA_002197525.1 Acidobacteria subdivision 13 bacterium RH2 MAG17b | reverse complement strand
GCGACGAAGAATCTCGTATGTTGCTGATTCAAAATGAAAGCAGATCCTTCGCTCCGCTCAGGATGACAGCCCTTTTGCGTTTTTCAACAAACTGTTAGGGTGGCATAGAAGCAATTTCTAAACCCTTTACAAGGAGCTGGGGAGTCGTTTGCTTTTCGAGCGCGCGGGCCTATAATGCAGCCAGTTACTTCTTGGGGTCACCCTGCCCTTGCGGGACGGCGCCCAGGAGGGGTCCGTGAAATGGCGAAACCGACCCACACCTCCGAACCCACTGGCCCTCAGAGCCGCATCAAGTCGGAGCTCAACCGCATTGAAGTCGAAAGTCACGCTGTCCGGGCGCTTTTGATTTTCATCGCGGCGGTTGTGTGCTTTGGGGCCGTTTCGCTCCTGCTGCCCCACGGCCTGTGGCAGCGCGGCTCACTAGTCATTACCGTCCCGCCGCAAGTTCTGTTCGTCACCTTGCTGGTGATCATGGTGCTGGCGCTTTACCTGGTCCGGTATGAAGCGGAGACGCGCAAGCTGCGGCTGCTGACTTTGCAACAGGCCATGGCGGCGCAGTCTGACCATGTAGCAAAGACGTTCGACGCCGTAACCAACGTCTTCACCCGCAATTTCCTGCAGAGCCTGCTCGAAAAGGAAATTGCGCGCGCAGAGCGCAACGGACGCCCCCTGGGGCTCATGATGTGCGATGTGAACAATTTCAAACGGGTTAACGACCGTTACGGGCACTTAATGGGCGACGAAATTCTGGCGCAGGTTGCCGCGATCTTGAAATCGTGCCTGCGCGGCTCCGACCACGTGGTGCGCTATGGAGGCGACGAATTTCTGCTGATCTTGCCGGAAACCGACGAGGGCGGAGCAATCATTGTGCGGGACCGCATCCAGCAGCGAATCGGAGAGGTGGACTGGAGCAGCCAAGTGGGCGAGGTGGCGATTTCGCTCAGCTTGGGGCTTTATCATCACCTTGCAGGCCAGTCAGTGCAGCAAGACCTTGCCGAAGTTGATACTCGCATGTATACCGAAAAGCGCCCCGGCTGATGCGGTTGATTGGGCGGCCGTACTGTTCCTGACTTCACTGCTTGGCCGATGATTGCTTTGCGGACAACTTGTCGAGCAATGCAGCCCGAATTGCCTGCTGGCGGTTCTGGTCAAGTTTTGCGCCTTGCGCCGTAAGGTAAAACACGTCAATCGCGCGCTGGGCCTCAGTATCAATGAGAGCCACCTCGATGTTACAGCCGAGCTCGGCCAGCGTGGAGCTAACCTCGTAGAGCAATCCGGGGCGGTCTTGGGCGACAAGTTCGAGCAGAGTGCAGCGGGAAGAGCTGGTTTCATCAAACGTGATCTGGGTAAGGGTCTTCACCTTAGTTTGCACAGGAGGCGGAGCGCTGGTCCGGCCCGCCACGATGGACCCAAGCTGCTTCCTGCCGCTGAGAACATCCACCACCTGGGTCTCCAGGCGCGCGGCCTCCCCGTGGTTCAACTCCAAGGTCCGGAAAAGGTCATGAAACCGGAAAACGTCCAGAACGATGCCTTCGCTGTTGGCGAAGGCGTCGGCTTTCAGAATGTTCATGCTCCAGCCGGCGAGCGTCCCGGTGATAGATGCGAAAAGGTGAGGACGGTCCCGCGTTATGACGGTGAGTTCGTAGAAATTATCGCGGCGCAGAACCTTGGCGTACACGGGTCTTTCCTCCAACCGCCGCGCCCACCGGAAATGCCCCGCGATTTCTTCAGGAGAATGAGTGGCAAGGTAACGCCGGGGAAAGCCGTCCAGGAAAGCCTTCAGATCCTCCGCACGCGAGCCCGGTTCGAGGAAGGTAACCATGGAGCGCAAGGAGGCTGCTTCCTGCTGTGCAGGCCGCAAGCGGTCCTGGTCCAGGCTGTGGGATAGATAGTTGAATGTCATGGCATAGAGCCGCCAGAGCATCTCTGCCTTCCAGGGCGTCAACGCCTCTGGATTGACCGCACTCACGTCGGCATAAGTGAACAGGCAGAGCATTTTCAGCCGCTCCGGCGTTCCCACCTTTTCAGCCATGGCGCGGACGGTTTCCGAATCAAAAATGTCGCGGCGGAGGGCGGCGGACATTTCCATGTGCTGAGCGATCAGGAACAAGACGCCATCCGTATCGGCGGGTCCAAGTTCCAGCTGCGCGCAGATTTTTTCTGCTGCTCCCAGACTCCCGATGATGTGAGTTGGCCCTTCCAGTCCTTTTCCGACATCGTGAAAAAGCAGAGCCAAGGAGAGCAATTCCGGCCTTTCCAGTTCTGCGCAAATCTCCTGAAATTTCTCCTTCCATCCATTGTCGCTTTCTGGGGCGCTTGCGGAGCTTCCCTGGATGCGCCGGAGCGCGCTCACCTTTTCGATGGCCACGAAAGAGTGCTCATCCACGGTATAGCGATGGTAAAAGTCGCGAATCACGAGCGCATCAATGGCGCGAAATTCGGGAAAGAGCGCGGTAAGGAATCCCAGCCGGTGCATGGCGCGCAGGGCCCCGGCGGCGTAGGGCAGGGTCAAAATTTTCCCGAATGTGGACCACAGTCCGGCCAGTGGAAGCCCGCTGCGGCGTTCGCCCGCGCCGGAATCCATTCCAGCGGGCCGAAGGCATTCCTCCACCCAGCGCTCCGCTTCGCGGCTCAATTCGAGGTCGTGGCGAGCGAGCATTTCAAAAAGCCGGAGTAATGTGGCCAGATCGCGCATTGCCAGGGAGCGCGGATAAACCTTGCCGCGGATGACGGAGAAATCGGCGTTCGAGAGCCGCGACCGCCAGTCTTGGAAGATGCCGTAAAGAGAAGCTCGCGGCGGAGTGGCTTCCTCAAGCAGACGCGTCACGAGGCGGTGGATTGACCGCACGTGCAGAAAGTAGGCCCGCATCCACTGCGACGGGTCTACGGGCCTGCCGTAACTGACGCCCAGCCCCGCGGCGGCCGCCTTTTCCTGCAACTCATAGCTCAGTAAATTGTCGTCCCGGCCCCGGTCAAAATGCAGAAGGCAGCGCAGCGAAGCGAGAAACCGAAATGCAGGTTTGACCTTTTCCCTGAGATCGTGAGGCCACCCCTCCTCCGGATTTTTCCAGCGGCCGTGCTCCGCCGCCTCGCTGATGACGGAAAGCCATCGCGCCACATGGTAATCGCGAAGCCCGCCTGGAGCATCCTTGATGTTGGGTTCGAGGTGGAAGATGGTGCGGCCATGCTTTGCGTGCCGGTCGTGCGTTATTTGCACCAAGTTGCGGATAAGATCCTGACGGTCGCGCGCGACGAGGTGCAGCAATGTGTGGGAGCGAAGCGTGCCGAACAGTTCCGTGTCACCCGCAAGCCACCGGGCGTCCAGCAGGGAAACGGTGAATTCCAGGTTGTCGGTGTGGAGCTGGCCGCACTCGGCAAGCGTGCGTGTGCTGTGGCCCACGTGCATACGGAGGTCCCATAGATTCCGGGCGAGCGTGGCGATAGGCTCACGGAGACTCTGCAGGACGGCCGCGTTGTTTCCCAGAAACAGCAGGTCGACGTCGGAAAACGGAAAGAGCTCCTGCCTTCCGTACCCGCCCACTGCAACCACGCAGAAGCCGGCTGGGCCGTGAAGATTAGTGGAAAAAAGAGCCTTATAGAGTTGCGCGACCACCGAATCGACGCGCTCTGCGCGCTCGCGGAGATAGGCCGCGCCGTCACCCGTGGTCTCAAAGGCTTGCCTGATCTGACCCAACTCTGACGTATAGAACGCTTCTACGGCGGGGGGCAACCCTGAATCGGGCATCGAATTTGTAGCGGGGTCCGGGACAGGCTTGCTTGACAACTCCACAACCTTCCTTGGGGCGGGACGTAGGGGATCACCGGGACTGCGCCGCTCATAGTGCGGCGTCGCCCCTCTCTTCGTTGCGAATCCGGATAGCCTCTTCGATGTGGTAAATGAAAATCTTGCCGTCGCCGATTTTCCCGGTTTTTGCTGTCTTCAAGATCGCTTGGACCGCAGGTTCCACCAGATTGTCCGGCAGGATAACTTCGAGCTTGATCTTGGGAAGCAGGTCAACAACGTATTCGTTGCCACGGTAGACTTCCGTGTGCCCTTTTTGGCGTCCGTGACCGCGAACCTCGGATACGGTCATGCCGTCAACTCCGATTTCTTGCAGCGCATCCTTTACAGGATTCAAACGGGAGGTCTGAATAATCGCTTCGACTTTTTTCACGTTTTATGCACCTTTGCGAAAATGAATCGGAAATGCGTTCGTCACGGCGCCCATCAGGGCCGGGATGCCGTATTATCGCCCACGGCGCGGCGCGACGGCAAGCGGTGCTTCTGGGGCTTCGTAGCGGACTTATGCCGACCCCGGCAAATCAGCCCCGCCCGCGCACGATGGATGACATCCGCGCCCAGCTTCTCAATCTCAGCAGCCTCTGAGGTCTTTGTTATCAACACGAGTATAACGGCGGCGCCCTTACAAAGGCCAATCAAATGGCTTTATGGCCCAGATAAGAAAATCGAAATCCCGTTGAGCGCGGTAACCGCAACTACCGGCTGTGCGAGCCTTGGTGTTTCCCGCCGAGCCTTTTTTCAGTATGCTGTATGCCCGTGGGTCAAAGCGATGTGCTGGCCTGCAAGGCCAATTCCGGACCGATGAACGGAGGTTCAGTTATGTCAGACCAAGCCGAGTCGCAGCACGAAAGACTGGAAGCGCTCCTCGATGAGAAGCGTGTTTACCCGCCCCCGGAGGAATTCCGCAAGCAGGCCAATTGGGGAGATTCCTCAGTCTACGAGCGCGCCCGCAAGGACCCCGAGCGCTTTTGGGCGGAAGAGGCGGAGCATCTGGACTGGATCAAGCGTTGGGATAAGGTGCTGGAATGGAACGCTCCCTGGGCGAAGTGGTTCGTAGGCGGAAAGTTGAACGTCGCCACCAACTGCGTGGACCGCCACGCCGCATCCTCACGGCGCAACAAGGCAGCGATCATCTGGGAAGGCGAGCCAGGCGATTCGCGGGTGTTGACGTTCGGAATGCTCGAACGCGAAGTAAACCGGTGCGCGAACGCCCTCAAGTCGCTGGGCGTGCGGAAAGGCGACCGCGTGGCCGTCTACATGGGCATGACGCCGGAATTGCCCATCACCCTGCTCGCCTGCGCCAAGATCGGCGCGCCACACAGCGTGGTGTTCGGAGGCTTCTCCGCCGAGTCCCTGCAGGAACGCATCAATGACGCGCAGGCCAAAGTGGTCGTAACGGCGGATGGCGCTTGGCGCCGCGGCAACATAGTTCCCTTGAAGGCCAACGTGGACGAGGCGCTGAAGAAAGGCACTCCGAGCATCGAAAAGGTGATCGTGCTGAGGCGCATCGGGGAAAAAGCCCCCTGCACGATGCAGACCGGCCGGGACGTGTGGTGGCACGACGTGGTCGGGCGCGCCTCGGACCGCTGCGCGCCCGAAGTGATGGACGCCGAAGACATGCTCTACATCCTCTATACCAGCGGCACTACCGGCAAGCCGAAGGGCGTGGTGCATACCTCGGCAGGGTATTTGCTCGGCACGTCCGTGACGCACCGCGCCGTCTTTGATGTAAAGGAGACCGATGTCTACTGGTGCACGGCGGACATCGGCTGGGTCACGGGACATTCCTATATCGTTTACGGGCCTCTCGCGAACGGTTGTACCAGCCTGATTTATGAAGGTAGCCCGGATTATCCGGATCGCGGCCGCTTCTGGCAAATCGTCGCCCGGTACGGCGTTAGCATCTTATACACCGCGCCCACCGCCATCCGCACCTTCATGCGATGGGGAACGGAGTGGCCCGCCCAGCACGATCTCTCCTCGCTGCGCGTGCTCGGCACGGTGGGTGAGCCCATCAATCCCGAAGCCTGGATCTGGTATCACCACCACATCGGCCACGGCCGCTGCCCCGTCGTGGATACGTGGTGGCAAACCGAGACGGGCATGATCATGATTTCCCCGTTGCCTGGACTCACCGCCACCAAGCCGGGATCAGCCACTAAACCGTTTCCGGGAATTGAAGCCGAGGTGTTTGACGAAAAGGGCCAACCCGTCGGCCCCGGAAGCGGGGGCTATCTGGTGCTCACGCGGCCGTGGCCGGCCATGTTTCGCACCATTTACGGCGATCCCGAGCGCTATGAGCGGCAGTATTGGTCAAGATATCCCGGCAAATATCTCACCGGCGACGGCGCAAAGGTGGATGCGGAGGGGTACTTCTGGCTGCTCGGCCGCGTGGATGACGTGATGAATGTTTCAGGTCATCGCATTTCAACCTTTGAGGTGGAAAGCGCTCTGGTGGATCACCAAGCCGTTGCGGAGGCCGCCGTGATCGGCAAGACCCACGAGGTTAAAGGGCAAGGGATTGCAGCTTTCGTGACGCTTAAAGAAGGCGTGCATCCTAACGACGCACTGAAGCAGGAGCTGCGAGAGCACGTGGCGCACAAGATCGGCGCGCTCGCCCGGCCCGATGACGTTTTTTTCACCTCCGAGCTGCCAAAGACGCGCAGCGCCAAAATCATGCGGCGGCTGCTCCGGGACATCGCCGAGGGGCGGGTGCTTGGGGACACGACGACGCTAGCCGATCCGAACGTGGTGGCCAATCTGAAACACCAATACGAAGAGGAAGGGTTGGTGGACTGACGGCGGCCGGGCCCTGGCGCGTAGCCGCGGTCCCGTTGTGCGGGATACCGTGGGCTTTTGCTTACCAGCTTCGCCGTCTGGCCGGGCGGTGCTTTTCCCGGTATGCGTCGAGTTCCTGGTCGGAGATGATGAAACGGCGGGGAAGCGGTTGCTCGATGGTTTCAAGATCAAGCGCCTGCTGTAATTTCCGGTAACAGATGTCCGCCCCGTCCTGGAAAGACACGTGCCTTTCCACGAACGCCTGGTTCGAGATTGTAAATACGAATTCGCGGTTCTCCGATTTCGGAGCGATCACGCGGTACGTGTAGTCTCTGCCTGAGGGTCCGGGTTGAAAGCCAATGTACTGGATTTGCATTGTTCGTTAGGCGTCCCTGGGGCGGTTCCCGCCCGCCTCGCTTGCAGGAGGCAGGCGGGGAGCTTGGCTCGTCTTAGAGCTTTGCTACGTTTTCCGCCTGCAATCCTTTTGGACCTTTAGTGACCGTGAATTCCACCGAATCGCCCTCGTTGAGCGATTTAAAGCCTGTCGCCTGGATGGCTGAGTGATGCACGAAAACGTCGTCTCCGGAAGCGCGCTGGATGAATCCGTATCCCTTCGCGCTGTTGAACCACTTTACCGTTCCTTGTTCTCTGTTGTTCATTTGGATGTTCCTTTAATTTTTGACATTATCTTGTTCCGTCCTCGCAACCACTCGCCAAAAACAAAAAAAGCCACAAAATCGCAGAACGATTCCATGGCCTCCATCGTCACTGGTAACCGGTCACAAAAACTCATCAAGTGTCTGTAGTATACACGTTTCATCCTGAATAAACCATGCCGGATTTCAGGAGTGGCTCACTTTGGTTTTGTAGCGCCGGTCTATGACCGGCGGCCTTGATCTTTCAACCATTTCGCCGCTCACAGCGGGTAGCGCAGAGTTTCGCTCTTGAGAAACTCTGCGGCTGTTGCCTTCAAATTCGTGTTCTCTCATCAGGGGGTAACAATACGCGATCTACAGGCAAAATGCTGCTGATTGCCTCCGGTGCCGCCACGCTTCCTGTGGTGTCACGCACGCTTGACCACTTCCATTCATCCGCTTTGCTAACCAGTCCTGCCCGCACCGGATTCAGATGAATGTATTCCTTGACCGTCCGCAAGGCGCGGTCGAAAAAACGCCCTTGCCAGAGCCGCCGAAGACGAGACATCGCGACGAATCATAACCGATGTTTCCGGGGAAAGGCCGCAGAGTTTCTAAAATGCGAAACTCTGCGCTACCCCGCTCCAACCTTCGTTGTTGAATTGCAGAAGAGGCTGTTTTTGAATTCCTACGCGAAGAGCCGCCGAGTAATCCCGCCACGCCGGATAACTCGGCGCTACTCGCTTGTGACAGCTTCGAATCGCATACATCGTGACAAGCGTGATGTATGCGCCACCCGGCGACTGGGTCAGCGAGTATGGATACAAGGATTTCCCAACTTGGGTAGATAGCGCCAAATAAGAAGCAATCGATTCAGACGTCCGCATTCGACCGCGTTCTGCCAACCCTACTTAAACCTTGCCCGAACGTTTGACCCCTCGGTTGATTGTTGCTAGAGTTTTCTCTGCGTTTGAGGCGAGGCTAGTAAGAAATAAAGGCCGGCGGTCAGAGGCTGCCCTTACAGCTAAGTGCGGTTATTCGCAATTACAGTGACGTGTTGGGTGGGTCGCCTGGGCGAGCCGGGTGAGGGCAAGGCGGATGCGTCACCGATCTTATCAATGCCGGTACTAAGGCGCAGCGACCTGCATCCTGGAGGAAAGAACGCGCATGGCAGCGAAGTCCAATGGCACGATCGGAATCTTGACGGGAGGCGGCGACTGTCCGGGCTTGAATGCGGTGATTCGCGCTGTGGTGCGCCGCGCCGGAATGCTGGGCTACAACGTGCTTGGCATTCAACGAGGCTGGCTGGGATTGGTGAAGGGCATGGCGGAGCCGCTGACGCTCGATTCCACTTCCGGCATCCTGGCGCGCGGCGGGACGATCCTGGGCACTTCGCGCACGAACCCGCTGAAGAAGCCGGAAGACAAACAGAAGGTCTATGAGAATCTCAAGAAACTTGGAATCGGCTTCCTGATAGCGGTCGGCGGCGACGACACGCTGAGCGTGGCTAGGACATTGGCGGCTGAAGGCGTCAAGGTGGTGGGCGTTCCGAAGACCATCGACAATGATATTGACGGAACGGATCAGACCTTCGGGTTTGACACGGCGGTTTCGATCGTCACGGAAGCGATTGACCGGCTGCAAACGACCGCCGAATCCCACCAGCGCGTGATGGTGGTGGAAATCATGGGCCGCAACGCCGGGTGGATTGCGATGATGGGAGGCCTGGCGGGCGGGGCGGATTGCATCCTGATTCCGGAGCAGCCTGTCGCGATCGAGAAAATCTGCGATATCATCGAACGCAACCGCGCGCGCGGGAAAATGTTTGCCATTGTCGCGGTTTCCGAAGGATTCAAGCTGGCGAGCCTTGAAGAAACGGTGACCAAGGACAAGAAGGTGGATGCGTTCGGGCATGAACGGCTGGGCGGGATCGGCGAGCTGCTGGCGGCGGAGATCGAAAAGCGCACCGGCTTTGAGACCCGCGCCACCGTGCTTGGCCACATTCAGCGCGGCGGCTCGCCGACTGCGTTTGACCGGGTGCTCAGCACGCGCTACGGAGCGAGAGCAGTGGATTTGATCCACGAGGGGAAGTTGGGGATGATGGTGCGCCTGAGCGGCAACCTGATCACGGAAATTCCGCTGGCCAGCGCGATGTCCAAGTTGAAATACGTGGATGAGAGCTGGATGAAGCTTGCAGAGATTTTCACCAGCTAGGAAATTGCACGACGGATAGCGGATGGACTGCGTTCGTAAGATAAAAGGCATCACGCAAAGGCGCGAAGGCGCAAAGTAAGGGGCTGTCAGATAATAACTGTTCCATTTCGGATCAAATACACCCCCTCACCCCTGCCCTCTCCCCGCAAGCGGGGAGAG
>NFUN01000019.1 GCA_002197525.1 Acidobacteria subdivision 13 bacterium RH2 MAG17b | reverse complement strand
GCGCATCTTCCGCTACCGGAGGAATGCTAATCACACTTTTGGGAGACGAACCACAAATTACAGTGACGGCTTTTTTGTAGCGCCGGTGTCCTCACCGGCGTCTTTCGGCGCTGAGGACAGCGCCGCACCAGCGGATGTTGTCACTATAATTTGTAAGCCTTAACTAGGTCTAGCTGCTTGTGAGGTCGCCTTTCGCCAATTTTTATCTCGCCCCTCCCAGCGGTTTCCCCACGCTTCCGAACGCAGCAGGCTCTGCGCCTGCCGGTAACCGGGGAACCGTTTCTCTGCGGCGTGAAACTCGGCGGAATGGATTACACGACGGTGATGGTTTTGGCTCACCGGGTACCTCAAGTGCAGCATTTCATGAAAGAGGACGTATTCCACAAGCAAGCGCGGCGACTGAGGAGAATCCAAGAGACGGCTGATGGTGATGGTGTCGTGCGCCGGGTCGTAATGTCCCAGGATGCTGGTTGAGCGGGTGATGCTCCAGCCAAGTTTGCTGACCTTCAGCTTGCCCTCGAAGAAGGCGTGATTGTGAGCCTCAAAAATCTCTTCCAAATCATAGCAGCGTCCCCGAGCCGGAAGCATCAACTTAAAACCGCGCTCCCGGCGAGTCTCCTCGATGCGGCGCCGGATGCCGGGAGACATGATGCAGGCCAGGTAGCTTGCGCGCGCCTCGCGGGATGGCCGGCGGGAGTAAAGCCGGGAAATCAGGATTTCTGCGAGCGCATCGAGCGCTTGCAAAGGCGCATCACACAAGACATCGCAAATTTCAACCTGCACTGTGGCGTGGTCTTGAACCCGGATTGTGCTGCGAAGTTGCGCCCACTTGCGGTATTCCACGCGGAAATAGGGCATAGGTTTGTTGGGTACGAGACGCCGGAAAGCTTGTGCAAAGATTTCAGCCGGGCAGCGTGGCGCTTCGAACGGCAAGAATAGTTGATCGCTCATTCAGGTCGCAGAGTTCTGTGAAAACGCTGAAACCGGAGCCGGCCCGGCGGCTTCGGAGCCGTCAGACGGCGTCGTACTCGTGACGGGCTTCAGTGCATAAAGGTTTCAGTTATTTCCCGGCCCGGACGAATTCCGCTCTTTCCGCTCCTTCTTGCGAAGCTTCTCTTCTTTCTTAATTCGTTTCTTTTCTTCCTTCACTGCTTCGTCCGAAGCCTGAGTGGATGCCTTGCTCCCGCGCTTCAGCACGCCGAATTGCTTGTTCTGGCGGCTGAGAGCCGCAGTAGCGCCGTTCAGTGTATCTTCAAGATCGGCGATGGCGTCCTTTAGCGTATCAGGATATTGAGAGGAGTTGGCGTCCGGAGTCTGCTGCGCGTGGCGGAGTTCTTCAAGCTGCTTCGCGCCGCGGTTAAGAAGCGCACGTAGCCCGCCTCTCATATCGCCGTCGCGGTTGTACTGATATTGAATCCAGTCTTTCATCTCATCGTCCAGTTGGACGTATTGGCCTATCATATGATCCATTAGCTTTCCAGCTTCTTCGCGGGAACCTGGCGGCTGGCTGCGAGTCGAGTCGAATTGCACCAACCGGCTCTGCATGAAGTCCAGATAGACCTCGATCCTCTTGCCTGGCTCCTGAGTGTCGCGAAGCTTCTCAACCTCGGCTTCCGAAAGTGAGGCGTGCTGCTGCGCGAGCAGACACCGGAGCGGCGCCAGCGTGAGCATCAATAAAATCAGGGCTTGCCGCGATGTCGTCACCGGAGTTGGACCTCGCGGCTGAAATGGCTGGTTCGAATCCTGGAATCAGGGTTTCTTTTGGCCGGAGGCGCGGCTCCGGGGAACAGCGCCAACAGGACTTTCTCGTGCAAGCGGTTTAATTTGCTCAGGGCATCGTCGAGCGGAGGGCGATTCAGGTAAAAGACTTGTCTGCGCAGGTCGCCGAGCCGGCGAGTGTCTTCATTGAGTCCGATTTCAAGAGTTCTGAACCCCTGCGGTTTCTTCGCGGCGTTGCGTCCGCTCGCATTCAGGATGCTCCAGGCTTTCTCCATATCGTCAACGGACGAAGAAAGAAGCTTTTGTCCTTGCGGGATTTGCTGCTTTTCATAAGCGCTGATTGCCTGTTGTAATTGAAACCGGCCCAGGCGGACCTCCATCTTCGCTTTCTTGACGGGCTTGTTCTCCCGCTCAATGCTCGCGACTAACTTGGCCTCGTCTTCCTTGCCTCGCGCTGAAAGAGGACGCGGACAGAGTGACCAGACGGAGACTAAAGTCAAACAGGCGAGGATCGACCGTAGACGGATAGTTTCAGTTCGCGTACTCATGGCGCCACGTAGTAGGCATAGTTCGTGATTGCGGACAGGGTGGCACGCCAATGTTCGCGGTGCGCTTCAGCAACGGTCAGCGCGATGCGTTGTTTTGTCCGCCGCCGGATACTCGTACCACTTGGTTTTCGAGCCTGGCCCCTTGCATGAGTTTAACGCTGTTTTTCGCTTGGGAGAATCTCTGCCGGGCCGCGAATGCTGTCATCTGGCCGGCTCTCCCAGGCGCATCGGGAACGGGCAATTATTCCTTGACTCGACAGTGGCCTGCTTTTATGATCGGCTCATCGCTAGAAAGGAGGTGATCCATGACAACGGACTGTAAACTAAGCGAGGGTGCTGAGGCTTAGGCGCTGGCTGGCGCAAGCTTTCGTGATCCCTTCTTAGACGGGAAGAGGCTTTGCGGCGCTGCCAAGCGCCTGCTATCCGGCAAGACCGGCAAAAGGCCAATTCCATCAGCACCCAAGGCCTCCGGGCCGTTGCGGTCGGCGCAACCTCGGAGGCCGTTTCGTTTCCGGGATTTTTGCGCGCGCTGCTTCATTCAGTCATTGGTCTCTTCGAGGTGCCGGGCGATGTGGGGGTACACATCGACGGCGGCGTTTTTGCCCAAGATCGAATCGGCATGCCCGTAGCGGGGAATAACATGGCGGGTATAGAGATTTTTGCCGTTTCGATCGCGCAGTAGCTCGTAAGTGAGCTCAGTGCTTCGCGGCGTGAAGCATTGGTTTTCGCCGCCGTGGACGAATGAGATCGGAATGGCAAGCCGCTCCAGGTGCGGCAAATAAGCGTCCTCGCCTTTGGCCGTGACGATGTGTCCCGTCCGTACCATGCGGCTAAGGTGCTCGAAAGCACTGATGTTCGTAGCGCCGAACATTTCATCCAGGGCGCTGTGCGTGGTGGCGTTTAATTGCTCGTGTTCGAAAACCTGAGAATACATGAAGGTTATGCGGTGGCATACCGGACTATTACAAAGCTGATTCCCAGGGATTGGGTAAAGGCGCATGGCGGCCTCGTAGAGCCGCCCCTCCCAACCGGCGTGGTCATTCACGTAGGCATTCAGCGATTTGATTCCCAGCGTGTTCAGAACCTCCGGCATGTAAAGCCCGCACTTTATCTGCGTGATGGGGGGCGGTATCAGATGAGTGGCGACTTGCGAACTCACCGCGGAGCGAACGCCCTTCAAGCCGCTGAGCATCGCCATGAAAAAGCTCACCGAACCAAAGCAGTGCACCACCATTTGCACGCTCGGCGCGCCGGTGAGTTCCTGCACGGCGGCCACCGCTGCCGGATAGTCGTAGGCGGCCACGTCGTCCGCCGTCGATTGCAGATTTGAAGATGCAAGCTCGATGCTCGACCGGAAATCGAGCGCCCACACGTCGAACCCTCGCGCTACCAGAAACTCGACCAAGTTGGTTGGAATCGTGTCAGTGCGGAAGATAAGGCTGGAGACGCCAACCCCGTGCGTTAAGATCACAGGCCCCTTGCTGCCGCCGCGGTAGCGAAGCAACCGCAGCTCGACGCCGTCTGAAGTGTTGAAAAAGTGTGTTTCCGGCGCCGGGGCTCTAAGCGGGCGCCTTTTGCGCGGCGGAGCGTCAGCCCGCAGGTAGTTTGGCGGGGCGATAACACCCCCGTAGGTATCCCATAGCACGCCCGCGAAAAACTTGCCGAACCGGGTCAATGCATCCAGTCTTTGCCTGTTGTCCTGAGCGCCGGTCACCTGAATGGTCGTAAGCTGGCGCATGAAGTCCTCGGCGGAAATCCTCACAATGCCTTTGCCCAGCACGGGGGATGCGGAATCGTTTCCATCGTAGACAGTCACGTAAAGGGTGGTAGTCTCTGGCCATAGAGCGCCCGCCGGTCCGTGGTGGATTACTTTTATGCCCTCGAAGTAAAACGTGCGTCCTTCGTCGGACCGCATTTTCATTCGATAAATCATGTTGCGCCCGCCGACGGCGCCTTCGTTTTTTTCAAGCAGGCTGAATGCTCCCTCTGTCACGGTGAGCGGACGCGGAGAAAGAGCAGCGGCCTCTGCAGTACCTACGATGGTGAAGGGATGCCCGGGAACTGAGAGCGCTTTATCCATATCCGCGGCGCCGATGGTCAAGGTAAATTGAAACCGCGAACGGCTCTGCCGCCCTTCTTCGGCGGCACGCTGGTAGTCGTCCTTTATCTTCGTGGAAAAGTAGCCGCGCATCGATTCGGTGAATCGAAGCCCGATTTGCTCCATCACGGGCGCTTGGGGCGGCGGAGAGGTAAGGCTGAAGTCGATGACCCAACCACGCTCGGAGGCGAGTATTTCCGCCGAGCGTTCGGCAAGCGCAGAGATGGCGAGCAGTGGGTTTACGCCCAGCGCGCAGGGAATCACAGCGCCATCCATGACGTAGAGGTTTTCATAAACCGACTCTGTGGCTCCGCTGCAGAAAGCCTGTCCCTTGTGGTTCACAACGCCCTTGCTGGCGTCTTGAGCCATGCCGCAGCCGCCCAAGGGATGTACGGTGATGAGTTCGGAATTGAATAACCGCCCGGTGAGGGAGTTGGTGAGGCATTGGCCGCCGAGAGGCTGCGTGGCTTGCTCCAGCCGCCGGCTGATTTTCTGGAACACCGGCTGTTGGGCGAGGCCGGGCCAGCGAATGCAAAGGCGGCCGTTTTCGAGAACCAACCGGCCCTGGCCGTCGTCGTGGCCCATGACGAGATAGGTGAGCGTGTTGCGCGTCGCGCCGCGATAGGGTCCGAGAACCAGACTTTCGATCTCCCGCTCCTTGGCCTTGAGCGTCTGCAAAAGGCCGCCCTTCGTTCCATTCCCGGCTGCCGCGGCGGCCAGCACCTCGGGCAGCGGCATAGAAATGGCGCCGGGCACCGCTCCTTCCTCGATAACCACGCTGTCGCCCAAGGAATCGGCGTAGCGGCCATCAATCACGCCTGTAATGCACGGCCCGACCGGCCCCACCTCCTGAACCGGTTGAGTTCCGGCGCCGATGCCATTGACCACGTCTTCGGTGTTATAGGCGAAGGCTTGAACATCCGCGTTCGCGGTCAGATTGCATCCCAGGCGTTCGGAAAGCGGCAGGCCGCGCGCTTTCGATCGCAGCAGAATTCCGGTGGAACCTAGACTTCCTGCGCCCAGTATGACTACATCGGCGGTTATCGCCAGCGCCGGCGCATCAAATAGCTCTCGTCCGGAATTGAGTAGCTCGCAGTGAATTATCCACCGGCCGCCTGATCTTTCCAGGTACGTTACCGAAACCTCCGTGAAAATTTCAGCCCCATGATTTTTGGCATCGGGAAGGTAGTTCATGAGCAGGGTATTTTTGGCGCTGTGGTTGCAACCTGTCACGCAGTCTCCGCAGAGCGTGCAGCAGGATTGCTCGACGCCGACGTGGTTGACTCCGCTAGAAAAGGTCACATTGATCGGGGCGCGAAAGAAAACTCCTCCGGCCCCCGCCGCTGCTTTCTTGAGGGCTTCAAGTTTGGCAGGGATAGGCAGGTGTTCGGGGTAGGGAACAGGCTTGAGCATCTCTTCTGCGCGCCGGAAATAGGGCTCAAGCGAGTTCGGAGCGCCTTGGCGGATTTCCGCGGGCCAACCTGTATTCTTAAAAACGCGCGCCTCAGGCCGCAAGGAAACGCTGGCGTTAATCAGCGACGTGCCGCCCAAGCCACAGCCGCGCAAAACGCTAAGGTCGGTGTCCAGGTGAAAGTCGTAAAGTCCGGTACGGCTGCCGATGAAGCCCTGCGGAGCATCTACCTGTGTCTCGCAAGCCACTTCAGCGGCTGTTTCCGGATATTCGCCGGGAAGGATTTCACGACCCCGCTCAAGCAGGCACACCTTTTGCCCTGCCCGCGCCAGCCGGGAGGCGGCTATGGCGCCGCCGTAGCCCGAACCAACCACCACTACGGGATAATAGTCCTGGATGCTTTCAATAGGCGAGGTAAGACGATTCATAAGCTCGTGGTCCTCCGAACGGCGTGGATTGTGGTTGTGACGACAAGAGTGAAAACGCGCGAGGGGGCGCACGGCTTATACGCTATTAGTCTAGCCTACTCTACTGGAAGGAAAATTGCAAGAGGTTTTTGCAGCGTGAGCGATGGCGTAACGGTTGGCGAAGCTCCGCCTCACCCTCTCCCCCGATAGGGGGAGAGGGTGAGGCGGAAACTTGACGCATTCGCAACAAGTTTCGCAACTCTAAGATTTTAGCGGTGGGGAGCGTATGCCGGATCGCGATCGAGAAACACTCGGCGCCAAATCTCCAGGTTCATCAGCCGCCAGATGCGCTCATAGTGGTCGCGTTCGCCGCGGCGCTGCTCCGCGAAGAGTTTGCGGATCGCATCCGGCTTGAACAGACCCCATTCCAGGCTTCGTGACTCAAGCAGGAGCCGCTCCACGCTTTCAAGTTGCGGCCCGGCCAGCCAGCCGCGCAGAGGAGTGGGGAAGCCCATTTTCTTGCGGTAGATGATGGATGCGGGCAGGAGATCCGCGGCGGCCTCTTTCAGGATCATCTTGCCCGCAAGGCCTTGCGTTTCATAACGGGAGGGGATGCCGGCCGTAAACTCCACCAGGACGTGGTCGAGGAACGGCACGCGGCTTTCAATGGAGGCTGCCATGCTCATGTTGTCCTGTTTCATGAGCAGCTCAACCAGATAAGTTTTGATGTCGGTATAGAGCAGGCGGTGGAGTAAATCACCGGAGGAGCGCTGCCAGTAGGCTAGAGAATTCTGGTACGCCTCGCCCTGTGTTGGCCGCAGGTTTTCAGCCAGCAGTTCCTGCTGGGCGGATTCAGTGAATGCCGAATAAAAATTATCAAAGTAGAAAGACGGCCAGGAAGCGCCATCGCGAGCGAGAAAGGTATGCCGGAGGCGGCGCTGAAGCCCAAGCGGAAGCCAGCGGGGCTCATCGAGCGCCTTGCGGATGGAGCCACGCAGGCCGCCCGGAAGCATCCGGCGGTACACCTGGTCAAACCGCGCGTTCCACACGGTCCAGGCATAGCGCGTGTAGCCGGCAAGCGTTTCGTCGCTGCCCTCGCCCGTCAAGACAACGGTTACGCGTTCGCGGGCGAGCTTGGCCACAAAATACAGCGAGACGCTTGAAGGCCACACGATGGGTTCGTCCTCGTGCCAGACGAGGCGCGGCATGGCCTCCATGAAATCTTGCCAGCCGACCCGCACTTCGTGATGCACGGAACCAAGGCTGGAAGCCACCGTCTTCGCAAATGGCAGCTCGCTATACTCGGCTTCCGCGTACCCAACCGAGAACGTCTCTATCGGAGAGCGGCGCAGGCGGGTAGTGAGCGCGGCAACCACGCTCGAATCCAACCCTCCGCTCAGAAACACGCCCAGCGGGACGTCGCTCATCAAGTGTGTGGAGACGGCCTGCTCAAGCAATGTGCGATAGGTATCGACGTAGTACTTGCGCGGGCGGGAGTCCTCGCCCGGTGCGGATAGATCCCAGTAAGGCCGGATCTCGGGACGGCCGTCTTCGCCGATTTCGAGCGTGTGGCCCGGCATGAGCTTGCGAACGCCCTTGAAAAACGTCTCTTCGCCGGAGCGATAGCCGAAAGCGAGATATTCGGGCAAGGCAGACCGGTCGAGTTCCGCGCGCAGGCCCGGATGGGCGAGCAGAGCTTTAATCTCGGAGCCGAACAGGAATCTTTGTCCGTCGAGGTGATAATAGAAGGGCTTAATGCCCAGACGGTCCCGCGCGCAGAAGAGGCGGCGCTTTGCAGCGTCCCAGATGACGAAGGCGAACATGCCGCGCAAGTGGCTGACGCACTCGCGGCCATATTCTTCGTATAGGTGAATGATGGTTTCCGTATCGCTGCGCGTTCGATAGCGGTGTCCGCGAGCCTCAAGGCCGGGTCGAAGCTCCTGATGGTTGTAAATCTCGCCGTTGAACACAATCCATACAGTTTCGTCTTCGTTAGCCATCGGCTGGTGGCCGGCAGCCAGATCGATGATGCTGAGGCGGCGCATCGCCAAACCGGCGTTTTCCGCCCGGAAAAAGCCTTCGTCATCCGGACCGCGGTGGACGATCTGCCGGTTCATGGAAGCCAGGACCTGGCTATCCACATGCTCGGCACGGTCAAAATTGAATATTCCGCATATTCCACACATAAGATTGGCCAAAAAGCAGGCGATTGCCTCAAGCGAAAGTCAGCCCGCCGGGGAAAGCTGAGTAACTATCGTTCACCGGTGGTTTACTTTCGATGCCAGCAGAGCCTCCAAAAGCGAGTGTAGATTGGCGGGGTTGCATCCGGCAACTGCATTCGGATCCGAGCACCAGATTTCATGGCCTTTGCGAGTGAGCGTCACCTCGCAGCGTTCCACAGGGCGGTCACATTCCAAGAGACGCTTGGAACCGAAGTCGAGGCGGCTTCCGGCGCAAAACGCCAGATGAACCCGCTCACCGTCACCGCGGAGACCGGCATAGACAAACCGCGCGTCACTCGCCCAGGAATCAACTTCCCATTTCCCGTCTCGATCTGCAAAGAAAAATAAGTGCTGGCCGCCAGCAACCGTGTAACGGTAACCTTGCGCGCCAGAACCTTCTGCCGCTTCGACTCGTTTCAAGCTCGCTGCGCCTTCTCCCACTTCATCGACAGGCTGTAAAACGGACACAAAATCAGCGGGGAGCGTCTTGCGCGCGACAAAACAGACGATGGGCGCAGGTTCTTCCACGCCATAGGCGGGCGAGACGCGGCCGCGGCGGATTTCCTGGGCCCATCCGTGTCCTTCAACCGGGAAAATCGTTAGACCATGTGCCTCCTCTGCCTGGCCGGTGCTCACCGCTCGCGACAGGGTGAAGCCGGGCGGCGTGTACGAGGGCGTAAAGGTGGGCGCGAAATGCCAGGAAATTTCAAGATCGTGCTCTCCTTCTCCATCCGCCAAATCTCGAACCAACCAGAAATGCGGTTTCAGGTGAAAGACCCAGCGGCGGTGAGTGACTGGCTTGGGAAAACGGCGGTAACCTTCATGGCGGCCTGCGAACAGGTCGAATCGCTCACCTGTCACCCACAGGTCCGTCTTCACAAGAGGCAATGCTTTCCAGCCGAACGGATGAAAAGGGTCCGCTTGGTCTCGCCCATCAACCTGCATGGTGTTGTGCGCCCCGGTGCCGCGATAAATATCCCGTTCGCCCCCGGCGCTTATGTACCGGAAAGTTCCCGGGTCGATCAGCCACTGCTCCCCTGCGATAGAAAGCTGCACGCTCAAGGCGTCCGCGTGGCTGTGTCCGGCGCTGCCGGTCCCTTGCGGTCCACCGTCTATCACGAGTTGGCGGCGCGCGGGCGTGGGTGGAGAATCGCCGGATTCTTCAGAGGCGTAACTCGCCATCACGCAAAGCCCGCTGCTTTCGAAGCGCGTGGAAGCCAGCGAGGGAGGTGCGCCATCCAGCTCGTCGAAGCGGCGCACTCCTTCAGGGCCGAGCAGCCACAACGATTCCTCTTTCAGTTCGCCGGAGGACGCCTTGAAATCCGGACGTCCGTATAAAATAGCCCCCGTTGAGAGAGGATCAAGCATGTGTTCACAACGGTTCCGCCGCGGATCAAAAACTCGTCCTCCATCGTCGTCTCCGAAGCGCGGCGCGAGGCCGGCTTGAGAGGAAGCCTGAAGCGCTTCGAGCATGCGCACAATGGTCCGGTCAAACTCCGGAGGGATGGCAATCTCATTTGCCCCCGCCAGGATTCGCGCGTGCAGGAAGAAGTCGAGGGCATAGACGTGGTAGTGAACAGATTGCTCGAAGTGCCAACCGTCCGGCTGCACCTGCCTTTCGGCCTGCTGCAGAATGATGCGCCAGCCCGTTTCCTGCCAACGTGCGGCGGACCGGAGCTCCGGGCAGAGAGCGCCGATAAAAAACAACGCTACGGCTTCGCCCAGCAGGTGTGTGTTGGGAGACCAGTAAGTGGAAAAATGGCGCTCGATGTGCCGGGCGTTTAGAGCCAGACCTCGGAGCAGATCGCGCTCAAAGCTTGCGGGCGCCGCCGGGCTTGACGCCAGCATGTGTCCCACCCAGAGCCACGCGAGACTTCGGAAGGCAACTTCCAGGCTGCTTGCCCAATTGATGCCGGCTGGATAACGATTTTCGCGCTGCCAATGCCGCCACTCGTTCAGCAGTTCGGTGACGTATTTCGGTTCCTGGGTCAACCAATAGGCTTTGGCTAAGGTCACGAAATGCTGATGGCGGTTCAGTTCCCAGACTATTTTGTGATCGCCGACCTGATCGATATCGAGATAACGGATCTTATACCAAACTTTTCGCGGCGCCCGCTTGTTGTTCACCGGGTCCCAGCGCCAGTCGATGGAGGCGCCGTAACGGAGTCCACGATAACCGAGAAGATCGAACTCATGGCGGCAGATGCGTTTGGCCTGATCGATGGTCTCAGTGGTCTCGTGAGGAAACCGCTCGCGCAACAGCGCTTCGATGCGGGGGAGATCATCCGTGCTAAAAAAGAAACGTCCAAGCTGAGAAGCGGCGAGCGGAGGCGGGGATTCATCTTTGCGCCGCCGCTGGCTGGGACCGCGCAGCTCTGCGGCGACCGAACCGACACCAAGGCCGAAAGCCACGGCATCAGTGCGCTTCGCTAGTTCCTGCCGGAGGCGCGTGCTAATCTCATCCCAGCTCATGTCTGCGAGCCGGGCCGCCTTTTGCCTCCATTTTGTAGGGGTTAGCATGACGAACTCTCATCATATCCTCGGGGACTGGCTTGGACAATGACCCGGCCCTCTTGGCAGTGGTTCAGTTTGGCTGCTGTAGCGCCGGTCTATGACCGGCGGCCTTGATCTTTCAACCATTTTGCCGCTCATAGAGCGGCGCACCAGCAAACTGCACCACTACCGCACTCTTCGGATTGACGTTAAGCGCCTCCGGCCGCCAGCCGCTGAAAGTAGACTAGCCCACGCCGCATGTCTGAAGTGTTTTCGCAAAACCCTTAATGTTATACTGCCGATGAAGTATTTTCCCAGCAGTTGGTTAATCCTGCGTCGTGGCACAGACGTGCGGGCAGCGAGGGTAAGCCAAGGTTATGGCGGAGTCCACAGGACAATCAGTCAGTATTTTCGGGCTAGGCTACGTTGGGTCGGTAATGGCCGCTTGCCTGGCGCACAAGGGCCATCGCGTAATGGGCGTTGACGTCAACCCGGCAAAGGTGGACCTCGTTAACTCCGGCCGCAGCCCCATTGTCGAGGCGCGGATGGAAGAGATCGTGTCCGAGGCTCACCACTCCTGCCGTTTACACGCCACTACGGACGTCGAGGCTGCCGTTTGCCAGACGGACATTTCCTTTGTCTGCGTGGGCACGCCCAGCCAAGCGAACGGGAAACTGGACCTTTCGCACATGATACGGGTAAGCGAGCAGATCGGGAGCGCCTTGCGCCGCAAGGAGGCGCCGCACTGTGTGGTGATCCGCAGCACGGTTCTGCCCGGAACGACGGAGCTGGCCGTGATTCCGGCAATCGAGGCGGCGAGCGGGCGGCGCGGCGGAGACGGCTTTGCAGTGATCTATAATCCCGAATTCATGCGCGAAGGCTCCGCCGTCGCGGACTTTTTCGAGCCGCCTTATACCGTACTCGGCGCGCGCCAGCCGCAAGACGCGGTTCCGGTGCGAGAAATTTACGGCTGGGTTCCAAGCCGCATTTTTGAAACCTCGATTCGGGTGGCTGAGCTTGTGAAATATGCGAGTAACGCTTTTCATGCTGTCAAGGTGAGCTTTGCCAATGAGTTGGGCACCCTTGCCAAGCACCTGGGCGTGGATGCGGAGGCCGTCACGGAGATTTTCACCTCCGATACCCGGCTGAACATATCTCCAGCCTATCTAAGTCCGGGCTTTGCGTTCGGGGGTTCCTGCCTGCCCAAGGACGTTCGCGCTCTAGCCTACCGCGCCAGGGAATTGGATCTGCGCCTCCCTATGCTCGAATCCCTTCTGCCCAGCAATCAGGAGCACGTCGAGCGGGCAATTGAAATCATTATGCAGGCGGGAAAGAAAAGGATTGGGCTGCTGGGCCTCAGCTTCAAAGCTGGAACGGACGACTTGCGCGAGAGTCCGCAGGTGCAGGTGGTGAAGCGGCTGCTTGGCGAAGGCTGCCAGATCAAAATCTGGGACCCCAGCGTGGCCATTGGGAAACTCGCCGGAGCCAACCGGGAATATATCGAGAAGGTCATTCCTCATATCGGATCGCTGCTCTGCTCCGAAGTTTCTGAAGCGCTCGATGGCGCTGAGGTCGTGTTGATCGGCACGCGCGCGGCCCGCAAAGAGGTTCTCGATGGGCTCCTGCGTCCTGGACAGAAGGTGCTTGACCTTGTGAATCTGGAAAAACGGCTGCGGCCGGTCGGTCAGGCGACCTATGAAGGTATTTGCTGGTAGGCGGATGGGTGAATGAAAATCCTCTGGGTAAAACCCGGCCAGATCCTGCCCCTCGATAAAGGGGGGAATCTGCGCTCATACAACATACTTCGCCGCCTCTCCGAGGGGCACGAGGTCACATTCCTTTGCCCCTACGCAGACCCCAGGGATAAAGCCTACGAGCGGCAAATCGTACAAGAGCTGCCGGGAACCGTCGTTTTGTACGCGCGCTCGTGGGATTTCGTGCTGCTTGTACGCTATTTGAATTACCTTTTTCGTTTCCCGGGCGGACTCCCCTTTGCCGTCTCCAAGTTTGCATCAAAACCGGCGCAACGCCTGATTGCGCGATGGATGAAGGAGCGGCGATTTGACGTTGCTGTCTGTGACTTTCTCTCCGCTTCGACGAATTTCCGCCGTGCCCTGCCCATTCCAGTTGTGTTATTTCAGCACAATGTGGAAAGCATTCTGTGGCGGCGGCAGGCGCAAACCGAGGCGAATCCGCTAAGGCGGTTGGCCTTCCAAATCGAAGCGAGCCGTATGGAGCGCTACGAAAGCGCGACAGTGCACAGGTTCCATCACGTGATCGCCGTCTCGGAGGTGGATCGGGAGCGAATGTCGGCTATGACCGATGCATCACGCATTACTGTGATCCCAACCGGCGTAGATTTGAGTCTTTATAAGCCCGACCCCTCGGCAGCCGTGGACCCGTCGCTAGTGGTTTTTGTTGGCTCCATGGACTGGAAGCCGAATGTGGACGGCGTGGAGTATTTTTGCCGGGACATCTGGCCGCGCATACTCGAGCGAGTCCCAACGGCTCGGTTCCGGATTGTGGGGCGAAACCCCGGAGCGCAAGTACGAAGGCTGGAGTGCGACACGGTCACGGTGACGGGAACCGTGCCTTCGGTGGTCGAGCATTTTCGCCAGGCTGCGGTGGTGGTGGTGCCCCTGCGAATCGGCGGCGGCACGCGATTGAAAATCCTGGAAGCAATGGGTGTGGGCAAGGCGGTAGTTTCAACTTCGGTAGGAGCCGAAGGTCTGGACGTGCACCACGGCCGGGATATCGTTCTGGCAGATGACCCCGCACGTTTCGCGGATTCGGTTGTCGAGTTGATCGGGAACCCAGAGTTTCGCCGGGGTTATGAGCGCGCGGCGGCAGAACTAGCCGCGCGGTACGACTGGTCCGTGATCGCCGGGCAGTTCGCAGCGTTGCTGGACGAGGTGGTGCGGCGCGTGGCCGCTGAAAAGCAAACTCTGCCAGCAGCTCCGGTGGGCGCATGAGAGTTTTGGTGCTTGACGGCAACGAAAACCAGGCGGTAGCCAGCGTCCGCTCGCTTGCCCGCGCTGGTCACGCCGTGGAAGTGGGTTCCTCGGCGTCTTGGTCGAAAGCCGGCCTCTCACGATGGAGCCGTGGCTCGTTCTGCTATCCACCTCCTGAGCAGAATCTTGAAGCTTTTGTGAGTTGTATGGTGGAAAAAGTCAGGCCCCAGCCTGGAACCCTGATTCTGCCCATGACGGAGCGTACGACGCTGCCGTTATCGTCGCATCGTAAGCAGATTATAGAGACGGGCGGGCGTTTGGTGATGCCGCCGCATGAAACAGTCGTGCGCGCCTTCGATAAGCAACAGACGACGGATCTCGCGCGTTCCCTTGGTCTGAAGGTTCCGGACACTGTGCTCGTGAATAGTCTGGAAGAAGCAACGCGGGTGTCTACTAAGTTTTCTTATCCCGCCGTGTTGAAGCCGCGCACTTCGGAAGAAGTTTCAGCGGAGGGAAAGGTTCGAGCAACCGGAGCGCCGGTGTACGCCCGTAACCCAGGCGAATTTCTTGCTGCTTACAGACTACTGCAAAGGCGATGCGGATCTATGCTGGCGCAGGAATTCATAGAAGGTTACGGTGCAGGTTATTTCGCTCTGCATTGCGACGGCGAACTCCGTGCGGAATTCGCTCATCGCCGTATTCGCGACGTTCGCCCGACGGGTTCCGGCAGCGCCCTGCGGGTGAGCGTAGAACCCGAACCCAAGGTCCGCGAGGCCGGACGTGCGATGCTCAGAGCGCTCAAATGGCATGGCGCGGCCATGGTGGAGTTCCGAGTGCGTCCGGACGGCGCGCCGGTTTTCATGGAGGTGAACGGCCGGTTTTGGAATTCAATGGCGCTACCGGTATACGCGGGAGTTGATTTTCCGGCGCTCATGGCGAACCTCGCGGAAAGGGGCGACGTGCAACCGGTCATATCTTATCGTCCGGGCGTCCGGTGCCGTTGGTGGCTGGGAGACTTCCGTCACCTGGTAGAAGTCTGGCGCGGAAAGCCTGCTGGATATCCCGGCAAGTTTCCTGCACGATTGCAGACGCTGTTTCAGTTTCTGACGCCTGTACCGGGGACCTTCCATGACAATTTCGAACTGGGCGATCCGATGCCAGAGCTTGGAGATTGGGCGGACTTTTTCCTACGGCGGCTGCCCAGCGTTATGCGGAAGCAATCAAAGAGACAAACGGAAGCTCATGCTCAAAGGGGCTATTCACATCCATAGCACTTACTCGGACGGAGAGTTCACGCTCGCCGGGCTGCGAGAAGTGTATCTTGCTGCTGGTTGCGCTTTTGCGTGTGTCACCGACCATTCGCAGTATTTTGACGCCTCCAAGATACAAGCTTACGCGGAGGAATGCGCGCGCCTTTCCGACCGGCGGTTTGTGTTTATCCCCGGACTGGAATTCGGCTGCACGGGCAAGATGCATATTCTGGGATATGGCGTCACGCAACTCATAGACAACGATAATCCTGAAGATGTCATCCAACACATCGAGGGGGCGAGAGGCATTTCCGTGATCGCCCATCCAAGAGATACAGCTTTCGCCGCGATCGAATCCTTCAAAAAACTCCCGAACGGCATCGAAGTCTGGAATTCAAAATACGATGGCCGCTACGCTCCGCGGCCCGGAGTCTTTCAACTCCTCAACCGGCTCCAAGAGCGCCAGCCTGAGATTCACGCCTTTTACGGCCAGGACATGCACTGGAAGAAGCAGTTTCGAGGCTTGCTGAATGTGGTTACACTCAGTACGATCGAGCCTGAGCAGATTCTTGCAGCTTTCGCACGAGGCGATTATCAAGGCGTCAAAGACGGAATCGAGCTATCTTCCGATGGCCGTATTTCGGAGGTTCTGATGCACCGGTTCGCCAAAGTTCATCGCAGGTCCGACGCGATGCGGAGCCTGATTCGCAGTACAAAAAAGCAGGCTGACCGGTTAGGCCTCAGCGTGCCGTCGGCGTTGAAGTCTCATTTGCGAAGGATTTTTTGAATGCCCAAGGGCGGCGCTGTCTATCTCATGTATCACGAGCTTGAGACACCCGGCCGGTCTTTATGCTCCGAGGATGAAGGTTATGTTCGATACGCCGTTCGGGAAGCGGACTTCCGGCAGCAGTTGCAGCGCCTTGCGGCCGCTGGAATCCGCGGCGTGAGCGTTGGCGAGGATTTGGAATGCACCCGCGACGGCGCGGGCAGAGTGGCGATTACCTTCGATGATGGGTGCGAAACCGACTATCTGGTTGCGGCTCCAATTCTCAAGGAGAACGGTTTTAGAGCGACATTTTACGTGGTCGCAGGATTTCTCGGACGGCGCGGCTATCTGACGCCGGACCAGTTGCGGGCGCTCAGCCTGGAGGGGTTCGAGGTGGGTTGCCATTCCATGACGCACGCTTATCTTACCGAACTCGATGCCGGGGGTTTGGAAGAGGAAATTGTGGCATCGAAGAACCGGTTGGAACAGATACTCGGCCATCGCGTCGAGCATTTTTCCTGCCCTGGAGGTAGATGGAATGTTGCCATTTCGGATTGTTGCCGGAGGGCTGGCTACCGGTCAGTCGCCACTAGCCGCATCGGAGTTAATCGGAGCGGCGGCGATGCATTCAATCTGGCCCGAATCGTCGTACAGCGGCAAACGGAGCTAACGGAATTTGATTTACTCTGTCGTGGGGAGGGACTCTGGTTGCCGCGAGCCAAGCAAGCGCTTCTGGATGGAGCGAAGAGAGTCGTAGGCAACTCCGCCTATGAAAGATTGCGCGCCGGCGCGCTCGACCGGCGATAGCCGCAGAAGGATGCTTCGATGCCTCGTCATGACGCGTTGCTTAAGGAGCCAGGATATTTGCCGGGCAACGAACAGAATTCGCAGCACGAAAGAGCGGCCGGTCAAACGGGCCGGCATTGGATTCGTGCGGTTGCAATCATCGGGGTGCTGATCGCGGCTGCATTCATTGCGCTGTTGCGCTTTGGCGGTTACGCTCTTGTCCATACCGATCCACTCCCGAAGCACGCCGATGTGGCGCTGGTGTTGGATGGCGGAGAGATTGGCTTGCGGGCGCGCACAGCCGAGGGCGTGCGATTGCTGCAACAGGGCATTGTTGGCTATCTCCTGCTTAGCCTTCCGCCCAAGAGCTACTGGGGCAAAAGTGTGCCCGTCGAGGCGTTCGGCTACTTCAAGAGCCGCTTCGGAAATCAGGTTGCGAGCCACATTGCGTTCTGCGTTTCAGATGCAGACTCGACGATCGAAGAAGCGGGAGTTGTCCGGCAATGTCTGGAAAGTGCGGGATGGAGAAAAGTAATCGTAGTAACTTCCAATTACCACACGCGGCGCGCGGGCAACATCTGGAGAGCCGCGCTAGCCGGCTCACAGCCGGCCTCCCAGCTCTGGGTGCACGGCGTTCAGGATGGCAGCTTTGAGCCACGGGGTTGGTGGCTTAACAGGAAATACGCGAAGACCTGGCTGTTCGAAGCGTCCAAGCTCGCTTGGGAATCCGTCTTTGGTGATGGCCCATGGAAACACCCGCCCATTAAGGGCAAATTTTTCAATCCAGCCTCCTGGCCACGACCAGCCGTTCCCGTTGTTGCTCGATAAGACGTTGGTGATTGGCGGCTCGATCCTTCCTGGTTACAAGTCGAGAAATTTTAGCTTTGTGAACGCATTTCGCCGGGTGTTCCGGCTGGCTGAGGGACTATGTTGCTAAAGATTGGCATTGTAGGACTTTCCCAGGCAGGGAAGACCACGTTCTTTCGGATTCTCACCAAGGCGCTCGGAAGCGGTACCGGCTCTACCCGGCCGGAAGCTCATGTAGGCGTGGTTCCGGTGCCGGATCAGCGTCTCGACCGTTTGACGGAAATGTTTCAGCCGCGAAAGACCGTTTATGCGAGCGTGGAATATGTGGACATGCCGGGCAGCGTCATTGACGTCGTACGCTCCGGCCCGCAAAGCGCGGCGCTGCGGGAGGTACAGGCGTTGGCGCTGGTCTTGTACGCTTTTGGTGATGATGCAGGCGAACTAGCCGCGGTGCAGCGCGACATGGAGAACGTCGAACTGGAGTTGATCCTGTCTGACCTCGGCGTTGCGGAGAAACGGATCGAGAGGCTCGAAAAGGATGTGAAGAAACAGAAAAGCCCAGCCCTGGAGAAGGAACTTGAAGCGTTGCGAGTTTGCAAGCAAGCCCTCGAAAAGCAGACGCCGTTGCGCGAAGCGGCTCTTTCTGCGGATCAGGAACGGGTGGTGCGCGGCTTCACGTTTCTGTCGATTAAACCAATGCTGTACATTTTGAACCTTAATGAAAAGGATGCCGCGCGAGCCGACGCCGCGGAGGAATTCGCGGCGGCTACCGGGCTCAAGCAGCGGCCCAAAACGGCTGTAACGGCGGTTTGCGGCAAAGTGGAATCAGAGCTGGCCGAACTGAGTGATGCGGAGGCAGCGGAGTTCATGGCAACTTTCGGTCTGAAGGAGTCAGCCATCGCGCGCGTCATTCGATCCAGCTACAGATTGCTCGGACTGATCTCCTTCTTCACAGTCGGCGAAGACGAGTGCCGCGCCTGGACGATCCGCTCCGGGTCCACAGCATGGGAAGCGGCAGGCGAAATTCACAGCGATATCCAAAAAGGCTTTATCCGCGCAGAGGTTGTAAGCTATGAAGATCTCATGGCCTGCGGGAACCTGGCAGAGGCCCGCAACCGCGGCCAGTTGCGGTTGGAAGGGAAAGAGTACGTCGTGAGAGACGGCGAAATCGTCCACTTCCGGCATTCTTCGTAGTGTGTTCACTTGCGCTGGCAGTGTTGTGCGGTGGCGCTATCCAAAGTCTTTCTATGTCCCCTCTGGCTATCAGCTTGGTGTTAGGCGTCGTGGCGGGAATCGCCAATATTCTAGGCGGCGCCATTGTCTACGCCCGTGTGTGGCGGCGATCTTTTCTCACTTACTTCATCGCCCTGGGTTCCGGCTTCATGCTGGCTACCACGCTCACGGAAATGGTTCCGGAAAGCTTGCGCCTCGCCCCGCTGCGCGCCCCCGCGTTCATTCTGGCGGGCTATTTCATCGTTCACGTTTTTGAGCACTCCTGGCCGGCCCATTTCCATTTTGGAGAGGAAACGCACACCGCCGAATTTATGAACCCGCGCGTCGCCTATACCGCTCTCGGCGGGCTGCTCATCCATACGTTTTTTGACGGTGTCGCCATCGCTTCGGGATTTCTTGTTTCCACATGGCTCGGCACTGTGATTTTTGGCGCGGTGATCCTGCACAACGTCCCCGAAGGGTTCACCATGGCTTCAATCATGCGCGCAGCAGAAAAAAGCGAAGCCAAGGGCATCGCTGCGGTCACGGCGCTCGGCGTCTCGCGGATTTTAGGCGTCCTGGCCATGGCCGCATTTCACCGCCACGTGAGTAGCGGGCTTGCCATCTCAGGTGGTGTCACGCTTTACGTCGCGGCATCAGATTTAATTCCGGAGGTAAGCAAAATGCCCGGCCTTCGCGTAGCGTTGACCATTGCAGCGGGAATGTTCCTGGTTCTGCTGCTCCGGGTTGTGTTTTTCGCTCACGCTACACCCTGATACGCCGTCAACCATGGGACACTATTCCGAAAAGCTGCTCGACCATTTTCACCATCCCAGAAACGCAGGCGAGATTGCGCACCCAAGCGCTGCCGCTGAAGCCAGCAATCCAGTATGCGGCGACGCGCTCAAGTTGTCGGCCATAGTGCAGGGCGAGATCCTGACGCAAGTGCGGTTTAAGGCTGCCGGCTGTGTTCCCGCAATCGCCTGCGGGTCGTGGCTGGCGGAGTACCTTGAAAATAAGCGGTTCCACTCTCTCTCACCGCTTGCCCCGGCCAGCATTGAAGAAGCCCTGGGAGGCTTGCCTGCAGCATCCCGCCACGCGGCTGTTTTGGCCGCTGAAGTCCTGCAACGCCTCTTACAAGAGCTTGCGAAAACGGCCTAAAGAGTCTGTGTGACAACTGCGGCTGTAGAAATTGTAGCGCAGGGTCTGGTTTGTAACCCTGCGGTTTTTTGCCGTTCGCAACGCCAAAATCAACAAGCCGCAGCGTTCGACGGCGAACGCTGCGCACCAACTCAAAAACGGCAGTTTTCACACAGACTCTAAAACTCACTGTGGCGGAAGGCAGCAACCCGCCGGGCAAAAGTCCGGGCTTGCACCCATAACGCCGAGAGCCTTTCTTGGGTGGTTTTCCTCGATGCGCTCCAGGATCAGCTCGCGAATCATTGCAATAAAATCCGGATGTAAACTCACGGTCGAAGCCCTCACCATACGGATGCCCAGTTCATCGCATAGAGCTTTGGCTTCGGTGTCGAGATCGTAAAGAACCTCAAGATGGTCGGAAAGGAATCCTGCGGGAGCGATCACGACGTCTGAAATCCCGCGAGCGGGAAGGCCGCGCAAGTACTCGAGAATATCGGGTCCTAGCCACGGCTGCGACGGAGGTCCGCTCCGGCTCTGGTAAACCAAAGGATCGCCATTTCTTCCGAGAGCATGGGAAACCAGCGCGCACGTTTCCTCAAGCTCTTTAACATAGCGGGAATGCCGGGCCATCGAGAGCGGAATACTATGCGCCGTGTAAACCAGGTGAGCCGCCTCTCTTCTCTCGATAGGAATTGCCGCCATGGCGCCGGAAACGCGAGAGGCCGTGGCCGCGATAAAACCCGGATGGTTGTGGAACGTGCGCAACTTGTCAATTTCGGGAGCGCCGCTGCCCACTGCAGCGCGGGCGTGGGCAATATCCTCCAGATACTGGCGGCACCCGGAATAGGAACTGTAAGCGGAGGTTGCAAATGCCAGCGCGCAGCGCACGCCGTCTTTCTTCATGGCTCGCAGCGTATCAGCCAGCAGCGGATGCCAATTCCGGTTTCCCCAATAAACCGGCAGCCGGGGGCCGCGACGCACAAGTTCGGCTTCAAGGGCCGCAATCAGTTCGCGGTTTTGGCCGTTGATGGGGCTTCGGCCATCGAAATGGTGGTAATGCTCCGCGACCTCCAGCATCCGTGCGCGAGGAACGTTCTTGCCGCGCAGGACGTTTTCGAGGAAGGGAATGACGTCTTCTTTTTTCTCAGGTCCTCCAAACGACAGAACAAGAACAGCATCGTAGTTCATGAACGCGCTCTCAGTTCTATTGAGGCTTACAAATTATAGTGACATCGTTAACTGTAGCGGCGCTGTCCTCAGCGCCGGAAGACGCCGGTGGGGACACCTGCGCACCAGTAGCGGTCGTCACTATAATTTGTAAACCTCAATAGCATAACCTTATTCTTGAGGTTGCGATTTGCGCGCGGCAGGCCGTCTCGCTTGGCGTTCTTGACAGGGCGGGATGCGGACACTAGCATGGGCTCATGGACGCCTCGTTCGTCCGGAAGCCCGCAGTCGCAGGGCGATTTTATCCTTCCCATCCTGAAGAACTCGCTCAAGCCGTCGATCTGTACTTGGGCGCGGAGCCTGCTGAGCCGGAAGAAGTGTTGGGCGCGGCCAAGGCCTGCGTTGCTCCGCACGCGGGCTATATGTATTCCGGGCGCGTTGCAGGAGCGGTTTACCGGCATCTTCCGCCGTGCGATTCGTTCGTTATTCTCGGTCCCAATCATTTCGGGCGCGGGGAGCCGCTCGCGATCATGGCGCGCGGAGCATGGCGCACGCCGCTTGGTGATGTGCCGATTGACTCGGATCTGGCGGATGTAATCCTCCATCATTGCGAGTTTCTGGTGGAGGATGAGACGGCCCACGCCCAGGAGCACTCGCTCGAAGTGCAACTCCCGTTTCTGCAGCGAAGGATGAAATCGTTCAGCTTCGTGCCGATTGCCCTCGGCGGCGTGGGCTATGAAATGCTCGCAACGTTCGGGCAGCAGCTCGCGCAGGCGATTCGGGAGTACGCAAAGCCGGTCTTCGTGATCGCATCGAGCGACATGAACCACTATGAACCCGATGGCATCACCCGAGCCAAGGATCAAAAGGCCATTGACAGAATTTTGGCCCTCGACCCCAAAGGTCTCTCCGACGTCATTTTCCGCGAACGAATCACGATGTGCGGAAGCGGTCCTGCTGTCGCAACTCTGGCGACGATGAAAGCATTGGGAGCAAGCCAAGCGAGCCTCGTGAAATACGCCACTTCCGCGGATGCCGGAGGCGATAGGCGTTCCGTGGTAGGTTACGCAGGCATTGTAATTCAGTAACGCTTCCTAGCGGCCCATGGGCCCGATGTGACCGCCGCCTCCGAGCGGCCCGACCGCGCCTGAAACCCTGGGATTGGCGACGTGAGGCGTCGAGGGTGGAGTAGCGGCGTGAATTCCGAGCGGAGAAGACGCGGCTCCGAACGAATGATGCGCGCCCCCCAGGATAAAGTCAGGCACGGGGGAGAAGTGAGTTGTCGCGAGCGGCGCCGCGCGCGGCGTCCAAACGCCAGGGTGCAGCAACGGAGAAGGCTCTGTGATCGAGGGAGCGAACGGCTTTGAGACGGGCAGGAAGGCCGAAGCCCGCCGCCACGAATTTAACGCTGGACTCGCTCCCCCGTGAATCATGGCGGCGCGATGCATGTTCGCCTGGTCAGCAAGCTCATCCTGTGCAGCAGGACCGCGCGGCGGCCTCGCGGCTTCAGAGACGGCTGGACCCAACGGCCTGCCGGGTAACATTGCCAGACGCGCCGGTTGGATGCCCGGCTTCGCGACTAAATGAGCCCTTTCAGCGCTGATGATGCGAACGTGTTCTGAGCTTACGGGCAGGCCGCTTTGAAAAGCCTGGACGCCCATCGCCGTAATGCATCCACCCGCCTGTCCGCAACCCGCTTGCGGAAATCCCCCGTTCACCAACTGCGGCATCCAGCCGATCCAGCCCGCGCCTTGATACCAGTTCACCGTAGCGGGCGACCACGTCTGAAAGCCTCCGGGAATCCAGGCCCAGCCGAAGCCGTTGGGCATGTAGCCCCAACGCCCGTAATGGAACGGCAGCCATCCCCACGGCTCGTAGGAAATCCACGTGTAGCCGAGGCCGGGATACCACGCCCATCTTCCGTAAGTGTAAGGGGACCAGCCGTAGGAGACCACGGGGCACCAGCCGTAGCCGTAGCCCGCAAAGTAGACCCACGAACCGTAATCGGAAAGGTCGCTCCAGCCGTAGAGATCAGAGCCAGTAGAGCTTGAATAAGACTCCGGCGTCACCGCCTGGTTTTGCGCCGCGGTCTGATCGCTATCCCGCGCTTCAACCCAGGCGTCCCAGCCATCGGTCGTGATGCCGGTTGAAATGCTGTAGGGTTTCCCGGAACCCGGCTCGTCTATCAGCACTCCGTTGGCGTCAAGCTGCGCACTGCCTTGCGGCGCTGAATACGCGACCGAGCCTTTGAACACTTCCACCCGCACCGCGCCCTGATCCAGATCCACGCGGAACTCCGCCGGCTCCGGCGCGTCGATTGTGGCGTCTGCCACCCGCACGCGATACACGCCTCCCGTTTCGGAGAGACCGTGAAAGGTTGCATAACCCCGAGCCAGGGCAACCTCATTGACGGGTTCTCCTGCTGAATCCGCCGAAAACCTCCGGAAATCGACCTCGGAGGATTCGCCGGCGCGAACCGTCGAGCCATCTTCAAATTGCACTTCGGCAAAGCTGTTTTTGGTGGTTGCGAGCTTGTATCCCTGCTCGATGGGTGTGTTGACGGAGGCGATCGCCCACTCTGAAAGGTTGGCAGGCTCCAGCTTCACAGAGCCTTCGACAAAGCTAAGGCGCGCCACGCGCGCCGCAGGGTTTTCCTGAGACCGCGCCGCGCCAGCAGCGAGCGCCACGAAGAGTGTGGCATACAGAACCCGGAAAGGCAGACTCGACATAGGCTTCATAGGCGCCACTCGGCCATATCCCTATCAATCTGGATGTCAAAAGCCACGCCGGGGTTGCAACAACAGGCCCGGCAACCGCTCCTCGTTGGGGCTGCTACGCGCCGATGTAACGCGCATAGAGCGAACGAGCCACGGCGGGGTCCTGCGTCCCCTTGATCAGGGCGCGGCCGTCCGGAAACACTGTGAGTTCGTATTGTTCCAGGCGGCATTGCAGGAGGTAGGCGTTGGCGCGGACTTCTCCGAATGCCGCAAGCCGGTTCTTGAGCGCGGCAAGGTCGAGGCTCCTCGGCTGGCTCTGATGGATTTGTACCGCGTCTCTCCCGCAAAGCGCGATGTGGCCGGGTAACTTTCTGCTCAAGTGAGCGAACTCGCGCTTGCCGCAGACGCGGCACTCGGGGTCGCGGGCGACGCGCACCTGCTGGTGCCGGTTCGTCCAGATGTCATAGTCCATCAGCTTGCCGTGCAGCTCCGCCTCCAAGCCCAGCAGGATTTTTAGCGCTTCGGCCACCTGAATTGACGCTACCCAACTCACTGCCGGACCGATGACGCCCGCCGTGTCACAGGTCTCGCCAAGCCCTTGGGGAGGTTCCGGCAACGCGCAAGCCAGGCAAGCGGTGCGGCCCGGCAGAACCGTGAGCGTAACGCCGTAACTGCCCACGACCGCGCCGTATATCCAGGGAATGTTGTGTTTCACGGCGGCGTCGTTCAGCAAGAAGCGGGTTTCGAAATTGTCGCACCCGTCCAAAATCAGGTTGGAGCCGGCAATCAATTCCTCGATGTTGCTGCCACGGGCGTCGGCCACGATACCCTCAACCTTAATGTCCGAATTGATGAGCTGCAATTTCCGCTGCGCCGCGACTGCCTTGGGAAGCCTTTGGGCGGCGTCAGATTCGTCAAAAAGCATCTGGCGCTGCAGGTTGCTTTCCTCCACGTAGTCACGGTCCACGATGCGCAGCTTTCCGCAGCCCGCGCGAGCGAGCAGCGTAGCTTGCGCCGTGCCCAGCGCGCCGCAGCCGAGGATTACGGCCTGCGCGTTGCGCAGCTTTTCCTGGCCTTCGCGCCCGATGGGCGGAAAGAGGATCTGCCGGGAATATCGTTCTGAATTTAGGCCGTTCATTGAGTTCTTCAGCACCCAATCATAACTTATTATATCCCCGCATAGCCGCGGATTGCGTCTTCTCACGGCAGCGGGTAATGGGTCAGTTTGCTGGTGCGGCGCTCTATGAGCGCCGAGGCTATTGAAAAATAAAGGCCGGCGGTCGGCATGAGGGGGTGAGCCCGCTGCCGCGGGCGTATGACATTAGCCCACGGCGTAAGCCGTGGGTTTAGGTTTTCCGGTCGAGCTTTTCTACCAACGCCTACAACTCTTTCGCCCCTCTGGGGCTTATGATTCAAACGCCCGGCGTCCCAGGGCTCGCGCCCTGGGCTAGAATCTATCGTCCGCTTCGCGGGCTTGCGCAGGTGGTGTAGCCACGGCACGGTTTGTGTGCCGTGGGCTTGTACGGGTGAGACCACGGTCAGCGTTATTTCTGACCGTTTTTGCTGGCACAGACAAAGTAGTGGCGCAACCGGGACATGGAGAGATTCTACCGCTGCAAGCCGCAGACATCACAGATCGATGCGCCACCCGGCGGGCCTTGGAAAAATATCGGGAAACAGGAAACGCTGTGTTGTGATCGTCAGCCAAGCAAAGCCTCCTTTGGCCTTTCAAACATCGTCTCAACAACGTGTTTGTACCACAGGAGGTTTTTCGTGTCTTTAAAGAACATGAATTTTTCGGGCTAGGGTTCCCTCATTCCGGTACAATTGGCCGAGATAGATCGCCTACGACTAGTACAGATCCATCAAACGGTATGCGCTTGGGCCTTCCTTTCTCATCATGGAGAAAGGTCATTACCCCCTTGCCCGGATGGTAGAGTCGCTCGTAGGGCAGGTGGCACGACCAGCTTAGGACGCGTGCATAATTTTCAATGACCCAGGGATCGAAGATAGGTTTCGCCGAAAACCCCTGCATTGGCAGTGATACGACTTCCATTGGTCTGTCCGAGGAAAAGAATGAAACGTACTTCGGTACTCGGTTTAACAGGCTCGCAAGGTAAAAAGTCCGCGCAGCAATTTCGCTAAACTGAATAGGATGCAGAACAACTTTCCGGGTAGTCCGAATACCGACGACCCTCTGCCCGAGCATCCGCACCGCGCCATTATCCTGAAGCGCAGCCACGACACCCACATCGTTCATACGAATCGCTACGGTCAGCAAGAGAGGATTGTCCTTGAAATCAAAATTGAATGCTGGATTCGCGTGCTTCTGCGTCTTGAAAAGAAACACTGACCATGGATATGGCCGGTGAAACTTTGTGGGAATGCGAACGGAGTTTAGGAACAGATGCACAGTCTGCAGCGTTTTGAAAAATTCCCTCTTGAGTATCTTCCTTCGCTTGAACCGTGGGTCTCGCGGGGTGATGAGCTCAAGGTACAGGATGCTATAGAGAATTCTTGATAGCCACTGAAACAGGGAAGGCTCGTCGATTTTCTTGAATGTGCCGAATCCTCCTTTGAGAAAGCTTGCTATCCGATTGTCTAGCCGACCGATGTGGTCATTATTGCACCGGCGGCAGCAAGGGATAACCACCTTTCGGTAGAATATTTCGGTGCCATTTATCAATGTGAGTTTTTGTTCCCACAGCTTAAATTCGCGCAGCACGAACTTCGGGAAAATATGCTCTCGTGTGGTGTTCCTCGCACCGAGCTTGACGCCGCACAAGAAACAATGCTTTCGGTCGAAAGATCGCTTGTCAAAAACATCTTCCGCTGGATGCTTTGAGGTGTCCATTTGCGAAGGATCGTATCGCACTCTGCGCGCAAAGCCAATCCGTCGATGTTCAGGACCAGCATTGGTATCGTTATATTTATGTTCAGAAGCCAAGATGATAAGGGAGATTATCTCACGACGACATGGCTCTGACGAGAATCCCCGGGACTTGACGGAGTCGTTAGTCTTGGAACATTAAACGCCATGACCGTCAGGAGCAGTTCTCGATTTGTGTCGTCTGGCTGATGGAACACGTAGCGAAACATGGATTCGTTACTCTTCCCGGCGTGGCGCAGACATCGCGTCTTCCGTGATGTGTGCGATAGAGACAGGCCCCATCCCACAAATCCCTTGACCCTGCCCGTACTTACCAGTATGATAGCCTAGTAGTTTCACCCCTCGCCGTGCGAAGGCCCCGAGGCCTTCCTCTTCATGGACCGGACCACAACCCATAATCAAGCGCGCGCACTCCTGCTATTGAGAATTACAAATCATAGTGACGGCTTTTTTGTAGCGCCGGTGTCCCCACCGGCGTCTTTCGGCGCTGAGGACAGCGCCGCTACAGTGGAAGAGCAGGCCCTTCGCTCCGCTCAGGGCGACGGCTTTTTCCGGCGCTTCGGCAAGCACGACTTGCCGTCAGAGGCTGCACCCAAGAAAACGGAGGCGTCATGATTGAGGAATGGAACCATGAGTTGCCGGGCGTGGCAGGCGAGGCCGAAGGCGTTGAGGAAAGAGAAGCGGGTGGCGAGGGCATCACAGGCCGAGATGATGGGAAAACCGCAGGTTCAGCAGCCAGGGACGCGGTTGGAGAGAAGAAAAGGGCGAAAAAACAAAAAGGATTGTTTGACCCAACGAACCCATAAGTATATGAAAATAAAGACAAAACTTTGGAACGAACCCAAACGAACCCACCGCGCTAACGCTCAATTTCCTCGTAACCTATTGATAATAAATAAAATACATGGAATTCTCGGATGTTTGGATTTATCACGCTTATATTCAATAGGATACGGTGATTTTGCGGTGGCTTCGCCGGAATTTTGCCCAAATGATACGGATTTGAGGTCATGCGCAAATATGATCCGGCGGGTGACGCTACAGGGCGTGGTATGCCATGCGTACGATCTAGAGAATAGCCCGCCTGAAAAATCGGCCTTGAATCACGCCCAGATTTTGCTGAAGGACGCTCGCCCCACTAACGCTGTTCGCTGCCTCTCATAGCCGCACACATCGCGACAAGCGCGATGTATGCGCCACCCGGCGCACGGGCCCTCCGGCCTGGCGCACCACGACAGTAAATTTACCCCTACCGCCGTGCTTGCTCTTGTATATTCCTCCCGAATTCGGTTAGACTCGGCTTCATCTTTCGCGGTCCTTTTGCCTTGATGTTCGAGACCCAATGCCGGATGTAACATTTTGCGCTTGCGCGAACGATGCGCCCCTGGAGACCCATGGCAAATAACGTTGATGTCAAAACCGCTCCGAGGCCCGGCGCGCCGCGCGGCCAGAGCAATTGGATGGGGATTTCGGCGGGCTTCCTGGGTTGGTCGCTCGACGCGTTCAATTTCTTTGTCGTTGTCTTCCTGATCTCCCGCCTCGCCACGCAATTTGAGGTCAGCAAAGCGGCGATTGTCTGGACTCTCACGGCCACGCTTGCCTTCCGCCCCGTCGGCGCGTTCTTTTTTGGGCTTTTCGGGGATCGTTACGGCCGGCGCTGGGCGCTGATCGGAAACATCGTCTGCTTCACCGTACTGCAAATACTTTGTGGACTCGCGCCGAGCTACATGGCTTTTTTGGTCCTGCGTGCGCTGTTCGGCATCGGCATGGGCGGCGAGTGGGGCGTAGGCACTTCGCTGGCCATGGAAACCGTGCCCAGCCGCTGGCGAGGGCTGTTATCCGGCGTTCTACAGTGCGGATACTCGGTCGGCTATCTGCTGGCCGCTGTCGCAGCGCGGTTCATCCTGCCCGCTTGGGGTTGGCGAGCCATGTTTTTTGCTGGCGCCATACCAGCGCTCGTGGCGCTCTACGTATGCTACAAGATGCCGGAGCCGGAGGCGTGGAAGGTGCATCGTGCGGAAAGCAGTGGCGCGATCCTGCGCACGATCACCGGTAACCTGAAGGCGTTTGCGTATCTCGTTCTGCTGATGACCCTCATGATGTTCTGCTCGCACGGCACGCAGGACCTTTACCCGGACTTTCTCGAGACCGCGCATCATGTTGTGGTCCACTCCGTCGAGCTGATTGCGATCCTGTACAATATCGGCGCCATATGTGGCGCGATCATCTTCGGAGAGCTTTCCCAGCGCGCCGGGCGGCGTATCGGGATGGACTGTGCGCTGGGGCTTTCCTTGCTCGTTATCCCCTTGTGGGCTTTCGGTCACAGCGTGACGATGCTGGTCTTGGGCGCGTTCCTGATGCAAATGGGCATTCAGGGGGCTTGGGGCGTGATCCCTGCCCACCTCACTGAACTCGCTCCACCGGCGGCGCGCAGTTTGCTGCCTGGCATGGCCTACCAATTGGGAATCCTGATCGCCGCTCCCACCAATACGTTCGAGTATGCCTTGCGTAACCGCGTGGGCTACTCGTGGGCGATCGGAGGCTTCGAACTTGTGGTCATCGTGGCCACGATCATAGTAGTCTCGCTTGGCCGCGAACGCCATAGTCGTGATTTCATGCTGGCGGACTAACCGGCCCGATCATCAAGCGAAAACCGCACTACCGGACAATACAAAATATGGCGGCTGTACTCACGCGTAGGCGCTCCCTTCTTTCCTTTCCTGCGCGCGCCGCAGCAGGAGCGCTGAGTGCAGCGCGTCCGGCGGCCAAATCGCTCGCGGAGGCGCATGCCGGATAGCGCCGATGTCAACATCGCCCGGAATCGCAGGTCGCCGCGCGGGTTGAGCCGGTGGATGGGCGCTTCTGCCGGATTCCTCGGCTGGTCGATTGACGCCTTCGATTTTTTCGTTGTCGTCTTCCTGGTCGGCCACCTCGCCGCGCAATTCGGAGTCAGCAAGGCCGACATCATCTGGACTCTGACTGCCACGCTCGCCACGCGCCCCATTGGCGCATTCATCTTTGGGCTTTTTTCGGACCGTTACGGCCGCCGCCTCTCGCTGATCGGAAACATCGTCTGCTTTACAGTCTTGGAAGTAGCTTGCGGCTTTGCGCCGAGTTTCACCGTCTTTTTGATTTTGCGCGCGCTGTTCGGGATCGGCATGGGAGGCGAGTGGGGAGTGGGCGCTTCGCTCGCCATGGAAACCGTGCCCAGCCGGTGGCGAGGGCTGATATCCGGCATCTTGCAGGCTGGGTATGCCGCAGGGTACCTGATGGCTGCGGTGGCGGCGCGCTTCATCCTGCCGGTTTGGGGCTGGCGAGCGATGTTTTTTGCGGGAGTCGCGCCCGCGCTCCTGGCGCTATACGTATCCTACAAAATGCCGGAGCCTGAAGCATGGCGCGTGCACCGGGCTGCGAGCGCCGGCGCCATCCTGCGCACGCTCGGGGAGCACTCGAAAGAATTCGCATATTTGGTCATGCTCCTGATCCTCATGATGTTCTGCTCGCACGGCACGCAGGACCTTTACCCGGACTTTCTGATGTCCGCGCATCATGTTGCGCCGCGCTCCGCCGCCTCCATCGCCATGCTCTACAACGGCGGCGCCCTGCTCGGCGGAATCATCTTTGGAGAGTTTTCCCAGAGAGCCGGCCGCCGCATCGGAATGCAATCGGCGCTGGCGCTTTCCTTGCTTGTCATTCCTCTGTGGGCCTTTGGCCATTCGGTTGCGATGCTCACATTGGGCGCGTTCCTGATGCAGGTGGGCATTCAGGGGGCATGGGGCGTGATACCTGCACATCTCACCGAGCTTGCTCCGGCCTCCGCCCGCAGCTTGCTGCCCGGCATGGCCTATCAAATGGCGATTTTATTTGCAGCATTCACGAACACGTTTTTATACGCCCTGCGCGATCGCGTGGGCTACGCTTGGGCGCTCGGCGGTTTTGAGATGGTCGTGATTATGAGCTCGATCGTGGTGATCTCCCTGGGCCGGGAACGCCATAGCCGCGATTTCATGCAGGCGGACTAATCCTGCCCGGTCATCAAGCGGCAACTGGACCTGCGAACTGCGGTGGGAAGGCGGCTTTGGAAAAGGAAAACCCCGCAGACAAAGCCTGCGGGGTTTGGATGTCCTGCGGAAATAGGAAGCTAACGCCGCGCGAGGAGCTTTTTGCGCCGGAGTAGATAACCGAGGCCGAACAAGCCGGTCCCAAACAGCGCGAGCGAAGCCGGCTCCGGAACCGTCGATACACCAATATTAGCCAGCAGCACGTTTCCAGACGTCGCCGTGATGCTCAGTATGGGATCTGCTGCGCTCCAGGTGATGTTTGCCGAACCCATGCTCGAGCCAGAGTCGGTGACGCTCACGCAGGTGCTTCCAGGCGTCCCTACCGCGGCCGTTGTGCAGACGCTGGCAACCTCTCCAGACTGCACGCTCCCAAAGCCAACGACTCCGCTAAAGAGGCCGTTCGACACGAGATTGGACATATCCAGGTAAATATACTGACCCGCATTGATCTCATTATCGGACGTTCCGTTCAAGCCCAAGCCGTTTTCAGCACCCCCACCAGCCTTCAAAAACAGGTTGACTGGGGTTGACGTGCCGGAAGAGCCGAAACCCAACGCTACGACGCTCAGTCCGCTGGTCGTAAAGGTTGCAGTGTTCGTCCCAAAATTACCAGGGCAGGCGCTTACTGAGCTGCTGGGGCACGCCCCAAAGTTAAATGTGACGTTAGTAGCTTTTGCCAGCCCGGCTCCGATGACCGTCATTGCGCTAATACCAACCACGACAGCCAGAAGTCTTAAAGACTTTCTCATAACACTGTTTCTCCTTTGGATTAAGCTCACTAGTCTTCTCGTTCGTACGATTGCGGTCGAAAGGTAAACCGTTTAGCGATTGTCGAATCCCTGACAGTTAAGTTTATTTGTTAAAGCTGTAAATCAGTTGCGATTAGGTTAGACCAAGTAAGTGATCCGAACGGATTGCAGATCAAAATCCGTTCAGCTAAGTGGAAAAACCGTCTCTTCGCTTTCGTTGCCCGCTTGCGGCAAAATGCTTTACCGTCATCTTTCTTGATCGATTTCGTTACTTTCCTGCGTGATTCCCATTTTTGAATTCTAGGTAGCTGTCGATGCACGCTCCAGAGAATCAGGCTCCTTAAAGAAGTTAACAGGTCAGACTTGAGCCGTCTGGTCAAAATTAGACACGTAGGTGTTCAACAACGCACACATTAGTCAAACGGCTCGTAATTCATTCCTGGTGGCGGCATGTGACCGGTTCGTCGCTAGTAAACACAAGCCCGGCGAATTCTTTCGCGACTTCATGCCAACTCACCAATTTAGACATAGCGACTGAAGGCGTTGCGGTAGTGCTTGCCCAGGTCTCCTCGTTTCCCATCATGTCCGCCGGTGGCGTCATCAGCTTGTTTCCAGCCCCTTGAATCCGCAAATCGCACTCAATGGACAAGCCCACAACTCAAGAAAGTTTCGCGGAGCTTGACGCAAAACCTGCGCAAGTTTAGCCAAAAGGGCTGCCAAGCCCCAACCACTGGAGCAATTGCTGCGCCATAAGATTCGCGTATCCAACCAGAGCATGAAATTGAACCAACTTGAGAGCTAACCTATTGCAGGAAAAGTTGGTTACGCAGCGCCTAGCTTCTGTTGCCCGCTGGCTGTATCTGCCAAATCTGCCTGCTATCAATCTGCGCAGCCGGAAAATTTTTCCCATACTGTGTCGTTTTTACTTTATGGATATTGCATGCGAAATAGCTAAGACTTTTCGACATAGGGCGCTGCTTGCGCTACGGAGAAAGGTGTGAATAAAGAAGGTGACGGGAGCATCAACAAACAAGTGAAGAGGCAAGGTGCGAGGGGAACGGGCGTTTTCAAACCGGCGTTTGCGACCTTAGCTGCTGCTGTTCGGAATTACGGTTACGTATTTCCCCTCACCCGGCGCTCCGCGCCACCCTCTCCCGCAGGGAGAGGGCGGACCGCGTCGCGGGACGGGTGAGGGGTTACTGGCACAAAGAATACGGCGCCGTAATTCCAAACAGCAGCACTTAGCTGCGGTCCAAGTTATATTGGCGGATTTTGTATAGAAGGGCCTTGTAGCTGATGTTCAGCAAGCGGGCGGCTTCCTTGCGGTTCCACTTGGTCTGTTTCAGCGTGCGGGATATCGCTTCGCACTCGACTTCGTCCTTGCTGCTGCGAACAAGAGACTTGAGGTCCGAAGACTTCTCATGGTCCTTGGGAGTTTCAGGTTCCGGAGCGGTTTCGTCAAAAGACGGCCGTCCTTCCCTCTTCGCTTCCAACTCGCTCAGAACCAGGGCCTCATCGCCCAAAATCAGATAGCGCTTGACGAAGTTTTCCAGCTCGCGCAAATTGCCGGGCCATCGATAATTCAGGCACGTTTCCACGAGCGCCGGTGAAACGGGGAGTGGCGCTCTAGCGTACCTTGTGGCGAACAGCCCAATGAAATGGCGGAGCAGCAAGGGGATTTCTTCCTTGCGCTCGCGCAGCGGCGGCAAAACGATGGTGAAGGCGTTCAGGCGGTAATAGAGGTCCTCGCGAAACTTCTTGGAAGAGATTGCCTCGTCAATGTTGATGTTGGTCGCCGCGAGGATGCGGACATCCACCTTAACCATGGAACGGCTGCCCAGGCGCGAGAACTGTTGATCCTGCAAAACGTGAAGCAGTTTGGCCTGCAGCGCGGGCGCCATTTCGCCGATTTCATCGAGCAGGATAGTACCCTTGTCGCACAACTCAAACTTGCCCGGTTTCGAGCGCGTGGCGCCGGTGAAGGCTCCCGGCTCATAACCGAACAACTCGCTTTCCAGCAAATCCGCAGGCAGCGCCGCGCAGTTCACCTTCAATAGCGTGCGGTCTGACCGCGGCGACAGCTTGTGGATGAGGCGTGCGACCACTTCCTTGCCGGTGCCGCTTTCGCCAAGCATCAGGACTGGAACGTCCACGCCGGCCACTTGCGCCACTTGGGCGCGAATCTTGCGCATCGCCGGGCTGGCTGCTACGAAAAACTGATCGTCGCTCAGCTCTTCCACTTCACCGACGGCGTCCTCTGCGCCACCTGGTCCCATGCGGTCGCCGAGACAATGATTCAGCACCGCATCGAGCTCCGCCTTCTGGAACGGCTTGGTCAGGTAATCCTGCGCTCCCAGCTTGATTGCCTGCGCAACTTTGCGCGTGTCGGTGACACAGGAAAGCATCACCACTCTCAGGTTCGGGCGCGCTTGCCGCATTTGCTCGAGTGTTTGCAGGCCGTCGAGCCCCGGCATCAGGAGATCGAGCAGCACGAGGTCCGGTGCGTGGCCGTTCTGCAACCGCTTCACCGCCTCGATGCCGCTTTGTACGGCGGTCACGTCATATGAATCCACCTCGAGCAGCGTTTGCAAATAGCGCAACATGCTGGGCTCGTCATCCACCACCAGAATGTGAGCCGGTTTATCGCTCAAAAGAACGCTCCGTATGCAAGGATTACGCTAGCCATCAGAGTCTGTGTGAAAACTGCCGTTTTTGAGTTGGTGCGGCGCTCTATGAGCGCCGAGGCTATTGAAAAATAAAGGCCGGCGGTCGCAGACCGCCGCACCAGCCGCAGTGTTCACACAGACTCATCAGGACAGCGCCCAATATGTTATACCCGATATGCCAAACGCCACGGCCAGCTTGGTCAAAGATTCCTGAAGACCGGGCAACGCGCCCTAGGATCATCATGTCAGAGCGGGTTCGAGGGCAGCAAGAAGCAGAACGTGCTGCCCGATCCCAGTTCGCTCTCCACCCATATCTTGCCATTATGCGCGGCGACCAGACGCTTGGCAATCGCCAAACCCAATCCCATTCCACCCGCCGGGTCTCCTTGCTGGGGCAACTTTACGAAATCATCGAATATTTCCTGGTGATACTCTGGGGCGATCCCCGGACCCGTATCCGATACCGCCACTCGAACCGAGTTTGAAGCCGTCAACGCCTGTTTGCGCCGGTCGTGGGGAACACTCTGTTCCTCGCGGCTGCGGCGCTCCCAAATGTAAGGCTCCGCGGTCAGCCACACCGTTCCCCCTGGGGGCGTAAACTTGAGGGAGTTCTCAAGCAGGTTCGAGACTACGTGCTGCACCTTATCGTAGTCAAACGGGAAGTGCGTCATCTTCTTCTGCATGGGTGGATAAAGCGCTACACCCTTCTTCTGGAACGAGGAAAGCCAATACGTATATAGCTCGGACAAGCAGGCATTCAAATCGCCCAGTGCGTACTTCAGCGTGAGTTTTCCCGTTTCGAGCGCGCTATAGCTGAGGAAATCCTCGATGTATTGGCGCAGCCGGGTGCAATTGTACTGGGATTCCTGGAGGATCTGGTTCTGGCGTTCGTTGAGGCGCCCGGGTTTCTTGGTGAGGAGCAGCTCGATGTAACCCGAGATGATGGCGAGCGGCGTCTTCAACTGATGGGCGGCCGTTCCCAGCGCCACCGTGCGGCGGCGGTTCTCCTCCTGCAGTCGCTGGTAGGCCTCAAGCAACTCCATGTACCCGGAAGGCGGCGTCTCTGCGCACAACGCAAGATCCGGATTAGCCCCGGTTCCCGGAGTCTGAGTAACGTTCAACTCAATTCCTGACCCAATTGCAGCAGAAAAGGTGTCTTGACGAGTGGTGGCCATTGCTCTATGAACTCCTCTTCAGAGTATCTACAAAAGACCTTCCAGACTTAAGAAACCCGGCGGACGGAGCCTTCAACTGGCTTGTCCCTCTGCCTCGATTGCTCTTTCGTCTGCTTCCTGCGTGCGCCAAGTACATGGCATCAAAAAGGAAATTTCCTTCCCTCAGTGAGAAAAGGTTTGCCCAGCCCCAGCCAGTTTCACGGGGTTCAGGGCTGCTGCCGTGCGCGCGAGGAACGTCAAGTTAGTGAGAACACTGCAAGTTGCCCACATTTTGACAAGAGTCTTCATGGAGTTATTTGGCCCTTTACTTGCGAGTATAAACCCAGCGGTAAGCTATAGTCAATCACTGGAGTTACTCGACGGCGGTGCGGGCCTCTTTTCATGTCATCGGGCAAGGAGCTCACGTGGAACCCAAAAGGCGACGCAAAGAACGCCGCCGCTCAGAACGCATACCCCTTGCAATTCCCATCTTCGCGCGGGGAGTGGATGATCAAGGCAAGGAATTCCTGGAATTCACCACAACCCTGAACATCAGTAACAGCGGCGCGCTTTTGGCAATGCGCCGTTATCTGTCCCCTGAAAGCTCCGTCACGCTGGAAATTCCAGCGGCGCCTTTGCCGAAGCTTTCCAGCCGGCCAAAACTGGTTAGAACATTCCGCGCTGAGGTGGTGCGAGTCACCCCCGCAGAACCTTCCTACCTGTGGGCGCTTAGCTTCAGCCATCCCGTAAGTTAAATCGGCTGAATCTTGCCGCTTCTTGAGAAAACTCTTTTTCAGGCTTCCGAATCATCTTATCCTCGCATCTGTTGCGCAAGTGCGACATCTAGTTGAACACTGCGTGTATGATTCGTGTTGTGATCGCGAGCGCCATAAAGCAGCGGCTGTGGGCTGCGCGCCATGGCCGCCCAAAGTCAGGAGGCAGGCGGCATTTTGTGGGCAAACGTTCGCCCGTTCCGCGAGAGGATAAAAATCCAGCAACACTCTATGGTCTGAGCCACATAGACCAAAATTACGAGCGGTACCAAGGCGCGAAGCAGCCCAAGGAATTTCCGAGTGGTTAGCGACGCCCGGCCGAGAGTGATATTGTTGCGGAGGGATCGTTGACAATCGCACTGACTTCTTGTGCATCCAATGGTTACAGGTGATTTATGAGTGAGCCGGTCAAGCAATCCTCAAATTTTCCCTCGGCTTCGGAAGCGGCGAGTCCTGTACTTACGGTGATTGATCCTGTTTGCGGAATGAAGATTGACCCGCAGCGGGCGGCTGCGCGGTTCGAGTATGACGGCCAAACGTACTACTTCTGCAATCCGGGGTGCGGAGAGAGATTTCAGGCTGACCCCTCCCGGTATCTCAGTCCTGCGCCAGCGGCGGTAGAAACGCCGGTGGCCGGTTCCTATGTCTGCCCGATGGACCCGGAAGTGCACGAGCCCGCTCCTGGGCCGTGTCCGAAGTGCGGCATGGCGCTGGAACCGGAGGTGGCGGCAGCACCGGCCATCAGAACTGAATACGTTTGTCCGATGCATCCTGAAATCGTCCGCCCGGAGCCAGGTTCGTGCCCGATCTGCGGCATGGCGCTTGAGCCGCGCACGGTGACGCTCGAAGAGCCTGAGAATCCGGAACTCGCCCTGATGCGACGGCGCTTCTGGGTGAGCCTTGTGCTGACCCTGCCGGTGATTGCGCTCGGCATGGCAGATGTGCTGCCTCCCGGATTGCTGCGCAATGCCCTGAGCGGGCGGAACGCAGAGTGGATGCAACTGGCCCTCGCCACTCCAGTCGTGTTATGGGGAGGGTGGCCGTTTTTCGAGCGCGGCTGGGCGTCCATCGTGAACCGCAGCCTGAATATGTTTACGCTGATCGCGCTCGGCACCGGCGTTGCCTATTTCTACAGTTGCATTGCCGCAATCGCGCCTGGGATTTTCCCTGCCACATTTCGGACCGGGCAGGGCGGCGTGCCGGTTTACTTCGAGGCGTCGTCGGCCATCGTTACGTTGGTCTTGCTGGGACAAGTGTTGGAGTTGCGCGCGCGCAGCCGCACCTCAAGCGCCATCAAGGCGCTGCTGGGGCTCGCCCCGAAGACGGCCACGTTGCTGAAGGACGGCGGAACGGAAGAGCAAATTCCACTAGAGCGGGTGAAAATCGGCGACCGGTTGCGGGTGCGCCCCGGCGAAAAAATCCCCGTGGATGGCACGGTGCTGGACGGGGCAAGTTCGGTGGATGAATCCATGGTGACCGGCGAATCCATTCCTGTCGAGAAGCCGCCCGGCAGCCGTGTGACCGGAGGGACAATCAACGGCACGGGCGGTCTGATTATGCGAGCAGAGCGCGTGGGCAGCGACACGCTGCTCGCGCAGATCGTGCGCATGGTAGCCCAGGCTCAGCGCAGCCGAGCTCCCATCCAGCGACTGGCGGATGTGGTCGCCGCATATTTCGTGCCGGCGGTGGTAGGTGTGGCGGTGGTGACGTTTATCATCTGGGAATTCGTGGGACCGCAACCGCGCCTGGCTCATGCGCTGGTTAATGCTGTCGCTGTGCTGATCATCGCTTGCCCCTGCGCCCTGGGACTCGCTACCCCCATGGCGATCATGGTGGGTACCGGCCGCGGGGCGCGCGCGGGCGTGCTCGTGAAGAATGCGGAGGCGCTCGAAACGCTCGAAAAAGTTGACACGGTCGTGGTGGACAAAACCGGCACGCTGACCCAGGGCAAGCCTCGACTTGTTTCTGTCGTGGCTACTCCCGGTTGGAAGGATTCGGATCTGCTCCGCCTCGCCGCAAGCCTTGAGGTTTTGAGCGAGCACCCGCTAGCCGCTGCGATCACCTCGGCGGCGCGGGAGCGGGGCCTTCCGATTTCCGAGCCAGCGGATTTCCGGGCCGTGGCCGGAAAAGGCGTGATGGGGAGGGTGGAGGGCCGCGAGTGCGCCCTGGGCAACGTCGCGATGCTGAACGAAATGAAAATTGATCCGGAAGACCTTCTTGGCAGGGCTGAAGCGCTGCGAGGCGAGGGGCAGACGATTATGTTTCTGGCTGTGGACGGGCGGGCGACGGGCCTGTTCGGCGTCGCCGATCCTATCAAAGACTCCACCCCGGAAGCCATTCGGCTGTTGCAGCGCGAAGGCCTGCGCGTGGTGATGCTGACCGGCGATCACCGGCGCACCGCCGAAGCCGTGGCGCGCCGCCTGGGTATTGACGAGGTTGAAGCCGAAGTGCTGCCGGAGCAGAAGGGCGAGGTGGTGAAGAGGCTGCAAGCGCAAGGCAGAATCGTGGCTATGGCGGGCGACGGCATCAATGACGCTCCCGCGCTGGCGCTGGCGCAGGTGGGCATCGCCATGGGAACGGGCGCCGACGTGGCCATCGAAAGCGCCGGAATTACTCTCGTGAAAGGCGACTTGCAGGGCATCGTGCGGGCGCGGCGGCTGAGCCGCGCCACCATGCGCAACATCCGGCAGAACCTCTTCTTCGCGTTTATCTATAACTCGCTCGGCATCCCTCTTGCAGCGGGCGTTCTTTATCCCTTCTTCGGGCTGCTCCTCAGCCCCGTGATTGCGAGCGCGGCCATGACTTTCAGCTCCGTATCGGTCATCAGCAACGCGTTGCGCCTGCGCAAGCTGGCGTTGTAACCGCGCCGCACATCCGGCCTGCGCGCCGGTTTCCCTTCATCTGCCACAGTGCTGGAGCCGGTTTATCTTGCAGTGGACTTTCTACTGCCCGATAATAGCGCCATCCGGATTTAGCGGCGGCGGCGCTGCTCTCGCATGAAGTGTCCTTACTGCAAGGCCGAAAGCGCGAATAACAGCTTGAGTTGCACCCAATGTGGCAGACTGTTCGCGGAGTTCAGCGAAGCGGAAACTATCATCGGGGCACAGGCTGGGGGCGGCGCTCAGTCTCCGCTGCGCCAAGAGGCGGGTGAGACGATTGGTGTAGTTACCCCTCCGTCTTCATTCAGCCAGAATCCTTCCGGTCTTGATCCCTCAATCGCATCGCCCGCCTTTTCAGCGGCGCTCGCGCCGGGCGCAGATTTTGGTCCGCGCTACCGCATAGAATCTCTGCTCGGTAAAGGCGGAATGGGGCTGGTCTACAAGGCGTACGATCGCGAGCTGGATCGTGAGGTGGCGCTAAAGCTGGTGCGCCCCGAACTGACGATGGACCTGGAAGCGATGCGCCGGTTCAAGCAGGAACTGCTGCTTGCGAGCAAAATTTCGCACAAGCATATTCTGCGCATCCACGACCTGGGCGAAGTGGGAGGGGTCAAATTCATCTCCATGGCGTATGTGGAGGGCGAAGACCTGCATCGCCTCATCCGGCGGACCGGCCGCCTGAGTGTGGACCAGTCGGTGGCGATTGCCCGGCAACTCTGTTCCGCGTTGGGGGCGGCGCACGCTGAAGGGGTGATCCACCGCGACCTGAAGCCGCAAAACGTCTTGATCGACGGCGAGGGAAACGCCTATGTTTCCGACTTCGGTCTTGCCAAGTCGCTTGAAAGCGCTTCCGGCATGATGACTCAGACCGGCGAAGTTTTGGGGACGCCGCGCTATATGTCGCCGGAGCAGGCTCAAGGCCAGCCTGCGGACCACCGCAGCGACCTTTACGCGCTCGGTTTGATGCTTTATGAGATGGTGACGGGTGGCATCCCCTTCAGCGGTGGCTCGGTTCCGCAGTTGATGCTGCAGCGGATCACGCAAAAAGTTAAGAATCCGAGAGCTTTGAATCCGGATGTTCCCGAATACCTTTCGCGCATCATCCTCCGGTGCCTGGAAGTGGATCCTGCACGCCGCTACGCCAGCGCGAGCGAGGTTCTGCGCGATCTCGATGCCGGGCAAGCTCCGCGATCCTTCCGGTCGCTTCAGATCTCGGTTCCTGCGCCCGAAAGTAAGGGCGCGCGGTTGGCCGCCGCCGCGATTGTGCTGCTGGTAATAACCGGCGTCACCTTTTTTACCGTCCGCAGGCTAACCCACCCTGCCCTGGCGGTTCGCAACCAGCCGACCGTAGCTGGAGTTCCTTCCCTCGCCCAGGGAAAGTATTTGGCGCTGCTGCCGTTTCGAGTATTGGGGAATCAATCCAGCCTCGGCTATGTCGCGGAAGGACTGAATGAGGCGCTTGCAGCCAAGCTTTTCAACATTCGCGGTCTCCACGTTGCGTCCCCGGACGCCGCGGGGCAAGGCGCAAAGCAAGGCTCGCTTTCCAAGGTCGCAAAGGAGCTGGGCGCGAATCTTGCGGTCGAGGGCACGTTGCAAGGGGCGGGCGGCCACGTCGCCATCGTCGTGCGGCTGGTGGACGTTGGCCAGGGGCGGCTGCTTTGGACGCAGGAGTTCACCGGCGTGACCGGGGACTTGCTGACCATAGAGGATCGGATTTCAACCAAGTTGGTTGACGCCCTTCAGCTTCATCCGGGCAACCAGGAAATGGCTCAGGCTGCCGCGCACCCAACGGAAAACGTCGCCGCCTACGATATGTACCTGAAGGGGCGCGATGCGATGCGCGGCCTTCCGGATGAAAAGACGGCGCAGGCGGCGGTTGACCTCTTCCAGAACGCCCTGACGCAAGACCCCGGTTTTGCGCTCGCATACGCTGGGCTAGCCGACGCAACCCTCCGGATGTACCAGGAGAAAAAGGACCGCTTCTGGATGGAGAAGGCCATGAGCGCCGCTCAGCAAGCCCAACAGCTTAACAGCAACGAACCGCAGGTTTATCTCGCACTCGGGGACGTTTACCGGGCGACGGGCAGGTATTCTGAGGCCATTGGCGTGTTGAAGCGGGCCATTCAACTCGCGCCGAATTCCGACGAAGGCTATCGCCGGCTGGGTGCGGCCTACGAAGCCAGCGGCAAAGCGCAGCAGGCCGTCGCGGCCTTCAAGAAAGCGGTTCAGATTGATCCGTACTACTGGGCCAACGCCGACGCCCTCGGCAAGGCGTACGATGCTGCTGGTGATTACGGCCAGGCGCGGCGCGCTTTTAACCGCGTGATTCAGCTCAAGCCAGACGCCGCCGCAGGCTATGAGAATGTAGGCGGAGTTTACCTGCAGGAAGGGCAATACGCCCAAGCTGTTCCGGTGCTGCAAAAGGCCCTGCAGCTCAGTCCGACTTACGCCCACTACTCCAATTTGGGCACGGCCTACTTTTATCTCAAGCGCTACGACGACGCAATCAAGACGTTGGGAAAAGCGGTGGAACTGAGTCCGCAGCAGGAGGCGTTAGTGGGAAACCTGGCGCAAGCGTATCGCTTCGCAGGGCGGAACGAGCAAGCGCACAAGACGTTCGATCAGGCCATCGCTATGTCCTACAAGCAACTTCAGGTAAATCCCCGCGACGCGCCCACTATGGCGGACTTGGCGCTTTATTACGCCAGCGAAGGCCAATACGATCAGGCGCTTCAGTTCATTCGCAACGCCCGCTCTATTGACCCCGCCGACCCGGATTACATTTACGGAGAGGCGGTGGTTCAGACGCTCGCGGGTAAGTCGCGCGATGCGCTCCAGGGCCTGCGCGACGCCTTCCAGAAAGGCTTCGCGACCCAGCAGGCGATTGACGACCCTAATCTAGCCACCCTACAATCGAGCGCCGCGTTCAAACAACTCGTGGAGCAGTTCAGCCACGGCGCGCATTAAAGCCGCTTTAGATGGCAGAATCCAGATTCCAGCGGCGGAAACCCCAAAGTCCCATGATCGCGAGCCCGGTGGTGAACAGTAGCCATGCGCCCGGTTCTGGCGTGGGGTTTGGCGTGACTGTGAACGGGGGAAGATCAGCAAGATCGACCCCAGTCTCCCCTATGAAGAAGACGTTCATATTGGGTACAGGTTCGCCGCCAAAAAACGCGAGGTCTGCTGTCTCCCCTGCTCGGAGCGCTCCAGACGGGCAAGTATTGTCAGTAAGATTTAAGCCCGTAGTTGTGCAATCGAGGGTCTGACCCACGAGCGGGTTCGGCGGAATCGGAACGGTAAATTCCAACGCCAGGGTGTTTATAGGGCCGCCCGTCAAATTCGTGAACCCGAGGCAGGCGGTGTAGCCAGCCTTATTCGGGAATCCGGACTGATTGCATGTGGTCCAACTGACGGTGAGAGGAGCGTTATCCTGCAGCAGCAAATAGGTGGTAATCGTAGGGGACGGCGAGGGCGGGTCGAAAATAATGTGCATGTCGGAGCCCAAAGCGCTATTGACCGCGCCGCTGATCGCAAACGCAAGAATCGACAGAAATACGAGAACGCCACGTCGTAACTTCATACGTTCCCCCTCCTTTGGGGGCGCCTTGCAAGAAAATGACAATGTGTCCCAGGGCATATGTGCTGAGCTTGCTGTTGCCCCCACCTTGGCTGCCTCCGCTCCGGCTTCTAGAAACCCAGCGCAGGGCTTGCGTTAGTGTTGCTTCCGGAAAATGCGTTTACCTGTAACGCCTTCAGATCGGCAATGCCGGGCATAAAGCCCGGCGCTTGTATCTACAAGTTGAGGGTAAAGCCGAAGCTTCGCCTCATTATGCCAAGTTGAATCCATTCGTCAAGTAGCAGAACGGGTATTAATTATTATCAAGACCATAAACTGCCGCCGCGCCCGCCCGAGCCGTTGCGCCCTGTAAATCCACCTCAAGTCGCGGCGGGCGCGTACCGCAAAACCGCCACCGTAACGTCATCCGCTTGTGGCGCCGATCCAACAAAAGTCTCCACGGCGGTCACCAGACGAGTGCAAAGCTCCTCGGGCTGCACCCGGTTCGAGGCGCAGGCTTGAACGATCTCGAGTAGCCGTTCGTCGCCCAGCATCTCGGACGCGTCGTTCTGGGCTTCGGTAACTCCATCCGAGAAGACCAGAATCTGGTCGCCCGGATCGAGTTGCCGCTTTGAGACCTGGAACGTGGCCCGTTCCAACATGCCGAGCGGGAAACCCGGAGCATCCAGTACTTCCACATATCCACCGGTATGGACGCATAGTGGCGGGACGTGTCCGGCGCTTACAAACTCAAATCCGCCGGATGCGTCCAGCACGCCGTAGAACAGCGTGGCGTACATTTCGGGCGGGGTCCGTTCGCACAGGAACCGGTTGATTTGCTGGAAGAGATCTTCAAGACCGGGGTCAGCGGCAGCAAGGGCGGAAAACGCGCCCTGCAGTGTCATGGCCAGCATGGCCGCGGGTAAGCCCTTGCCGGAAACATCCGCCACATTCAATCCCAGGCGGCCATGCGGCAGTGGAATGACGTCGTAATAGTCGCCTCCGATGGTCCGGCAGGGAATGGTGACGGCGTGCAGGCGGAAGTGCGCCGCCTGCGGAAGCGCGCGGGGAAGCAGGCTTTGCTGGATGCTTTGGGCCACCGCCATCTCGTGCCGGCTGCGCTCCTGTTCGCGCGCCGCCCGCAGCAGCCGGGCGTTTTCGATGATCATGGCGCCCTCGATCGCCAAAGTGTCGAGAGCCTGGCGGTCCAGATGAGTCAGGGCGGCGGAGCGCGAACGGCTTTCGAGATAGAGCACGCCCAGCAGCTCCGGGTCGGATCGCAGAAGGGTTTCTCCTCCGGCCTCGGCCACCGGAAGTTTTTGTAGAGGGATTGCTACCACGCCCCGCGCATCGGAGGAGAGCATTACCGTCTCGTAGGCGCTGCCGCCGCCCGCTCCCTCCATCAGCACCTCGCCACGGCGCGTGCGCATCACGCGGCGGACAACGTCCTCAGAGTAATCGGGGTCACCCGTTTGTCCGGACTCCGGACGTGGCCGGACCAGACGGAGTTGCGGCTCGCCGTGCTCATCGACGAGGAAGAGAATGCCGCGCTCCGCGCCGGAAAGCTGCAGAGCCGAGTCCACCACGGCGGTGAGAATCTCCTCGAGCGCCGCGGCCCGTTGCAGCATCTGGGCGATTTCAAGCAGCAGGTTCAGATGCTGCAATCGCGGCGTGGAACTTTCCGGCGCTTTTTCGATTTTTTTGAGCAGTTGGTTGAGTTCTGCTTCATCGCTCACGAAGGTCAGCCGGTAGGAATCGCTGGCTCCCAGGCTGATGCGGTCGCCGCTCTTCAGCCGCCAACGTTCCACCCGCTGGCCGTTCACGTAGGTTCCGTGCCGGCTGCTTGTATCCTCAAGAATGTATGATCCGGTGTCGCGCAGAATCTGCGCATGGCGGCGGGAGACACGATTATCCAGTAGCACGAGGTCGCTATCCGCCTGGCGGCCTATGGTAAATGGGGTTCCGGCAACCTTGATCTCGCGGGTATTTCCCTGTGCGTCACGAACGATCAGGCGTGGCGGGCTGCTGGACATGGAGGCTCTCGAAGCGGGAATCGCGCCTCAGTATATCAACGGTTGCGGCCGGGCTGAAGCGCTTTCGCCCTATGGTAGTGTCTCAGTTTGCCGTAGCGCCGACCTTCAGGTCGGCATTTTGAAGGCTTGAGGGTTGCGGTCACCATATTCCGATCAGCTTCCACCAGCTAAATCCGATTACGCTCCAGATCGCCAGATTTACGAACGACACCACAAGTCCCACGGTCCACCATTTCCTTAAGGAAACATAGCCCTGGGCGAAATACATGGGCGCGGGCGTTGTGCCGTAGTGCGTCAGCCCGGCAGAGAGATTTGCAAAACAGGCGAAGGAAAAGATCACAAGGCCGGGCGGCGCTCCTTTTGCGAGCAAGACCACCAAAAACGGCGGATACATGGCCAGCAGGTGAGCAGTGATGCTGGCGAACGCGTAGTGTGCGTAAAAATAGATGAGTAGCGCGGCCGCAAGCAGCCACACCCATCCCGTCCCGCCGAATGCGCCTGCGACGATCCTGGCGAATTCAGTAGTCACCTTCGCGTCATTCAGAGCCTTCCCTAACATGACGAGACCGCCAAACCAGATGAACAGGTCCCACGCCGCCTTGTCGCCCTTGATTTCCTCCCAAGACAAAACGCCGGTCAGAATCAGCGCAGCCCCGCCGCACAAGGCCGTCCAGGTGATGTTGAGGTGGGTCCAACCGGAGGTGACCCATAGGCCGCACACCGACGCAAACACAACGGCAAGAATCCATTCGCGGCGGCTCATCGGGCCCATGGCTTCGAGCTCACGGGAGGCAAAGGCGTGGGCTTCCGGGGTCTTCCTGATCGTAGGGGGATTGAGCCATAGCACCACCCAGGGAATCACCGCAAGCGAACAGAGTCCCGGCACAATTCCTGCTGCAAACCAGCTCGACCAAGTCACTATGTGCCCCATGCTGGCAGGCGCCAGCTTCGCGGCCAACGGATTGCCTGCCTGTCCGGTATAGAACATCGCGGCTGCAACGCAATCGCTTTGGTAGACGGCTGTCATCAGAAATGATCCCAGGAGCGCCGCGGTCGGGCCGGGTTCTGACCCATAGACCTCGGCAATCGAACGCGCGATGGGCATGATCACTCCGCCCGAACGCGCACCGTTCGAAGGGATGACGGTGGCGAGCGTCATCTCTGACATCGAGAGTGCGTAATAGATTCCGATCGAACTCTTTCCAAATAGCCTGACGAAAAAGAGCCCAATGCGGCGCGCCAGGCCCGTATGGATCAAGCTACGCGCAATGAAAAACGCCGCAAGCAGCAGCCAGACTGTGGGGTCCGCGTAGCCTGAGAGCGACTGGCGGAGGGTTAGGCCGCAAATCGCCGAGGAGAGCACTACGGCGATAAATACCAGCGCGCCGCCGGGAAGGGGTTCCAGAGCCAAGCCCGCCACCGTCGCTGCAAATAGGCCGAGGAGCCGCCATCCTTCCGGTCTAATTGCTTCTGGGCGGGGAACGGCGTAGACGATCACGAAGTAGATGACCGCCAGCGCCGCCATCCGCGGCGCAATCCATGATGGGCCGCGCGTTTTTGTTCGTGCTGTCTCTGCCGTGGGAGTTGTTATGCCTGGCTGATGTGGCATCTCGCCGCCGTAGGCCTGCCTCTTGCTGAGGGTTACAAATTACTGAGGGGTCAATTAAGTGGTGACGACCTTTACTGTAGCGGCGGCCTCTGGCCGCGGTTTTTTCGGCGCTCAGAGAGCGCCGCTACAATTAGCCGTCACCATAATGTGCAATTCTCAATAAGCAACTCGCTTGGCGTGGCGGGCCGGTCGCGGGGCGGCCATATTCCGGTATAAGACGGATCTCTACGCGCTTCGATAAAGTTTGGTCAGAACGAACTCACGATGGCCAAGCGATTCGGCAGCCGTCAACCGCCCGTTGCAGGTGCGCACCATAAGGTCCAGGAGCTGCGTCCCTGCGGCGCTGATCGTAAGGTCGCCCGCCAGAATTTTTGACACATCGAGGTCGATGTGTTCGCTCATGGTCGAGCAGGTTAGCGGGTTACCTGACAGCTTGATCACGGGCATGATCGGATTGCCCACAATGTTGCCCTGCCCAGTCGGAAAGAGATGAAGCACCGCGCCCGAGGCGGCCCACAACGTCAAAGCTTCAGCCGCCGCCGAAGAGGTGTCCATGAACCAAAGACCCTTGCCGCCCGGCGCTTCCGCCGGCTTCAAAACTCCCGCAAACTTGGTTTTTTTGCCGAGTTTCTCAATATTGCCGAACGCCTTCTCTTCAATGGTCGTAAGGCCGCCGCGAATATTGCCCTTCGTCGGCTGGGACTCAGACAGGTCATCGGTTTTGTTTTGGAAAATCATGTCGCTGTATTCCTGCCAGACGCGCATGAACTCCTCGGCGACCTCCGGGGTTGCCGCCTTGCGCTTAACCACGTGCTCGCCTCCTGTCAGTTCCGAAGTTTCCCCAAAAGACGATGTGGCTCCCCACTCAACCAGGCGATCCACGACGGCGCCCACGGTGGGGCAGGAAGCAAGCCCGGTGGTGGTGTCAGATTCTCCGCATTTGACCGAAACATATAACTCGTCGAAGGAACATTCTTCCCGTTCAAGCCCGGAAGCCCACTGGACATATTCTTTCGTCTTGCGGGCAGCGTCTGCGATCGTTTGCAGGTCGCCGTGACGCTCGATCGAAAACCCCGCCACGGGTTTGCCGGTCGAAGCGATTCCTTGTACGATCCGGTCGGTCCAGCCTGGCTCGATGCCGATCACGACGGCTGCGGCCACGTTCGGGTTGGAGCCAGTTCCAATCAGCGTCCGGAAAAACAATTCCAGGTCTTCGCCAAATTGGAGCCGCCCGTAGGCGTGAGGAAGCGCGAGGGCCGCTGGAATCACCTTGGCCACGGCCGCTGCCGCTGCGTTGGAGATGTCATCGACCGGCAGCACAATGACGTGGCTTCGAATCCCGACGCGCCCGTTCTTGCGCCGGTAGCCTTTGAAATGGGGAACTTGCACTGTTACCACCTCTTGGTTTTAAGATTATGTACATGAACGTGCTGGCCCGCGTGGATCTCGGCGACAACTTTTCCGATGTCCTCGCCATACTTAATCACTGTATCGCCTGGGCGGAAGTCTCGAAGCGCGATCTTGTGACCGAGTGGGATCGCTTCTCGCGCCGTAACCGTCAGCGTCGCCTGCTGATCCAGCGTTGCTCCTTGCGCGGCTTCGCCTGCCGGGATGTCAATCACCGCGACGCCCACATTGTCCCGGCTGTCATGAACTAGAAAGTGTCTCATCGCGCCTCCAAAATACCAACATGCAGAATCAAATTGAGAATAGCGAAATCTACTCGGATCGACGGATGATGTCAAGCCTTCGAAGAGACCTGAAGAGTTGAGCCGAAGTAGATGTACAAATTCACCACGAAGACACAAAGGGACAAGGTCTTACGGCGGGTTGATAAGAATGCGGTCTTTGTGTCCTATTGAGAGGGGCGTCTTGGTGGTTTGTTTTTCCGGGTATCGCCCAGGGTTGCAGACATCGCAACAATCGCCGCATCTGTGCCGCTCGCCTTGAACCGGCGGGCCAGTCGAACTATGATCTTACCGCAAACTAGAGTTCAAATCGCAAACTTGGACTGCGGAGGCGTTCATGAACAACGACCGGATAGATCACAAGACTAACAGCGGTGACGAAGGGACCAGCGCTTCTTGCGCCGGATCCACGATGTGGCCAAGGCGGCGTGCGCTAAAGGCCATTCCTTTACTCGGTGCGGGGGCTGTGTTCGGCCCGGCATTGGCGGCGGTCGCAGGCGAACTGGGAAGGGCGCGTGCAGCGGCGAGCGTTCGCCAGCCGCAAGCAGGGTCCTCGAATACGGAACTGTATGCGCTCAGCATCGAAGATCTCAGTAAGAGGCTTAGAAGCAAGGAAATTTCCCCGGTCACGTTAGTGAACGCCTATCTGGAGCGGATACAAGGCGCCGGTAAGCCGCTTAACGCCTTTATATTAATCCTGGCGGAGCAATCCCGGGCCGATGCCCGGCGCTCGGAGCGGGAAATCCTCGCGGGTGATTACAAAGGCCCGCTTCACGGCCTTCCCATAGCCCTCAAAGATTTGTACGACCTGCGCGGCGTGCCAACCACCGGGGCATCGAAGCTCTTCATCGGGAACATCGCCAAGGAAGATGCGCCGAGCGTGGCGCGCCTGAAAAAGGCCGGAGCCATCATCATCGGCAAGACCAACATGAACGAACTGGCTTTGGGCGCTACAGGCGAGGAGTCTGCCTTCGGCCCGGTGCACAATCCCTGGATGACGGACCACATCACGGGCGGATCGAGCGCAGGTTCCGGCGCGGGAGTGGCAGCCGGTCTGTGCGCCGCCGCGACCGGCTCCGATACAGGGGGCTCGATACGCATCCCTTCGGCCCTGTGCGGCGTGGTAGGAATCAAGCCCACCTATGGCCGCGTCTGTTGCCGTGGCCTTTTACCCGTCTCCTGGTCGCAAGACCATGCGGGGCCTTTGACCCGGACTGTCATGGACGCAGCGCTGATGCTCGGGGTGATGTCCGGCTATGATCCGCGTGATCCGGCCTGCGCAAACCGCCCGGCGCCGGATTTCACAGCGGGCATCCGCCAAGGGGTGCGTGGATTGCGAATTGCCGTGGATCCGGCATGGGCATTGGCCCAAACCGAACCTGACGTAAAGGCTGCTTTCGAGGCAGCCCTCGGGACGTTTCGGGAACTGAAAGCAGAAGTCGTGGAAATGTCCATACCTCGAATCGCGGAGGGGTGGGATCCCGCAGAGCTGATCACGGCCACCGAAGCCTTAACCGTCTACGAAAAAGCGTTGCGGACTCGTCCGCAAGATATCAGCGCCCCGGTTCGCGAACGAATGGAGGGCGCGTTCAAGGTTACTGGCATGGATTACACCAAGGCGCGGCGGCTGGGCGCGATTGTCCGGAGAAATCTCGAAGACACTTTCGAGAAGGCAGACGTCATTGCCACCCCAACCTGTCCGATCGCTGCGACGAAGATGGGGCAAAAAAGCGTCCTCCTGGACGGCCAAGAGAGATTGCTTCTGCCGGTCTTAACGAGGTGCCTGCGCGTCTTCGACCTGACTGGCCTGCCGGCCATTTCAGTGCCTTGTGGTTTCTCGCAAGAAGGGCTGCCTGTCGGACTTCAGTTAGCCGGGCCGGCATGGAATGAGGCAATCATTCTCCGCGCGGCCTATGCTTATGAGCAGGCGGCGAACTGGCGCAGCAACCGTCCTAAGACGGCAGCAGCCAGCCTTGTTGCTTGACCATGGTGCCGAAGAGCCGGGGTGACGCAGACGCGGCGCGGTATTGCATAGAGTGCCGCCGCTTTGCGTAAGCGAGGCTGCTTGCGCCCAATGAGCGGCCATTCGTTCGCGGGAAGCAAGCTTCCCCGCGTTGAAAGCGGGAGCAAGCTCCCGCACTCCAAACGTGCTGAATGATGTAAGCGCGGGGCTGTGTTACAACTCCGCGGCCTTAGTCGTCAGGCGCAGGAAAAGCCGCGGACTTAAACAACAAGTCCGCGCTACTGCTTTGCTTTTCCTGGAAGTACAGATATAAGCTAAGGCGTGGGTTATATACCACCGTCATAGCGATCAAACAGGTGAAGCGTTGGATGGCAGCGAGCTTGACCCAATTCTGGCCCGAATTAAGTTGCTGGCTGCTGAAGAACGAATCAGAATCACCCAGCACGCTCATCAGGAAATCAGTCTTGACGACGTCCTGGAAGCGATTCGGACGGGAGAGATTCTGGAAAACTATCCTGACCATCGTCGTGGGCCGTGCTGTTTGTTGAACGGTTCGGCTAGAGGCGAACGCCCACTTCACATTGTGTGCACGACGGCGCGCCCTCTCTTAATTGCCATAACAGTTTATGGACCCAAAGCGCCGAAATGGATAAACCTAACGCAAAGGAGGCTACGATGAATTGCTCTGTTGAAAGCTGCCCTGGAGAGTATGAAGAGCAAGCCGTCGTTCACACGGTGCGTTACCGAGGAGAGGTGATCGTGATTGACCATGTTCCTGCGGAAGTTTGCACAGTCTGCGGTGACGTTCTGCTGAAGCCTGAAACCGTGCGAAGGATTGAGGGTCTCCTTAATACAATGGGCCAGCCGGCGCGAAGGGTTCCGTTGTTCGAATTTGCCTGACCTCGTATCAATGGCTATTGCAGACACGGCAAACTGCGCCGCGTCTGCGCCACCCGCCAAACAGCGGCTCAGCGGGAGGCAGTGCGTTTGCTGACCGTCCAGAATGCCGGGTCTTCGTCGCCGATGCGCCATGCTGCGTAGCCGCGCAAGTGATAGCGCGAGATCAGGTCGAGTTCCCCGCGCAAGCTGCGCTGGTCTTCGTAATAAATCGTGCGAAGCGCGCCGCCGGCGTGATAAGGGAACCACGGCTCCTGCCACTGCGCGTCCCAGAGTGGTTCAATGTGGTATCTTGCCAGGATCTGATCGACATCCAAAAACGTTACACTCTGCGTGTTGTACTTTCCTGCGGCGTAAATCCATTCACGTCCGTAAAGCGGGATGCCTAGCAGAATCTTGCGGCTTGGGATGCGGGCTATGGCATAAGCAAGGGCGCGATCAACCCAGCTTAATCCGGCGATGGGGCCGGGAGGATCATCACGTCCGGAGTGATCGTAGGCCATCACGGCAACGAAGTCGGCAGCCCGGCCGAGCGCTCGATAGTCAAAGGCGGCGGACCAGGCTGCTTGGGCGGACTTGCCGGGATGGGCCGGACCGTGAGCGCCTGATGGAGGGATGGACAATCGGGGCACTAAAGCCACGCTCAAAAGCCTGCCTTCGTGGTGGAGCACCACGGCCGCTTGGCGTACGAAGCTGCTATAGAGCTTGCGATCCGCAGGGTCAATATTCTCAAAGTCGATCTGAATTCCAACTACAGAGTCCAGCCGCGCAATACGCGCGATAGCGGTCAGAAGCCGCCGGCGCGCTGCGGCGCTTCGGAGCACGGCGTGGACGGTGGCGCGGTTGAACTCCCGATTGAAAACCAGCGGCATGACGGGCATTTCGGCCTGACGGATCATAGGCTTGATGCGCGGCGGCAAGGCTCCGTGCACGGAGCCTTGAGCGTCGATCCAGAAGGATTGCGGCGCGAGCACGTCAATTTCCCGCGCGTGTTCCTGCAGAGAGTCGAAGCCGCGAGCGTCATCAACGTAGTAATAAAGGCGCAAGGGGCGGTCTTTGGGAATCTGCAGACGAATCGCCCGCGCAGCGGGCTTCCGGGCAGGATCAGCGCGGCTGGTTGCAACGAGCACCGTTGCACCCGAGATCATCAGCAATGCAGCCAGCTTCAACCCGGCTCGTGAAAGCAGTCGAATTTTCATGGTCGTGTGCAGAACTTCCAAAGAAAGTAGGCCGGTATGCCGCTCGCGATCAGCGCCAGGCACCAGAGCGCGTCAGACCGCTCGAAGACGAATGCATTCGCCAAAAGCAGCACGGCCAGGACAACAAAGACCGCGGGAACCACCGGATATCCCCAAGTCTTATAGGGCCGGGCCAGTTGTGGTTCCTTGCGGCGCAGCACAAAGACGCTCGCCGTGACCAAGGCGTAAAACACCCATTCGGAATAGATGGCCTTGGTGTAAAGCGTCTCATAGCGGCCGCTCAAGGCCAGGATTCCGGCGATTACAGCCTGGGCTGCAATCGCCGCCACCGGAGTTTGAAAGCGCGGATGAACCGCCGCGAGAGATTGAGGAAACAGGCGGTCGCGCGCCTGCGCGTAAGGAATCCGCGAGCCGGCCAGAATTGAGCCGTTCAACGTGGCGAAGGTGGAAATGAGCACTCCCACGGCTGCGAACGCTCCCCCGGCCCTGCCGAGCGGATGCCGGGCCGCCTCTGCCGCCACGGTTCGCGTGCCCGTGACTTGGCTGGGAGTCAACACGTGAAAATACGCGATGTTCACCAGAATGTAAACCACGATTACCAGTACAGAGCCGCCAATCAGGGCCAGAGGGATATTACGTTGCGGATTTTTTACTTCGCCCGCAACCATGCTGAGATTATTCCAGCCGTCGTAGGCCCAAAGCGCGGAGATAATTGCGATGCCGACGGCCGCCAGCCCTCCGGCGCCGGCATAATGGGGAAGCGCTTCTCGAAAATTTGACCAGGAACCGTGGCCGAAAGCCAGTCCGAGAATGATGAGCGCTGCGAGCACGGCTAGCTTGGCTACCGTAAAGGTGGTCTGAATGGCGCCGCTCCGCCGGACGCCGAGCATGTTCAGGGCCGAAAGTAGAACGATGAGTCCCGCCGAACCCGCCTGAATGCCGGTGAGCCGGAGCGTGAACGCGTGGCCTGCGAGCGAGAGCGGTCTGCTCCAAAGGACATGTGAAAGCGCCGGGAAAAAATAGGCGAGGTAGAGCAAGAACCCAGTGGCGATGGCGGCGATGGAAGCGGTCTTGGCGACGATGAATTGCGTCCATCCATAGAGAAAGCCCATGCTGGGTCCGTAAGCGCGGTGAAGGTAGACGTATTCGCCGCCTGCCGCGGGCAGTGCAGCGCCCAGTTCCGCATAGCCGAGCGCGCCGAAAAGACTGAGCACGCCGGCAAGAGCCCAAATGCCCAGCACGCGCATCGGCGTGCCGGTTTGTTCCAGCATAATGCTTGGAACCACAAAGATGGCCGTCCCGATCATGGTGCCCGCGGCCACCGAGGCCGCTCCATAGAGGCCCAATCCCCGCATCAGTTCGCGGTTTTCGCTCATGATACCCTGCGTTTCGTCTTCGGCCCCAGGGCGCGCACCCCGTTGATGGCCGCTCCGCCGATACCGAAGTATAAGACACCTGCGGCCGGGAATCCCGAAAGAAGCGCGTCCGGCGCATCCAGCCTTGACAAGCGCCGAACGCGGTCGATAACATTCCTTCATTGCATAGGGGCGCTGTTGACCGAATCCAGTCAAATATTCCAAGAACGCGAGCTTTTTCTGACCGGGGCCAACGGCTTCCTGGGGAAAGTGATCCTGGGAATGCTTCTGGACCGGTACCCGAACCTTAAACACCTCCACATTTTGGTTCGTCCGCGAGCGGATTTGTCCGCTGCCCAGCGCTTCGCCGATGAGGTGCTGGCATCTCCGGCGCTTTCCGGGATTGCCGCCGCGAAGGGCAGGGAGTTTCTGGACAGCCGGATCACCCTATGGTCCGGGGACATCAGCGCGCCGCGATGCGGTCTGGATGCGGCGGATTGCGGACGCCTCGCAGGGCGCGTCGGGCTGGTGCTGAATTGCGCCGGCCGAGTGGACTTCTTTCCTCCGCTCGATGACTCCTTCAGCTCGAACGTCGATGGAGTGGCGAATGTCGTCGAGTTCGCGCAAAGCCTCGGAGCGCCGCTGCTGCACGTTTCGACGGCCTTTGTTTCTGGCGAGAGGGACGGGCTGGTTGAGGAAACCGAACCGATTCCCGGTTTCTACCCTCACCGTCGCGGTCCGGAGGACCAGCGCTTCAATCACGCCGAAGAGATTCAGCGCGCGCGAGAGATTATCCGCCAGATTTATGAGTCAGAAGGCTCGAACGGCGCTGCGGAGGGCCGCCGTTCCCGGGAGCTGGCCCAACGGCTGACTGCGCTCGGCAGGCAGCGAGCCGCGGACTGGGGATGGGTGAACACTTACACTTATTCCAAGAGTCTCGGCGAACAGATCATCGCTTCGGCGCCGGGCCTGGAGTACGCAATCGTCCGTCCGGCCATTGTGGAGAGTGCCTGGCAATTTCCTTTTCCCGGCTGGATTGAGGGCGGCCGCACCGCCGCGCCGCTCGTTCTAATGGCGCTCGGTGGACTCAAGGATTGGCCGGTGCGGGAAGATGCGCCGCTCGAAATTGTCCCGGTGGATATGACAGCGGCGGCAATTCTTGCGGTGGCTTCGCTGCTGCTTCAAAAGCGGCATCGGGCGGTTTACCAACTTGGCTCGGCGGATGTGAATCCGTGCACCCTTGGCGCCATTGTGGAGCTGCTGGATCGAGAGGCGCGAAGGCGCGGCGCACGCAATGGAAACGGAGCGCTGGGGCGGCGGTTCATGGACTGGCTGGGCGGTGCGCGGCGAGGAGGCAAGGCCCGGTTTGTCTCGGCTGAGGATGCTCGATCTCGCCGGCTTCGCCTGCAGGGTAATATCGCGCGCTCTCAGCGTTGGCTAGCGGGCGGCCAGACTGCTCTTGAAAAGGCGGGATTGCCGGGGGGAAAATGGCTAGCTAGCTGGTCGGCGGAGTTGCGCAAGCTCGATTTGCAAGCCAAATTCCGCGAACAGACGCTTGAGCAGTACCTGCCCTTTGTGTTGCAGAACCGTTACGTCTTCGAGTCGGAAAATATCCGCGCCGCCTACTCCGCTCTTGCCCCGAGCGACCGGGAACGGCTTTCTTGGCAACCGGAGCAGATTGATTGGGAGCGCTATTGGATTCACCACCAGATCGCCGGGATCGAAAAATGGGTTCAGCCTGAGGCCGTCCGGGACTGGACCTTTAGCATCTGAGCCGTCGAAAAAAAACAGTTTCATGAATCTCATCTGTCTCATGGCAAACTGGTAAGTTGGGTGAGGGGTTCACGGTTGCAGCATCGCCGCCTCACCGCAAGCCCGTCCATTAGCGCACATTCCGATGTGGGAGCGGCTGCGCCGCCCCGTTGTGCGGAATGCCTATGGCTTTCCGGCCATGGACGCACATTCTTATAATTTTCTTTGGGCGCGAAGGCTCAGCCTTCGCGCCCAAAGAAAACCAGGTTGGGAAGGATTGCCGGGCGCCGGAAAGGCGAAGCCTTTCCGCACAGCAAGCGGCACAGCCGCAGAACGCGTCGCGAAAGACAAACCATTCCATGCCAACTGTTCCAAAACAGCAGATTGAATCCGATTCCGTCGAAGGGCAAATCTTGGAGGTGATCCGGGAACTGCTGCTTGAGCTGGGATCGGAGCGGGCGGCGGAAAGCCTCTCCATGAATTCGCTGCTCGACCGTGATTTGGGCCTGGGCAGCCTGGAGCGGGTGGAATTGCTCGTGCGCCTTGAAGCGCGCTTCAAGACCCGGCTTCCGGAAGAAGCGGCGCAGGAGGCGGAAACGCCCGGCGATTGGGCGCGCGCGATTTTCGATGGGGACAAGGCGGCGGGTCGCCAAGAGCGCTACCGCATCGTTCAGCCCGCCCGCGACGCGCCGGAAGCTCCGGCCGCTGCCCGGAGCTGGCCGGAGGTTCTGCGCCATCACGCCCAGATTGAGCCTGACCGCGTGCAGATTCACCTTCTCGAAGAGGAATCGGGCCGGGACATCACTTACGGGCAGTTGCTTGAAACGGCCTCGCGAGTGGCAGGCGGTCTGCGTGACGCGGGACTGCGGCCGGACGAGACGGTGGCCATCATGTTGCCCACCTGCGCCGATTTTTTCTACGCGTTCTTCGGCGTCATGCTCGCGGGCGGCGTGGCCGTTCCCATTTATCCTCCGGCGCGCCCTGATAAGATCGAAGAGTACGTGCGCCGCCAAGTCCTGATCCTGCGCAATGCGGAGGTCCGCTTCCTGATCAGCTTTGACCGCGTTCGCGCCGTTTCGCAGATCATGCGGCTCAGCATTCCGAGCCTCATTGAGGTGACGAGCGTGGAAGCGCTTGCGGGCAGCGGAGCGCGGCTTCCTTCGCACGGCGTCGAGCCCGCCGAAATCGCCTTCATTCAGTACACGTCAGGCAGCACGGGTGATCCGAAAGGCGTCGTGCTGACGCACTCGAATGTGCTTGCCAATGTGCGCGGCATCGGCGAATCCGTCCAGTTCCGGCGGGACGACATTGTGGTGAGTTGGCTGCCGCTCTATCACGACATGGGACTGATCGGCTCCTGGCTTTTCAGCGTGTATCAGGGCGCGCCAATCACGCTGATGTCGCCGCTCGCTTTCCTGAGCCGCCCGGAGCGTTGGCTTTGGGCCATGAATGACTCGCGCGGGTCGCTGTGCCCGGCGCCAAACTTTTCCTACGAGCTATGCGCGCGCAAGATTCCGGATGCGGTGCTCGAAGGGCTGGACCTGAGCCGTTGGCGAGTGGCCATTAACGCCGGCGAAGCCGTCTTGCCAGACACTCTGGCGCGATTTGCAGAGCGCTTCAAGCCTTACGGCTTCCGCGCGGAAAGTTTTGTGCCCTGTTACGGTCTGGCTGAATCTTCCGTGGCGCTCACGTTCACTCCCATGAATCGCGTCCCGGTGATTGATACGATCAGGCGCGAACTCTTCGAATCCGAAGGTAAGGCTGCGCCCGCCCCTCCCGGCGAGACGAACGTTCTGCGCTTTGTCGCAAACGGACGGCCCATGCGCGGCCATGAAGTGAAGGTTCTCGATGAGGAGGGCCGGGAGCTGGGAGAACGCGTGCAAGGGCGGATATTCTTCCGTGGGCCTTCGCGGACAGCGGGTTATTATCGCAATCCTGCGGCCAGCGCTGCCGTCATCACAGCGGACGGATGGATGGATTCGGGCGATCTCGGTTATTGGGCAGGCGGCGAGCTTTACGTCACCGGGCGGCTGAAGGATTGCATCATCAAATCGGGCCGCAACATTATTCCCCAAGAAATCGAAGCGGCGGCGGCGGAAGTCGCCGGTGTGCGCAAAGGCTGCGTGGCTGCGTTCGGCGCCTTGGACCCGCAGACCGGCACGGAGCGGCTGGTGGTGGTCGCGGAAACGCGCGCTGCCAGGCCTGAAGAACTGCGGCGGATCGAAGAAGAGATTGTCAAAAGGGTGGATGCGGTTCTCGGAATCCCTCCGGATAAGGTGGTGCTGGTCGAGCCGCAGATCGTTCCCAAAACCAGCAGCGGCAAGATTCGCCGTAACGCTACCCGGGCGCTTTACCTGAACGGCCAGCTCATGGGCAGCAAGCGCCGCCCGTGGGTGCAAATGGCCCGTCTGTGGCTGGAGAACTCTCGCAATTGGCTGAGGCTTGGCGCGCGAAACGCAGCAGCTCGATTGCATCGCGCCTATCGTGCCGCGAGTTTCGGCACCGTGGCGAGACTCGGCGGTCTCGCGGTGCGGCTGGCTCCGGGAGAGCGATCTTCCGCTTTTATTGCGCGGGTCTCCGCGCGGGTCATTTTGCGGCTGGGTGGCCACTCGGTGCGCGTGGTGGAGAAACTGCAAGCGGTCCGCGGCGGACCCGCGGTCTGGATTTCAAACCGCGCTGGGCATCTCGATCCGCTGGTGGCAGCGGCGTACCTCCCCGGATGGTTTCGTTTTGCCGACGCTCGCGTGCTTCGCGATTTGCCGCCAGCAGCCTGTTTTTTGCTGGAGCCGCTGCTGGTTCTGGCAGTCTCAAGCGCGGACTCTCCGCCGGGCGGAACTTTGCGGGAACGGATTCAGCAGACGCTTGAGCGCGGCTGCCCGGTGCTGGTGTTTCCGGACGGACCAGTAGGCGCTCCGCCCACCCGTTCGCGCTTCCGGCTGGAAGCGTTCCATGCTGCTACTTCGGCTTCCACGCCGATACGCCCGGTTCGGTTCCAGGGAACCGAAGGTATCCTGTGGCCGGACGGAGAATGGGAGGCAAAGGTTCGCAGCTCACAGATCGGACTGGAAAGCTCCGGTGAGCCGGGACGGGACGCATCTCCAAAACTCGTGATTGGCGACGCGATTCAGCCGGAGTCCGGCGGCAGGGAAGACATGACTCAATTGCGGGAATTCGTCCGGGAATCCCTGGCGAAACTTTCCGGTTGATGGATTGAACGATGGTGCGGCACTGTGCTCAGCACCGAAAGAAACCGGTGGAGACGCCGGTCGTTATGCTGATTCGAATTCTAATATGTTTTGCTTGCGGTTCGATCCCCTTCGCCGTGCTGGCCATGGCGGGCTCCGGTGTTGACATCCGCAAGGTGGGCTCGGGCAATCCAGGGTTCAACAACGTGCTGCGCGTGAGCGTGCCGCGCGCGCTCGTGGCGTTGATCGGGGACATGGGCAAGGGCATTGTGGCTCTGCTGTTGGTGCGCCACGGCGCGACCGCCGTCTGGCAGGATTGGCTTTTTGGATTTGCCGCTATTCTCGGGCACTGTTATTCGCCCTTTCTGAAGTTCAATGGAGGCAAGGGCATCGCCACTTCGGCGGGTGTGATGCTGGTGCTCTATCCGGTCTACGCTGCCATCGCCCTGGCCTTTTTCGCGGCCACGCGAGTGGCGGGTAGCAAGATGTTGAAGTTGAAAGAAGCAGGCGCCATCGCTTCGCTCTCTGCCTGGGCGCTGTTCGTGGTGATGATGGTTTTTTTTGAAGGACGGGATGACTGGTTGTGCGCCGCCGGCGTGACCGCCTTTCTGTTTTGGCGGCACAAGAAAAACCTTGCTCATATCGGCGAGCGGCGGGAGGCGGCCACCGCGCAAAGCTAGAATCCTAGAGTTGCGAAACTGGATGTGAATGAGTTAAGTTTGCGCCGCCCCCTCACTCCCAGACCCTCTCCCCCAGCCGGGGGAGAGGGTGGACTGCGTAGCGGGACGGGTGAGGGGGCCATGCTTCGGCGGTCTGAGGCGGAGCCTCGTTAGTGTAGCGAGGCTCAAATGGCTATACGAAATCGGGTGGCGCAGACATCGGAGCTTTTCGATGTCTGCGAACGTGAATTAAATCGCATACATCGCACAAACCGATATGGATGCGCCACCCAACGAACATGAGAGATGAAGGAAACAGTGCGAATCGCCTTTTACGATTTTGACGGAACGCTCGTGGCGAGCAACATCGTTACTCGTTACGCCTCCCTGATTCAGCGCCTGCCTTCGCGCGCCATGTCGACGTGGAAGAACTTGAGGCTCATTTCGAGTGTTCCCACCTATCTCTTGCTGGACCGCCTTTCCCGGCGGCTTTTCAACCAGGTTTTCTTCCGTGAATATCGTGGTGTGAGCCGCGCCTGGCTCGAACAGCAGTCGGAAGAACTTTTTGAGCGGGTGATACGCCCCGGCATATACCCCGGAGCGCTCGATTTGGTTCAGCAGGACCGGCAACAGGGTTTTCGCGTGGTTTTGGTGACGGGTGAGATCGGTTCAATTTTGGCTCCGGTGGTGCGTTACTTCGGTTTTGACGGGCTCGTGTGCAATTCACTTATCTTTGAAAACGGCGTCGCCACCGGAGAAGTGGCGCAGCCCTTGCTTGCCGAAGAGGGAAAAGTTGAGGTGATGGAGAAGGAATGCCAGAATCATCGCGCCGAACTCGCGCAGGCAAAGGCGTACTCGGATAGTTTTTCCGACGTTCCCATGCTCGAGGCTGTGGGAAAGCCGTCCGCCGTCAACCCCGACGCGCGGCTCAGGAAAGTGGCGAAGGCGCGAGGCTGGCCGATTGTCGAACTCGGCCGCCAGGGCCGGAGCAAGCCGGGAGTGGAGCGAGGAAATCATGTCCACGTATCTTGACGTGCCGCACAAGGCGCTCGACCAAATCCTCGAATCCACCGATCCCGCGCCGAATGCGGTGGGCCGTGATGCGTTAGTTTCTCCTGACGGGTGTGTAGTACATCTTGAATCCAGCTCGCGCCCGCGGCTGATGTGGTACGGCGAGGATCTGCTCGAAGTGGAAATGCCGGCAGGCGCCCGCGTGGTTTACCCAAAGCCCACCATCCCAGGCCTCCGCGACCGCCTTGCCGCCATCCGCTACGCGCTAGACCACCCGGAAGGCATGGAGCCGCTCGAGTCTCTCCTCAAGCCGGGCATGAAGGCGACTATCGCCATAGATGACATTTCTTTGCCGCTGCCGCCCATGAAGCGCCCGGATGTCCGGGAGTCCGTCCTGACGATCGTGCTCGAGTTGCTCGCCGCCAAGGGTGTTGACGACGTCCACATCATCGTTGCGACCTCGTTTCACCGCCGCATGACCGCACCGGAGATCGAGCATGCGGTAGGCTCGCGGATTTTCCGCGCCTATCATCCCGGTCGCTTGTACAACCACGACGGCGAGGCTCCTGGTGGCATGGTGGAACTCGGAGTGACGGAGCATGGCGAGCATGTGCGCTTGAACCGCCGAGCCGCCGAATCCGATCTTTTGATTTACGTGAACATCAATCTGGTACCCATGGATGGCGGCAATAAGTCGGTGGGAGTCGGGCTTTGCGATTACCCCACGCTCCAAGCCCATCACACACCCCAGACGATACTGAAGTGCGATTCATACTTCGACCACACGCGGTCGGAAATGGGCCGCTCCTGCGACCGCATCGGCAAGGTGATCAACGATCACCTGAAAGTGTTTCACATCGAGACGGTGCTGAATAACGCGATGTTCGATCCCCGCATGGCTTTTTTCGTAAAGAACGAAGACCGTCACAACGCCTACGACCGCATGATGTTCAGCGCTACCCGCCACGGTTTGAGCAAGCTTTCACGAAGCCTCAAGAGGAAGATACTGTTCGGCATTCCGGCTCCGTACGCGATGATCGCGGTCCACGCGGGCGCTACGTTGCCTACCCACGCGAAAACCCTCGCATACTGCTACGCGCAGTACTGCGTGCCGGTGGACCAGCAGTCGGATGTGGTTGTTTATGGCATCCCGTTCGTTTCCCCATATAATGTGAACTCTATTCTGAACCCCCTCCTCGTGCAGGTGATGGCGCTCGGTTACTTTCACAACATGTACCGCGGCATGCCGGTGGTGAAGAAGAATGGCGTACTCATCATCACCCATCCGCTTTATGACGAATTTGATCCCCTCCATCATCCGTCTTATATCGAATTCTTCCACCGGCTGCTGCCCGAGACGCGCGACTCCTTGGAACTGCAGCGGAAGTATGAGGCGGAGTTCGCGCACAACCCCGATTACATCCGCATGTACCGCACGGGCAACGCCTACCACGGCGTGCATCCGTTCTACATGTGGTATTGGGGCGAAAACGGCCGCGCGCACACGGGCAAGGTGATCTGCGTTGGAGCGGAATCGAAGCGCGCCGCCAAGCTGATGGGATGGGAGACGGCGCCCAATATGAATGAGGCGCTCGCCATGGCGGAATCGCATGTTGGGCGCAAGCCGAGCGTCACGATGATGCATTTCGCGCCCATCCTGATGGCGGACGTGGCGGGAGTACCGCAGACCGTTTGAGAGATTGATGAAAAACTGTTTGGCGTGGGCCGCAAAGAAGCGACTGGATGACGATTGACATAAATATGTATCTTGAATATGCTTCTGTGTATGAGAACTACTATTGAGCTGGATGACCGGGTATTTCGCGAGTTGAAGCGCCAAGCTGCTGCAAGGGGGACAACCTTGCGCCAGGTAGTGAATGAACTGTTGCGCCGCACTCTGGATCGCCCTGAGCAGAGACCCAAATACCGGTTTGACTGGAAGGTGGACCCTCTTGGAACCATCCAGCCTGGCGCGCGACTGAATGACCGCGAATCCTTGTTTGATCTGATGGACGGCCGCTGATGCGGGCCGTGGATACGAACATCCTGGTGTATGCTCGCCGCCAGGAACCGCCGGAGCATCCGGTGGCCCGCGATCTCCTTGCCGGGCTGAGCACGGGCGCTGAGCCCTGGGCGTTGCCTTGGCCGTGTATTTACGAGTTCCTTCGTGTCGTCACACACCCGCGAGTATTCCATCCGCCCACACCGGTCCATGCGGCTTGGGAAGCCGTGAGGCTGCTCCTGGATTCGCCCTCCGTGGTGGTGCTCTCCGAGGGTGAGCGACACCGCGCTATCGTCGATGATCTCTTGCACGGCTCGCCAGTGGCAGGCAATCTGCTGCACGACGCGCATATCGCAGCGCTGTTGATTGAGCATGGCGTTGAGGAAATCCTGACGAACGATGACGACTTTCTGAGATTTCCGAAACTGCGTGTTACAAATCCCTTCCGGCGGTAACCGGGCGGGGAGCGAGCGGCTCTTGCCAGCGGTCCTCTGCGGGGATGAACATGAAATCCATCCTGATTACCGGCGCTACCGGTTTTCTTGGCAAACACCTGGTGGGAGATATCAGGACAAGGGAGCCGCAATCGCGATTGCGCCTGCTCAGCCGCTCGGAGACACGATGGGATCACGAACCGGGCATTGAGGTGGTGCGCGGTGACGTGGTTTCCCGCGAAGACGTGTTTCGCGCCGCCGAGGGCGCGAGTGAGATTTATCATCTTGCCGGCGTTGTTTCCCGCGATCCGAAAGACTCCGCGCTGCTTTTTCGCACCCACGTCGAAGGGACCCTGAACGTCTGTGAGGCCGCGTTACGGGCGGGCGTGAAGAAGGTGGTGGCGGTATCTTCTTCCGGCACGATTGCCGTCGGCCCGGAGCCTGTGGTGCACAATGAAGACTCCGGGTACAAGAATGATGTGGTGGGCGAGTGGCCGTACTATCTGAGCAAAATCTTCGCCGAAAAGCTGGCGCGCGATTACTTTCACCGGCGCGGCTTGCCGGTGGTGGTGGTGAATCCGAGTTTGCTTTTCGGGCCGGGCGACGACCGGCGCTCCTCGACGGGAGACGTGGCGCTCTTCCTGGAAGGCCAGATTTTAGCCATTCCGCGAGGCGGCTTGAACTTTGTGGATGCGCGTGACGCGGCGGCGGGCTTGCGAGCCGCCATGCAACACGGCGAGCCGGGAGAGCGCTATCTGCTGGGCGGACCCAACTGGACTTTTCGCGAGATCATACAGACCGTCGCGCGAATCGCGGGCCGCAGTGCGCCCTCGCTCGAACCCTCTTTACAATTTTCCATCTGGAGCGCGCGGCTGCTGCGCCGCCTTTTTCCACTGTTCGGCAAATCATTTCGCCTGGATGAAGCGTCTATTAAGATGTCGAGTCTGTTCTGGTACTGCGATTCGAGCAAGGCCCGTAACGAACTGGGCTTTACTACTCGCGATCCTCTCGCAACTCTCAGAGACACGGTGGAAGACTTGCAGCACCAGCCGGCTGAAGGCAGTGACAGGGTGAGCACAGCAAGGGTGCGCTCCGGAACAATGACAGGCGCATGAAACCAACGCGCAAGATCGCTGCGATCGTTAATCCGCATTCCGCGAGCGGCAAGACGGGCAAGCGGTGGCCTGAGATTTCGCGCCAGCTCGAGCGGCGGCTGGGTCCGGTAACTGTGCGGTTCACGGAACGCCGGGGCCACGCCGTTCAACTTACTCGGGAGCTGCTCGGTGAGGGCTTCGATCTGATCGTCGGTGCCGGCGGTGACGGCACGTTCAATGAGATTGCGAACGGCTTCCTCGAAACCGATGAGTTGGTGCGTATGGGAGCGGCGATGGGCATCCTTCCCGCCGGGACCGGCGGCGATTTCCAGCGGATGTTCGGATTCAACGGGCAGAATCGCTTGGAACAGGTGCTCGATACGCTCGCGAATGGCGAACTTCAATTCATTGACGCCGGCAAGGCAAAATTCGTGACGCTAGACGGGCAGACGCAGGAGCGATACTTCGTCAATCTAGTCAGCTTCGGAATGGGCGGCTTGGTTGCGGAGCGGGCCCGGAATTCCTTCGGCGTATTCGGCGGCCGGGCCGCTTTTCTTTGGGCCACGTTTCGAGTGCTACTGAGTTATCGGGGCAGGACCGTGCGGGTTACTCTCGACGGCGGCGCTCCCGCGGAGTATCACGTGACGAACGTGGCGGTAGGCAACGGGCGCTTCCACGGTGGAGGAATGCATCCTTGCCCTACGGCGGTGATGGACGATGGAGTGCTGGAGGTGACCGTCATCGAGTACATGAACATGCTACGGCTGATCCGCGATATTCGCGTCCTATATTCCGGTGAGATCTATCAGCACCCGAAAGCGCATCACCTGCGCGGCATCCGGGTTGAGGCCCACGCCGAGAATCCTACGTTTATCGAAGTCGATGGCGAGCCGGTGGGAAAGCTGCCTTTGGAGATTACTGTGCTGCCGGGAAAGCTGCCAGTGTTGATGCACCCTTCGCGCTCAGCAAAACCCCTCATAGTTTCTCGCAGCGCCAGCCTGTAGCCGGGTATCTCCGTTGGAATGTGCTCGCGTGAAGGCGCACTGCGAAGGCCCAGCATTAGTTTTTCACCAGAACGCTCAGGGATATTAATAAATGAGATCGAAGTAGGTGTCGAAAGTTAAGTGCTGGAAGCCGGTGAATCCTGCGTAGTAAGGGGAAGCAACGTTGTTATAGACATCCACGGGGTTTTGATGGTTGGTGATGTCATAAATCTGGAGCGCGCCGCGGAACTTGTGTTTCTTGAAAAAGCTCATGTGAAGAAAGGGCAGGTGGAAATCCTTGCTGATCTTCAGATCGAGCGAATAGAAAGCGGGGAAGCGGCGGCCGTCCGGTTGGCCAAAGTAATTTTGGAGGACATCATAGGATGAGTAAGGAAATCCATCATGAATGTCGAAGACGGGGCTTAGCGTTAGGCCCCAGGGCGCGCTGAAAACGCCCCAGGTGATGACGCGATTCGGAACGTTGGAAGGCAGATCGGCGAAAAAATTTGGGTGAATGATGGGCTGCTCGAAAGGAACGTAGAGCGCTCCGAGGGTGTTCAAGTCGCCGCGCGCCATGCTGTGAATGTAAGAGAAATTGAAGTCCACTTTTTCTCCTACCCGTACGCGCATGGTGGATTGAAATTCGTGATAACGCGAAGACCCCGCGTTACTCAGCAGGAACGCATTCTGCCCGCCGCCAAGGTTTTGTGGGTTCACGATGAATTCGTTGTATGCGTCGCTTCCCAGATAACTCAGGCGCAGGAGCCAGTTGGGCGCGAGTTCCTGATCCAGCTCAAGGCTCCACGTGCGGTCGTAGGGCGTTGACCCGAGGTGGTTTTTCACCGGAATGATCTGCTTCCCGTTTTCGCCCACGATGCTGTATTCGTTAGAGTAAAATTGGGGCGAGCCGAGGGGAGTTCCCGACGGCGAGTAGGACGTTATGGTGCGCGTAGGATTTTCAGTGTAATCGGCGGCAAGCATCGGAACCCGGTCATAAAAGACGCCGATCCCGCCGTGAATTACCGTCCGCCCGCTGCTGCCCGGAGAATAGACAAAGCCCAGGCGCGGCGCGAACGCGGCGGAACTGCCGATGTTCTCCGTCGAGAAGCGAAGCCCGTAATCCAGGCTCAGATGACCGGTCATCGCCCAGTGATCCTGCGCGTAACCTTCAAACTCCGTGTCTTCATCGCTCAAGTGCGCCGGACCAGAGAAATCAATGCGTTCGAGCACGTTGCCGAGTGTGTTGGTGATGAGTTGGGGCTGAGAGATGCTGGCACCGGTGTAGGAACGGTGAAAGTAGTCGCCGCCGGTCTGGATGTTGTGAACACCGTGCCAGTTTTTTTGCGGAAACTCATAAGTCTCAAGCAATTCCTGCTGATCCGCAAAACGCCGGTAAGCGTTGAAGTAGTTGCCGCCGAAGCCGTTGGGCGTCACGAGCATGGGTTGGGGGCCCTGGCCGTTGGCATAGGTATCGAATTCGGTCGCCTGGAAAAGGGAGGTGAGAGCGGCGCCCGATTTGAAGAGGTAGCGGTCGATCCCACCGGCCGAATACCCGCGTTGCCCGTAATTCAAGGATGCGGGCTCCGGAATCAGCGCATCGATGTTGTCGAATTGGCGATGCTCCGGAAAGACGCGGACGTTCAGCGATAGCAGGTGCTGCGGCGAGAGGATATATTGAAAGTTCGTAAAGGAGGATACGCCCTCGCGCCGGCTGATATTGTGAGGCCAGGGCAGCCCCTCCACGAATTCGCGGTCCAGGTCGTAGATGAAGGATTCGGAGAAATTCAACTTGTTCTTGATGATCGGTCCGGTGAGATAGAGCCGGGGAGCATCTCCCTGGATGCCCTGGATGTGGCCTTGTTCGATGAACACGTCGGGAATCAAATCGTTGAGTTCCCAATGCCAGTGATCAAGGGGCGGCTTGGTCTGAATCACCGTCAGCCCGCCGGAGAATCGCCCGTATTGCACTTGATAGGGGCTCTTGTAGACCTGGAGCTCTTCAATCGTGTCGATCGGCACTTCGACCGAAAAAGCTCCGGTTACGGGATCTACCAAATCCGCGCCATCTACCAGCAGCAATCCCTGTTCTTCCGGAGCGCCCTTAATATTCAGCTTGCCATCCGGAGTCCGGATAACTCCTGGAACGAGTGGCAGCGCCGCCTTAAACTTCAGTTGCGCTAGAGGGAGCGTCATGAGTTGATGCCCGGAGATCGTACTGGGCGGCGCCGCGGTTTGCACCGTAGCGATGCCGCCGGCGTGGCCGTGCACAGTGATCTGCTGATGAAAAATCTCGGGCGGAAGGATGATGCGTTGTTCGGGTAGCGCGACGCCAGCCGTGATGACGATGGTGGGTTTTGAGACCGGCTCTCTTCCCACTGCAGCACAGGTGAGGACATAGGCTCCGGGCATTAGCGCCGGAAAATCAAAGTATCCCCGGGCATCGGTTGTTGTTTGCAGTCCCTGCTGGGGTAGCCGATGGCCACTCAACGAGCACACGGCGTTTTGGAGGGGAGTGTTCTGATCAGCGAGTACCTGGCCCTTCAGGTCGACGGTCTGCGCTAGCGCCGGGACTTGGATTCCGAGGCCGAGCAAGCTGAGGCACGCGGCTAGCCGGAGCCACAAGTGTAGTTTACTTTTCATGACTAGCAGTTTGATGCGCCACAGGCTCCGGAGAATGCGCTCTGGGAGGAACTCTTGGTACTCCCGCGGACAATACGGATTTCCGTTGGCCTTAATGCTTTATGCTTCATGCTCGCACATTTGCTGGACTTCGTCAAAACTTGTGAACGCCAGGGAATGTGTGCCAGAGGTGTAATATAACGATTTGGAATGGGTTGTAGGCCTTGCAGCGTGATTTTCCTGGAAAGCCTCGGCCAAACTGAAACCCACGGCCTACTTGCGCCACGGTCTAGTTTGGCGTCCGTTCTTGAGGAATAAGCGGTGCGGAAACTACAAGGGCGGGGCTTTTAACCCCGCCCTTTGGACAAACCCAGAACGTTCTTCAGCAACCGGTTAGACGGAAACCTTCTCCGCTTCCGGCTGAGGAGCAGGGTTCGCGCTTCCGATCTGCACGAGTTCGGGGGCAGGCTTTTTGAGGACGATCTCCTCGTACATCTGGCGCACCTGCTGTGCTTCCCAAGCGGCCTTGCGGCGGGCTCGTTCTTCTTCGGAAGCCGTGAGCGGAACGTCGTGCTCGACTTCGCGAACGCGAGCGGCGTCGGCTTGATCCACCTGGAGAGAGTGCTCGAAGTTTTCCAGGCTCACGCTCTTGCCGCGGGCATAGATCTCATGCTTGCCGTGCTCCTTGTACCATTCGGCCACGGTCGCGTTCTTGTGCATGTTCTCGATAATCTTCCGCCAGCCGATGCCGGTGTTGTACGCGCAAAATGAGATTTCACCCTGCTGCGTGGCGTAAGGGATGATGCACATTTCGGTGCGGCGGAAATCGTAGTTGAACAGATCCTGGAACCACATACCGGCGATGAAGAGGAAGTTCCAGGGATCCTGGCGCCTCTTGATGGTGTCTTCGAGCGTGCGGTCAGGCCCGGAATCGCCATAAATCTGCTTGGTTTTGTCCTCGCCTCGCAGCGCGAAGGATTTATCGAACTTCTTGAGGATGTCCACCAGCGCCAAGCTGGCCGGGGCCTTTGAAGGTTTGTAGTTCTTGAGAAGAGCCAGTCCCATCATGAGATTAGAAAACCACTTTTTCCGCCCCGCGTCGGTAATCGATTGGACATCCTTGATCAGCCCCGGCACGTTCAGGAACTCGGGCACAGGCGCCCACTCGCCGTTCTCCTTGTTGATCATCAGCGCGGTGCCAATGCCGCAGTTTGGGTGGCATCCGCAACTCACCTGACCCCACTGTGACTCCGGCCCGTGAGCCAGGTCCGCGAAATCCGCAAACGTGCTGAAGAGCGAAAGAGGGAACCAGTCACGCGTGGGCTCGGTGATGCCGAGCTGTGTTTTCACATCCCTCGCCATGTGCGAGAGCGTGTAGCGCTGCCTTAAGCGGCGTTCAGGAGTGATGTCTTCATCGCGGCCAGTGAAGGAAACCGGCTGGAAGGCGACGAAAGCGATCTTCTTGGGATTCGCGCGCGCGAACTTGATGATGGGACCGACCTGATCGTTGTTGACGCCGTTGACGAGCGTCGTCACGAGAATGATGTCGATGCCGGCCTCGTGCATGTTGTCGATGGCCTTCAGCTTAACGTCAAACAGGTTGCCCACTTGCCGGTGGTTATTGGCATCGTTGCCGACGCCGTCGAACTGCAGGTAAGCATAACGGAGGCCGGCTTCAAATGCGCGGCGGCAGAATTCCTTGTCCTTGGCAAATTCAATTCCGTTCGTTGCGGCCTGCACGCTGTTGTAGCCGATCTTGCGGGCGTAACGGACGGCGTCGATGAAGTACGGGGACATGGTGGGCTCACCACCCGAAAACTGCACGGACATCTGGCGGCGCGGCTTGATTTTGAGGGCGTTATCCAGAATCTCTGTGATATCTTCCCACGTAAGCTCGTGCACGAAGCCGACTTGGTTGGCGTCCATAAAGCACGGGTCGCACATCATGTTGCAGCGGTTGGTGAGGTCAACCGTCAACACGGAGCCGCGTCCGTGGCGGATGGTGCTGGAACCGTGATTGTGAAGTTTCTCGTCATTGTGCGCCCGGATATCACGGCCTGGGAAGTTCTTTTCAATCCACGCTAGGAAGTTCACATCCACCGCCATCATGTCTTCGTAATGGCCGTGAATCGGGCAATCTTTCACCATCCAGACCTGCCCGTCGCGTTCGATAATCTGAGCCTTGATTTCGCCCACTTTTTCATTGAGGAGTGTGTTTATATCCTGCTCCCCGTTGATGATTCTCTCTCGAGCCTCCTTCACACAATCCGGACAAAGCGAGTCAGTCTCACGCGGAAATCCCAGTTGAGGCCTGGTTTTCTGCCATGATTTCAGCAGAGGCTTATCGGACCATTTGGGAGTGAAGGCCGGGTTTGGGCTGTACTTGTTGAAAAACTGGATGGTATTGAACGTCGCGCCGGCGAACGAGCATAACGCACTGTCGAAATACTTCATCATCTGCTGTCTTCTATCTCTTGGCATTGAACTTTGACCTCCTGATTTTTGTGATTCCGCTCACCGAAGGGCGTCGCAGAACGTCGATCAAATATTTGCCTTTCGGCGCGTTACGCTAGCTTTCTGTTACGCAACGGATTTCGGCTTAGAGAAATCCAATCAGCAAGATTACCACATCCCGGCAATCACGGCTATCTTGTGATCTGTCTATGGGATCAGCCTTCCGTTTATGCGAATCCAGACCTCATCGTAAGCGCTCATAATGAAACGGTTAAGCGCTTTCCGCCGAACGGCGCTTTTGGGAGGTTGGATGGCATTGATCCTGCCGTGAATTGCAACCTTAAAAGCCCGTTAACATCAATGCATTGAAAGGCTTTTACGCCTTACCCGTCTCTCGCCGACTGCCTTTTATCCCGGCTATGAGGCGTGCCAGGAAGAACTCCGCTTGCTCTCCCGTTATTGACTGACTTTTGCCAGATTTGGGTACCTCGCAAGCTGGCCGAGCAAGGTAGAATCGCCACGCTGAGCAGCCTCTCGGGCGTGCTTCCATGCCCGATCGTAGTCGCCGCGGACGGCATAGATGCGCCCCAGACTTACGCACGGCGCCGCATAAGCGGGGTCCAACTCAATAGCCTTTTCAAAGTGCTGAATGGCTCTTTCGGTCTGCCCACGGAAATGTGCCAGCGAAGCCAGGGCGAAATGCGCAAAAGGGTCCGCAGGGTTGCTGCGAATCAGATCCTCCTGCTCGCGGACCTCGGCCTCCACGTCGGCGTCGAGCGCTGGCTGAATCACGTCCTGTCGCCAGAATGTCATTTCCTAGGCTGCCCGGCCGCCCCGCATTGCGAAGGGCGATTTTGCTATTCCTCAGCCGGCTTAAATGGCTTTAATGCCTGTTCGATCTCTGCCCGATCGATCCGTTCGCCCGCATTCAACCGCTCGATCATCTGCTGGAGCGCTTGTTTGGCTTCTTCCTTGCGAAAGCCCCGGATAAAGCCGTCAAAAAAGTGTTCGCCGGCCAAAGCCCGGCTGATTTCGAACTCACGGTTATGGTCCTGGAGTTCGGTGAAATAGACCACCTTGTAACGGCCGCTGTAGGTGGCCTCCCGGTAGATCTCAAACATGATTTTGTCGGTTGCTAGGACCATGGTCTGCATTGATCTTCAGGCGCGCCTGGCGGCTCTCCGATGCTATGCCACCGCGCCGGCTTTCCTGCCAAACTATTCTTCGCGGCGGATGGCCCGTATGGCGTTCACCGCAACCGGCATTTCGGCCTCGTATGGCTCAGGCGGCGCGCCAACGGAAGGCGGGCCTAGTTCAGCGCGGAGTTGAGCCTCTAGCTCGTCAAGCCGTGCGTCGATTTCCCGGTGCTTCTGGTTTTTGCGGGCGAGGTCTTCGCGGTAGCGCTTTAGGAAATAGCCGATGGTTTCCACGCGAATCTTGATGGAGCCGGTCGGCTTGTTCTCATCAATATCCTTAAACGAGAAGTACGGAGTGCCGGATTTGGTGACCGTTTCTTCAACCACGGAGTAAATGGGAGCGTCGTGCCCGCATTTGAAGCTCGATAGTTCGAGCGCCACCAGGTTCGGGTGGCGCGCTGTGTACTTGGCGGCCCAAACCTTCTGCGACGTGTTTTCGCTATAGCTGTTCTTCCAAACATCGCGGATGTCCATGGGATGCTCGATGACGCCGGCCTTCATATCCTCCTCGAACAAGGGACGCAGGATGTCGTCATCGATGGGCAACGACTGAAGCGTGAGCACGGGATAGCCGATCTTCTGGAATTCCTCCAGAATCTCGTGATTGATGCCTGGATCGTTGTGGTACGGGCGGCCAAGCAGGACGATGCCGATACGATCCTCGGCCTCCAGTTCCTTCAGGATTTCGCGGCCCTGGGCGCGTAGGACGCCGTCCATAAACTTGTCCTGAGCTTTGTAGCCTTCCGCGACCGCTCGCAGATTCTCCTCCATGGAAAGCCCGAAGATATCCGCAAACTGATCGTAGAGCTGCTTTGCCAGAAGCGCCGGCTTGCCCGGATTAACGAAAGTGTCAAGATACAGGATGTTGTTCTGCTTGAACAGATCGCCTTCCTTGGTGAAGGCCGCCTTCACCGCTTCCGGAGTGGTAGCCACGGTAGGGCAGGAGCGATGCGACTGGGCAAACTTCAGGTCGCTCGGCAGGTCGTCGATCATCGGGCAAAAAATCATGTCGAGCGGCTTCTTGGTGTGGTGCGCGTAGAGCAGATTGTGAACGTGCGGGATGCCGACCTTGGAGGGAAAACACGGATCGATCGCGCCGCGCTTTGCGCCCTCCTTGTAAAGCTGTTCGCTCGTATAATCCGAGTAAATGATGTTTTCGGCTTTGATGCCCAGGGCCTCGAAATAGGCGCTGAAAATGGGCATAACCGAATAGACGTTCAAGATGCGCGGCACGCCGATGCGCAGGTCCTTGCGCCGCTTCATGAGTTCCACGCGCCGTTTCTGCCCGGCGGTAAGGGTGAACTTGGGCAGCGGATCGGCCACGCTGGGAGGCTCATAGGAGCGGAAGGCGTAGCGCGCTCCAACCTCCGCCATGTTGGGATTCTTCTTTTTCATGGCGTCGAGGTCGCGTTTGATGTCGCGCATGTCGGCGACGTCTTCAACCAAGCCCTTTTCGCAGCTATTGCCCACGATCAGGCGCTTCACGTCTTTGAGTATGGGAATCTTGGTCTTTTTCGCGGACTCGTCGGCGCCCGCGATCTTCACGTCAATAAACGTCCGCAGGCACTTATTCTTACAGAAATAGCAGCGCGTACCCTCATTGCGATGGGTCACGTAGGAAATCTGCTCCACGGCCTCGAAGCCTATAAAGCGGGTCTTCTGCCCAAAATTGTAAAGGCGCCGCGATTCGAGCGCGGCGCCAATGGCGCCGGACTCTCCGCAGTGCTCGTGGACGATGACGTTGGGTTTGCCGCCCTTATCTTTGAAGCGGGATTCGACGAAATCCACCTGCGCCTTCACGGCCGCCAGGTTGTGCTGCGTGCCGCCTTGCAGGATGAAGGTTTTTCCGAGTGAAGCGAGGTTTGGAATCTGAGAGACGTAAAGCCAGATGTTCTTGGGCAGGACGTTGGCGAGCCCGGCCATAATCTCTTCCGGCCTCCAGCCTTGCCGCTGAAAGTCCACGATGTCCGACTGCATAAAGACGGCGCAGCCGTAGCCGAACATCGGCATCGCCTTGGCGCTGAACGCCAGGTCTGCGTAGTCCTTGATGTCGTGGCCAAACCCCGCGCAGGTGGACTGCAGGAAGTAACCGTTGCCAGCCGAGCATTGCGTGTTGAGCTTGAAGTCCTTCACGCGGCCATTCTGCAAGATGATCAGCTTGATGTCTTGGCCGCCCACGTCGCAGATCACGTCGGCGTCGGGATAAAAGTGCAGCGCGGCTTCCGTGTGCGCCACGGTTTCAACGATGGCCACGTCGGCCTGGAGCACGTCCTTCAGGATGTCCTTGGCGTAGCCCGTGGTGCCGATGCCGAGCAGGTCGAGCGTCGCGTCCTGGGCTTCCACCTGGTTGCGTAGGTTCGAAAACATCTCCATCGCGTCTTCGAGCGGATTGCCCTTGGAAAGTTGATAGCACTTCACCATCACTTCGCCCTGCTCGCTGAGCAGGACGGCTTTGGTGGAAGTGGAGCCGCCGTCGATGCCCATAAACGCCTTCACGTGCTCGCCGGGCTCAAACGTCTTGGGGATGAACTTATTCGGCTTATACCGGTCCTTGAAGGCTGCGAGCTCGTCTTCGGTCTTGTAAAGCCCTCCCGAGCCTCGCTTCTGCTTCTCTTCCGTCCGTCCCACGTTGATGTACCAATCGAGCTTTTCGAAGCCCTGGTAGACGCCGACGTTCGCGTCCTCATCCATGCCGAACCGCACGCAACCGATGGCCGCGAAGTATTGAGCGTTTTCCGGAACCTGGATTAGTTCCTTTGGGTCCTTGCCCTCGGGCAGCGGAGTGTTGCGCTCCTCCCAGACCTTCGGAATATTGTGCCGCCAGCAATCGCGCATCCCCGTGATGTAGGTGTTCGGGCCGCCAAGCAGCAATACCACCGGGAGGAGCGTGTTGCCGCGCGTGAGCACCGATAGGTTCTGCTGAATGATAGCTTCGAAGAGCGAGGCCATCATCTCATCGGGCGGTACGCCGCTTTTTTGCAGGCCGTTAATATCCGTTTCGGCAAAAACGCCGCACTTGCCGGCCACGGGATGAAGCTTCATGCCGAAGTAGCCCATCTGGCAGAGTTGCTCGGCGGGGATGCGCAGCTTGGCGTTGATCTTGTCGATCACGGCGCCCGTGCCTCCGGCGCACTTGTCGTTCATGGAGGGGATTTTCTTTTTGCGGCCGGTTTCAGGATCTTCTTTAAAGATGATGATCTTGGCGTCCTGCCCGCCCAGCTCGATGACCGAGCCGCATTCGGGATAGAGGTGTTCCACCGCAAGGGACACGGCGTTCACTTCCTGCACGAACTTAGCGCCGATGCGCGGAGCGATACCGCCGCCGCCGCTGCCGGTGATGAAAATGCGGGTTTCACCGGCTTTGATCCCCGTCTCGGCTTCCATGCGCTTCAGGAACTCCAGCACCTTTTCGGGCTGTTTCGTGTCATGCCTCTGGTAGTCCCTCCAGAGGATGTCCTGCGTGTTCAGGTCCATAACGACGGACTTGACGGTGGTTGAACCTACGTCCAAGCCAACCATCAGGTCCTTTGGGCCGTGAATATTCATTGTGAAGCCTCCCTCAAGCATGGTGCTTGTAGCGCCGAGTTACGCTCCTCAGAAACGCTGCGGCATTTTTTCTTTGTATAGGTCGCAGAGTTGTAGAGCAACGCTGCGCTACCCAACTGCTACGGTTTCGTGCATCTCGGCCTTCATGCGTTCGGCGGCGTGCAGGACGAAGTTCGCGGCCACGCCCACCACGCCCTTGCGGTGTCCGAATTTATACATCGGGCGCTGCATCTCAGGATGGTCCTTCACGAACTCCTGAATCTCTTCGATCGTAGTGCCGGTTTTTGCAAGAGCTTCCTTCATCTCGTTCTTGGATCGAATCTTGGCCTCGCCCAGCGCCATCTGGACGCGGCTGTGGGCGTTCACGTCGCCTTCGCCGGAGGTTTCGACGGGCAGGAAGATCATGTCCTTGTATTGCGAGACAACGGCTGACTGTGCGCCGTCGGATTGACTTGAAGGCATGCAGCCGAATGGTTTGAGGCTGAGCACCATGTGGGCAAGGCCTTTGTTCGAATAGTAGATGTTCTTCGCTACTTCCAGGTGGCCTTCGCCGCCGCCCGCCCGCGAGTTATAGAAGGGATGGCCGAGGCGTTGCATTTCGTACTGGTCGGTGAGGTGATGGGCAACGGAACCAAGCGCGTCAATCAGGCGGGTGTATTCGCGCTTGAAGATCGCCTCGGCAAATGTAAGCTTGGCAAGCTTCTGTTTTGTGTCCAGATGGCTGCCGAACACCTTGGCCAGGTTCCATTTGGAAATGCGGTTGGCGATCAGGTCCAGCCCCTTTTCATCCTTAATCTTTTGCTTGGCCTGGTGGATCATATACATGATCCAGGTCCCGATCGGCTCGACCAGCACTTGCGCGCCTTCCTTTTCAAGGAAGCGGAACATATTGAAGTTGCCGTCGCCTTCCGTGGTCTGCGCCCAGAACTCCCCGGTGACTTTCACCAACGGCTTCACCCGCGTGCGGTCAATGGGAATCGCATTGAACCGGTCGCGTACTTCTTCGAGGGCCGCGGTGTAATCATCGCCATAGAGTTGGTTGAGGAACTTGCCTACCATCACGGCTGTGCCTGAGAACGACGTGTTCTTTAGCATAGAGCCCAGCTTACCTTCGAGCGTGTAGGGCTGCTTGCGGCGCATGACTTCTTGCAGCAGATCCATGCACTCATCCAGCACACGGTCCGTCTCGCCAGGGTTAACTTCATAAGGGCGAATCTGATAGGCCGTGTCGTTGACCACGTCGCCTATGTTGAGCGCGTTCAGGATGCCCAGGAAGAAATCCAGGTTCATTTCGAGCCCGGCCGCAGCCTCCGCCTGGTTCAGGCCGCCGCCTTGCTGGAAGAGCAGAACGCGGAATCCGTCAAACCCGGAGTTGCGAAGCGCCAGGCGGTACTCCGCTTCGTACATTCCAAAGCGGCACGGCCCGCAGGCGCCCGCCGTGAAAAAGACGTAGCGGTCAATGATCTCTTTCTTGCTCAGCCCCTTCTCTTCGAGGCCTTGAACATACTCGACGAGATTGCCGACCGTGAAGTAGGTCGGGTTGCATTGGCCGTTGTTGCCGTATTCTTTGCCCAGTTGGAAAGCCTTCTTGTTGGGGACGGGCAGCGCTTCGCATCTGTAGCCCAGGCTTTCGAGTGCACCGTGCACAAGCTTCTCGTGCTTCCAAGTGAGGCCGCCGAAAAGGATGGTGGTCTTGTCCCGCTGCGAACGCGTGAAAGAGTTCTCAACAGGACGGTGAAAGCGCTCGGTAGGGCGCCTTTCAATTCCCGCCTCCTGCTCGAGGCGCGTCCGCTCTTCTTCAAGACGCCGGTGGATAAAATCCTCGTTCGAACCGATTTGAACCTGCCCGCTGGGTTGCAGGGGATTGGAGAAGGGTGTCGCGCTCATGTCTCACCTCGATTAAGATTGGGAATCGATCCGTGCGCCGTTCGCAAAGGTTGCCGCGCAAAAGCCCCGACGCCGGACCACGCTTTTGATAACACGTGGATTATTCGATAGGTTAGCCATAGGAGCGAAACGAAAGGCATCGAATGGTCAATATGCGCGACCCAAATGGGTATCCGAGCATCGGGCGGACAGGTCGAATTGGCCGGTTTTTGCGAATTGGGGAAATGTTTGGCGTAGAGGTTTTCGGTGAGAGCGGTTATCATGAGCGAAACCTAATATCTAGCGCATCCCCAGGCTCTGCCGGGAAGGCAGCAGCACTTAGTTCACGGACTCTCCAAGGTCATCTTCAGCCGGTCAATACCCCAGCGCGAAGCGCCTTGGAGTGCGGGAGCAAAGCTCCCGCTTTTGCCCGTGCGCTGCAAGCGGCCGGGGGAATTTGCGCCGGGAAGGCAGCAGCGCGCCAAGCAAGGCGGCAGTTACGCTGCCGCACTCCAAGACGCCTTCGGCCCAATTCATCAGGCCTAATTCCTGCTTCACAAACCAACGGATCGCGAAGAGCCTCTTTTTCTTCATAGCGGCATTCGGTAATGGGTCAGTTTGCTGGTGCGGCGGCCTCTGGCCGCCGAATTGTTTGAAAAATAAAGGTCGGCGGCCAGAGGCCGCCGCTACAACCAAGCTGACCCACTACCCGGCATTCAGACATGGCTCAGGGTCGGCTGGCCATCATTTCCCGGAGCACTTTTGAAGCTCGAGTGGCGTCGGGCGTAACCTGCTGATAGGTTGCGCTAGCGCGGGCTAAACGGAAATTAATCCTGTATTCATGCGGTCTCGATGCGGGGTGGGATACACTGCTTCAGCCGGGGTTGTAGCGAGCGCTGCTTTCCAGCAGCGGAAAAATAAGCTCTGTAGAACAGCCATGCCGGTCATAACTGCCGCGAAATCGTTCAATAAGGCGAGACGCCGCAAGTTACACCATTTCTAGGAGGGATAATGTCCGTGCCACTAGGTTCCAGGGTTGCTAGATTTTTGGATTGTTTCGCTATCTTGTTTGTTCTTGGACTTGTCTTATTGCTGCCTCAGGCCGCCATGTGCGGAGGCAGCCGGGCCGCATCCATATTGGCCGCGCCGAAGCAGGCCATTCAAGGCGCGCAGGGCGAGGTTCCCGCAGCGGCGGCCAACATTCGCCATGTTCTGCTACTTACGATGGACGGCGCTCACGCTTTGGATTTGGAAAAATATATTGATTCTCACCCGCAATCAGCGCTCGCCAAGCTGAAAAGCATGGGAATAGTGTACAAGAACGTTTCAGCCTCCAGTCCGTCAGATTCGTTTCCGGCCATGATGGCCATCATCACCGGAGGGACACCCGCCACGACGGGCGTTTGGTATGAAATCAGCTACGACCGCTCGCTATCTCCTCCAGGATCGGATTGCAGCAAAATAGGAACCGAAATAGCCCTCGACGAAACCATTGACATCAACAAGAATGACGTCTGGGGCGGGGGCGGGTTTAACACGGCGGCCCTGCCTCGAAATCCTAAAGATAACTGCTCACCGGTGTACCCTCACCAGTTATTGCGGGTGAATACCATCTTTGATGTGATCAAAGAAGCGGGCATGTATACGGCCTTTTCAGACAAGCAGCTCGGTGATGATACCGACCAAGGCCCTACGGGACATGCCATCGACGATTTTTATACGCCGGAACTTCATGCCGCAAACCACAGTTTGGAAGGGATAGAAGCCTACGACAACTTTCGGGCGAAGGCAGTGCTTAACTGGATCAACGGCAAAAATGGTAAGGGAACGGAATCTGCGCCTGTCCCGGCTATTATGGGCGTGACTTTTCAGGCTGTTTCGCAGGGAGAAAAACTGAAAGCCGGTTATGGCTGGACGGACGCCAGCGGAACCCCGAGCGCCCACCTTACCAGCGCGTTCGATGAAATCGACGCGAACATCGGCAAAATGGTCGATGAACTGAAGGCAAACAACCTTCTGTCTTCCACCGCAATTATCGTGACCGCCAAACACGGACAGGCGCCTATTGATATCAGCAAGCTGGCGAAAATCGATCCGAAAGTGATGGTTGACGCAGTTAACGGAGTCGCGCCAGGCCTGGTAGCTGATAGCACCGGCGATGACATCTTCATGTTCTGGCTCCGGGATCAAAGCAAGACGGCAGAGGCCGTGAAGGCCTTGGAGGCGGTGCAGACCCAGGCGCATATCCGGAGAATCCTTTCGGGCACGGCTTTAAAGATCAAATTTGACGATCCGGCGAAAGATTCACGCACGCCGGATATTATTGTCGAGCCCAATCTCGGGGTGATCTACACGAAACCCAGCAATCCCACGATCGCCGAGCACGGCGGCTTCAGCGACGAAGACACACACGTGCCGATTCTAATAGCGAACCCGCGCTTTGAAGCTCGCACGGTGCAGACAAGCGTGCAAACCGCGCAGATTGCGCCCACGATTCTAAAGCTGCTGGGACTCGACCCGCAGGCGCTCGAAGCGGTGCGCATCGATAAGACGCAAGTGCTGCCAGGATTGTTTTAACTGGTTGACGCGGGTGCGGAGCGCCACGGCCAGCGTATGTCTGGCCGTGGCCTTTTTCTTTAGTTTTGGCAATTGGAGTGCCAATCTCATGTCACACCGCTTCGCGGTAGTTTGTAGCGCAACGTTCGCCGTGCAACGTTGCGGCTTTTTTCAGAAGCCTGTGGGCACACGTTGGTAGCGAGGTAGCGCAGAGTTTGTGCATTTCAAACTCTGCGGTTCTTGAATTCGGGATTGACTACGTGCCGCAGAGTTTCTGAGAGGCGAAACTCTGCGCTACCCCGCTCCTTCGACCTCGAAATCGAGAGACGATCGGGCACAGCGGTCGAAATTGAGCGCCACGTGCATCCTGCCGTTGCGCAAGCTTCCTAACCCGGCTTTTCTCCGCTCACAGGCCGCGGACCTTCACAATACGCCCGCCACCGCCTCTGTGCTGACCGGGGCCGCCGCCTCCGAATCCCTCCTTTGGTTTTGTAGCGCCGGGCTTTAGCCCGGCACAGCGCCTTCTTCAAATGCCGACCTGAAGGTCGGCGCTACGACACACTGAGTCACTACCCTCCAAACCACTCCCTTGCCGCCTTGATGATAGCGTAGTACACTACGCTATCATCAAGGCGGCGCACCCCCATGACCCACTTATGCCACGCTTCACACTCCCCAAAACCGGCAGGAAAAGGGCGCGGAATGCCGTCAATTTTCGTGCGTTTCTATGACCGGAAAACGCTCTCCGGAGAGCGCCCGGAAGCGAAAAAGAGAATGTTTAACCTAGCAAACCGGAATCTTATTGAAAACAAAGGAACATTAGACGAGCAAACCGGAACAAACCGGCGTTTCGAACCGGGGCGAAGCGGAGGAACGAGTTGAATTGAAACGAGATAGGTTTCGCTCCGCTTATCTCTTGTTGAATGAATAAGATGCCGGTTTGACCGGAACTTGCAGGGCGACAACCGGAGAGCGGAAGCCGCTGGCGTGGCTTGCCCTTTTCCGGCTACTCGCCTTGCCCCAAAGCGGGCCTCGTGGACCGCAGCATGGAGTGGGAGGATGGCCGCCGCCGAGAGCTTTCCCTAGCCGGTTGACGCGGTTGAAGCCGCGGCTCATAATTGCGGAGTTGCCACGGCTGGTTTAGGGCCGAAAGCGCCCGGTTTCGGAGCTGGCGGTGTGAATGGCCAGCAGGCGCTGCGGTTAGGACCGCCTCGAAGAGCAGTAAGACTTTTGGTTCGTCTCCCAAAAGTGTGATTAGCATTCCTCCGGTAGCGGAAGATGCGCGCAGCAATGATAGATGGCGGCCGTGAAGTTCTTCACGGTGCGG
>NFUN01000018.1 GCA_002197525.1 Acidobacteria subdivision 13 bacterium RH2 MAG17b | reverse complement strand
TAAGGTAGCCGATTCGGGGTGCTCCCTTCTACGCACCGATCTGCAACTTATTGCATTTTCAAGTTCTCAACCCCTACACACTTTTGGGAGAGGAGCCTATTTTTCAAACAATTCGGCGGCCAGAAGCCGCCGCTACAGCAAACTGACCCATTACCCGCACTTGAGTAGTGGGCCAGCCGCCACGTGGCGAGGTGAACTCGCCTCTACAGAGGCCAAACCTGCCCACTTACCCGTACCTGAGCCGGCGACGAGCGCAAGTTAACGCAGCAGCGCTAAGCAGGTCTTTTCCCGCCCATCAACGCCAACTCGAGCCACTTCCAGTAGCAGTCAACGCTCGTGAATCCGATTTCGCGAAACCATTGAAGCTGAGTTTCCATGTCCAGGTAAATGTTTGAAGGATCATCCTGTTCAGGGCGAGCCGTGTGCCTGGCCAGGAAGAATTCGTGAAGCTCCTGGGTGGGCGACGAAACGTGCTCCAGGTTCAAGAAAATCCCGCCGGGTAGCAGGGTATTGTATATTTCCGCATAGAGCGCCCGTTTGCGCGTGTTTGGAAGATGATGAATCGCCAGGCTGGAAACGACGGCGTCGAATTGCCCGAGGTCTGGCAAAGGTTGCTCAAGGTTGTGGCTGGCGATCGTCACGGAAGCATCGCCGCTGAAGTTGGAGCGAAGGGCCGCAAGCATCGGCGGTGAAAAATCCAGTGCCACAGCCCGGACGCGAGGGCGGCCCGATTTGACCAATTTCACGAGGCGGCCGTTACCGCTGCCAACGTCAAGAATCCGCGTGGTGCTGGCAGGAATGAAGTCCAGCAGCACGGCTTCTCCTTCCGTGCGGTGCGGAACGCCATCCGCGCGCTTGAGGTAATCGAGCGCGTGTTCAGCGGTTTCCCAAGGACTTGTTGGTGCCTGCATGGTTCAATCCTTTCATGTTACGGTGTCGAAATTCCCCGGATCGCTTCCCTCCGCTGTTGAAAGGCGATCAGGGCCGCGAAGGCGGGGACTTAACTGTAGCGGCGCTGTCCTCAGCGCCGAATGACGCCGGTGGGGACACCGGTGCACCAGGAAAAGCCGTCACTATAATTTGTAATTCTCAATAAAGGCCAGGATCACTTCCGTTCCCCGGCCTGCCTGCAGCGTCTTGGCCGCCGAGGCTCGATTCTGGCAAATTTCCAGGTAGCCTGAGCTGCCGGCAATGGCAAAAAGTTCGGAAGGCTTGCCCGCCGAGTAGGACGCGTGCAATTGCGTGATCTCCTGCTGGTTAACCGTGATTTCGAATGCCGGCGGATCTGAGCCGAAGAGCGCGGGCGCATCCGCCAATCCGATATTCGTGATCAAATTTCCAAACTTGTCCACTTTGATCACCACCGCCTGCATCCGCCCTCCGTCCAGGGGCTTCACCTTCGGCGGCGTGAATTTAACCTGATCGGTTATGACTTCACCGAATTTATCCGCTTCGACGCCCTTGCTGAGCCAAGCGGCGACGGGCGCAAAGATGTCTCGCCCGTGAAACGTCTGGCTGACCGGCTTCAGAAAGTAATGCTCAGCCGTCACGCAACGGACCTCGAATTCTTTCTCGCGCTCGTAAACGAGAGACAACACTCCGTTATCGGGCGCCACGAACTTGTAACGGCGAGTCGAGACCAGAACCGGACGCCTCGCAGAACCAACGCCCGGATCGACGACCGCCACATGAATCGTGTCCGCGGGAAAATAGGGGTAAGCCAGAGCCAAAGTCATTGCGCCGTCAAACAGATCGTAGGCGTTCACCTGGTGGCTGATATCCACCAGCCGGACCTCCGGATTGATGCTCAGGATCACCCCTTTCATGGTCGCGACGAAATGGTCGGATAAACCAAAATCCGTAGTGAGCGTCACAATCGGTCTTTGTGCCAAGGCCGCCTCCCGCGCGGTTCAAACTCTATCTAAAGGCTTGCATTGGTGCGCAACGTTCACAGCATCGCGTTGCCGCTTTTCCAGGAGGCGCCGCGAAAGAGCCCCAAGCCAGAAATCGGGCCGCTGCGCTACCAAACGTCCGGCCGGGTCTTCATGCAAGCTCTGGGAACGCTATGCGGCAAACGCCGGTCAGCCTCCGGCGGGGGCCGAAACCGGCAACGCCCGCAGCTCCCGGGCCGCCGCTTCCGGAGGCATGGGGTTGTAGTAGACCTCCTTCAAACTGTAAGACTTCGATTTGGAAGTGACCACGGGTAGGATTTCGAGGTGCCAGTGGTAATCGTCAGAGAGCGTCTGCCAATGGTTGCCCGTTTCATGACGTCCCGAGGTATTTGGCGAGGTATGAAGCACCAGATGGTAGGCAGGAGTCACGGCCTCCAGCCGCTGCAAAATTCCCTTCAGAAACCGCGCCAGACGCGCCACGCTGTCCCAAGAAGTCAAGTCCTGCTCGAAATCACAGTGATGGTAAACGGGCAAAATCCACGTCTCATAAGGCACACGAGAGGCGAAGGGGCACAATCCAATAAAGTATTCATCGCAGTCCACGGTGCGCACCTGTTGGGAAAGCTCCTGCCGTACGGTATCGCAAAACAGGCAACGCTCCTTCAAGGCGAAATAGCGCTTTGCCGACCGCAGTTCGTAAGCCGTGCGGCGTGGAATGAACGGCGTCGCCGTGATTTCCGAATGCGGATGTGTGAGTTCCCGGCCCGCCGCCGGACCTTGGTTGCGAAAAACCGTGATGTAGCGGAATCTCCCATCCCGCTTCAAATCCGCGATTCGCGAAACGTAAGCGGCGAGCACTTGCGCCACGTTTTCGTCGCTCTGCCGCGAAAGTGGCAGGTTGTGATCCGGCGTTTCCACGACGATCTCATGCGCGCCCAAGTTGCGCATCTTGTCGTAAATTCCTTCGGCGCGCCGCATGGCATCGCCTTCAATCCGGTAGAGCGGGTATAGATGGGGGATGACCCGGACTTGCCAGTTTGGATCGTCGTAGGGGTAAGTGTAGATGGTCTGGGCGGCCACGCCTTCGCGTCCTGGGCACAAAGGGCAGGGATCGTCTTGCAGCCTTATTCCTCCACCGTCCTCAACAATGACCCAGCTCATCGTGATGGGATCTTTGCGGAGTTCCATTTTTCCTCTTCCTGCAGGGCAATCGTGACGCCGCAAGTTTTTCAGGGCCCGCTCGCTGCCGGCAGCCAAGTTTGCGCCACGTTCCAAAAATGGTGCACTAGCTGTGCCTCTGCTTAGAACCCGCCCGGCGTGATGCGGACAACTCGTAAGGGCCGGCGAGAGACGAGCATTCCCATGGTAGCGCAAACCGCAGGACTTGTGCGTAGCAGGCGCTTACAGCGACGTCGAGAAGATCCCTGACTAGGAGGCAAAGCTCTCATTTATACCGGCGGCGCAAGCCATTGTCAAGGCAATGGCTGCCGCAGCGTTCAACGACGAACGCTGCGCTACAACGCTCGATCACATTGGTGGTCCGCAAGCTGCGCCACATACGCGCCACTACGTCCTCACAGCCCAGCGGGTCCTCGATGGCTTGGCTGCAAAATTTATTGTGTGACCCTTCGCCTATGTGTCGATTCGGGTTAGAATAGCGCCGCGATGCCTAACCAACTCACAGTGCTCCGCGAAAAGGGAAAAATCTGGAGCCACATCCGAAAACAGTGGCTACTGGAAACACCTGAAGAAACCGTTCGGCAAGAATACCTCGAGACTCTCGTCAACGAATACGGTTTCAGCCTCGACCAGATGGACGAAGAGAGTGAACTCACCGGCCGCGGGTCGGGGCATGCCCGCGCAGACCTTGTCATCTGGCGCACGGCGAAAGATAAATCCGACTCGAAGAGTCCGCTCATCATCGTTGAGTGCAAATCGGACAACGTCACCATCAAGCCCGACGACTACGGTCAGGGCGACAACTACGCCCGCATGACTAACGCACGCTTCTTCGTCACCCATAACAGCCGTGAAACAAAGTTTTGGCGCGTGGTTCACGAGAGAATGCCGAAGAACCTTGAGGAAATCAGCAACGTCCCCCACGCCGACGCCAGTGACAAAGAGATTGAAGAACTGATTTCGAAGCTCAAGACGTTCAAGGAGGACGAGTTCGCTGACCTCCTTCATCAATGTCATAACGTTATTCGGAACCGCGAAAAGCTCGATCCGGCTGCGGCCTTTGATGAGATCGCGAAAATTCTTTTTGTGAAGGTATATGTCGAGCGCGAGCTTCGCGCGAAGCGCCAGCGCAAGAACCTATTCAACGTAGAGTATCTGGATGACCAACTTGGCAAGCATCCGCTCAACACTCTGTTCGAGCAGACTAAAGAAGCATACGAGGACGATAAGATTTTTGAAAAAGGCGAAGAGATCCGACTGAAGCCCGCAACGGGCCGGGAAATTGTCAAGCTGCTGGAACGCTACAACCTTTCGGACACTAGTGAGGATATTAAGGGCATTGCCTTCGAGCGATTCCTTGGCCGCACTTTTCGAGGCGAGATCGGGCAATTCTTCACCCCGCGGACCATCGTGGAATTCATGGTTCGGATGGTGCAGCCGAAAGAGGGCGACGTCATTTGCGATCCTGCCAGCGGCTCCGGGGGGTTCTTGATTCGCTTCTTTGAAATCGTCCGCGAGCAAATCCTTGCCGACGCGGATGCGCAGTATCAAGCGTTCAAGGCGGAAGTGGAGAAGAAGAAATTATCTGACGCCAAGAAAGCCGAGGCGTTGCGCGAAAAGTTCGCGGAAATCCAGGCAACACTTTCCGCACGGAAGCGAGATTCCCGGCTCTGGACGCTCGCAAACCGATGCATCTATGGCACGGACGCGAACGACCGTATGGCTCGCACCAGCAAGATGAACATGATTATGCACGGCGACGGCCACGCCGGAGTTCACCATCATGATGGTTTTCTCAATGTCAATGGTATATTTGAGGGCCGCTTTGACATCATTCTCACCAACCCTCCCTTTGGTGCAAACGTAGAACCTTCCGACGTGATTCACGAGTCTGACGTGACAACCGATCGGGAAGCGGACAAGCATTACAAGGAAGAGTACGGCGACCTCTACAGCGACGCGATTGCCCGCGTGCGCGCCGCCGTGAACAAACCCATTGCCAGCCTGTTCGATCTGCCCAAAGGTAAGGACAGCAAAACCAAAACCGAGATTCTCTTCATCGAGCGCTGTCTTGCCTTGCTGAAGCCTGGCGGGAACCTCGGCATTGTCCTACCCGAAGGCATTTTCAACAACCCCTCTCTCGCGTATGTCCGCGAGTTTTGCGAAAACCGCGCCTTCATCCGTGCCGTAGTGAGTTTGCCGCAGGCAACGTTTTTCTCTTCCGGCGCGGCTGTAAAGGCTTCGCTTCTGTTCCTGCAAAAATTTACGGGGAAGGAGCAGGCTGATTTTGACGCCAAGCATCGCGAAGCCAACGCGGAGGTTACGGCAAAGCACACTGACGCCATCGAAGAGGAGATCTGGCGGCTGGAGAGAGCGATTTCCGCAGCGACCGAAGCTGAGGACGCGGACTCATCGGTGGACAGCAACATCCGAAAGGCTCTGCTAAAGGAATTGGCGGATTACAAGAAGCGCATGGCAGAAACCGTCGTCACCGAGACTCGTGCCCTACTCAAAGAGCGGTTCCGATATCCCATCTTCCTCTACGAAGCGGAGAAAGTCGGCATCACCGCCACGGGCGATGCGGACCAGAACGAACTCTTCCCGAACGACCGCCAGCCGGAAGGTCTCAGCAAGACTTGTCTAGAGCTTTATCGGGAGTTCCGGCTCAACCCGAAAGACCTCTTCTTGGCGGACGCCCCGCAATGACTGTGGCCAGCACAAGCGCGCCGCGCGCCTATGTCGTTTTGTGGAAGGATTTGGAGCGCTGGGTCATCCCGTCCAGCCGGTTCCTTCGCCGGTCATTGCCCGCCGGATGGACGCGGGTTCGCGTCGGAAATCTGGTAAACCCGGTCAGCATGCGAGTCAAAGCCGAGTCTGAATCAGAATACAAGATGGCTGGCGTGAAATGGTATGGCGAAGGCATCTTCCACCGCGAAACAGTGCGCGGAAGTGAGATGAGTGCCAGTCATGTTACGCCACTGGTTCCGGGCGCACTGATTTACAACCGGCTCTTTGCGTGGAAGGAGTCGTTCGCCGTAGTTCCGCCGGAGTTTGCTGGTTACTACGTATCTAATGAATTCCCGCAGTTTGTTCCAGATATAACCCGCATCCTGCCGGAATATCTCTATCTCTTCTGCACTCGCGAGGCGACGATTCGAGCGGTGAATGCAGCTTCGACCGGCTCCTCTGCGGTGAGCCGGAACCGTTTCAAAGAAGAGCAGTTTCTCGCTTTTGAGATTCCACTTCCACCGCTGCCCGAGCAAGAAGCTATCGACGCCCGCTGGCGCAAGGCGAAAGACGAAATCGCCGCCGCCCGTCTGCGTGTGGAGCGCCGAAAAGCCACGATCGAGGCTCGCTTTTTCGCGGACTTGGGCTTGCGCTACCCAGAGCCGCTTTCGTTACCTAAAGCTCTCGCAATCTGGTGGGACGATTTCTCGCGCTGGGGGGCTAGATTTAACCAGTTGCGCCAAGCCGGTGCGGACATCACTCAGGGGAAATTTCCAGTCGTTGCACTCGATTCGTTGCTTGAAGTCGTCCAATACGGGACGAGCGAGAAAGCTAACAGTGACGGTCGCGGTGTCCCCGTCCTTCGGATTGGCAACATCAAAGACCGGGCATTAGACCTTTCCGAGTTGAAGCACATTGTGCTTCCCCCAAAGACCGTCGAAGGCTTGTTGCTTAAAGACGGTGATGTCCTCATCATCCGCACGAGCGGCAGCCGTGATCTCGTAGGAACCTGCGCAGTATTTCACGGGACAGGCGACTTCGTCTTTGCTTCATATCTCATCCGCCTACGTTTCGACCTTGCCAGGGTTGTTCCCGAATTCGTTTCGTGGTTTCTCAACTGTCCGTTAGGTCGCCAGCAGGTGGACGCCGTGAGCCGTCAAATCATGCAGAGCAACATCAACAGCGAGGAACTGCGCGCTCTGGAAATACCACTTCCCCCGTTAGCGGTGCAAAAACAAATCATGGATCGCGTGTCGGTGGGCCGCGAAGAAATCGGCCGTGAGCGACAAGCCGCCGACCGTCTCACATCTGAAATCAACGCCGAGGTCGAAGCCCTGATTCTAGGCACCAAGAGAGTGAGTGAACTATGAGCCGAGGACGACAGAAGGTGTCATTTGAGGGCCTGATGCAGGAGAGGGTGCTCGGCACGTTCACGATCATCCGTGGTTTTGCCGATCTACGCGATCTCGTCGCGGTCTCCGTGGCGATGCTGTACGAAGGGGGCCAGGGCAGCGGGTACCAGAGACAACTCGATGAGCAGCACGTCGAGGACATCAAGCGGTTTCTGAGCAGGGGCCGCTCCCGTTTCTTCCCCGAGATCGTTCTTAGCCTCCGCAGCAAGGGAGCGACCGATCAGATCGTCTCGTATGCCAAGAGACGGGCGTCACCGACTGACCAAGCTTACCGGGTTTCCGTTAGTGTCAAGGCGTTGCAGGCGGATGGTTTCACCCGGATTCATCGGATTGATGGCAATCACCGGCTGGAAGCGGCCAAGCGTCTTATAGATGAGCAGAAACGGTCGGCAACGTTCAAGGACTTCAACAAGGCCCCATTCTGTTTTGTCGTGCTGAATTCCGATAAACCGGAGGACGACGACCTGGCAGAGGCAATGCTGTTCAATCTGATCAACAGTAAGGCATTGTCGATTGCGTCGGAGCACAGCCTATCCGTGCTTATGCGAGATGACAGCGCCCCAGGAGAGCGATTTGTAGAAGACCCGCAGGTGTATCTGACCCGCTGGATTATGGATAAGGTCAAAGGCTGGCCGCATGGGTTTTACAACGCGATGGGGGATACGCCACTGTCCCGCCTGCATGCCGCCGCCGCTGTTCTACTCCGTCCCGATGGGCTTTCTAAAGCCAGCGCAAGCGAAATGGAGTCAGATGCGGGCAAGATTTTTGATCCTCTCTACGACCTCGCGGTGCAGTTGCGAGACCAACACGAGAAGTTCGTGCATTCCTACGCCTTTCTACCTATTGCCGCAGAGGTCTATGCCCGTCATTCGACAGTGGAGCCCGCGAAAGGGGCGAACACCGAACAGGAAAGAATTCGCCGTGCCGCGCGGTGGCTCCGCGACTTCGCTCATTGGTTCGATCGCGTGGGAGGCGCGGATTTGCCTTTGCCAGCCGATCCCTCCATCCTCTGGACCGTATTCAAGCGCGATTATGACAAACGTGCGGGACAGGTCTTCATCGCCATGTCTTTCCGCGACAGCAAGACGCTGGACGGCGTCCAGAAAGCCTTTGAGGAGGCCATCCAGCAGTTCAACGATTCCCATCCCAACTCGCCCCTCGCTCCCATGCGAGTTGACAGGCAACAGGGCGCCAGTTATGAAATCCCCGCCCGTGTCTTCGAGGAGATTGATAACAGCCGACTCGTCATCGCCGACTTGACTGACGAGAAGCAAAACGTTTATTGCGAAGTCGGCTATGCCAAGGCCCGAGGCATCCCTTTCTTCCTAACTTTCCAAAGAAAACCTGCCGATTCCGGCAAAGGACAGACCACGGCGGCATCGAATAAGGTCCACTTCGACTTGGCCCCGTACCGCTATATTGATTACGAGACTACGCATGAACTCCGCGACAAATTGAAACAAGAACTGGATTCCTGGCACGATCAAGGCTAGCGCGATAGCGGAAGGGGAACAGGCCCTGGCAGAGTTTGCCGACCTCCGTGCGTTCTGGCACAAGGAACTCGTTAAGACGTGCAGCGATGTGCTTCCGTCGTTCCACCAGTAAAACTTTGTAGTTTTGGACGTGCGAGGGGCAACGCCTGTGGTCTTGCCTAGCACGGAGGACTGATTCAGAGTCGCTGTCTAACTGTATGCGGAGAGCAAGAGTAGCGCAGACCGGCGGCAAATCGAGGCTTCGTAGCGAATTGTAAAACCCGCGCCGAACAAAAGCTAGAGTGAAAGGATTTCGGCGGCCAGAGGCCACCGCTACAGCAAACTGCCCATTATCCGGTGCGACGGCAGGCGCCGTCCCCTTTTCATCAGGGATTCATCTGCTTCGGCGTAGCGCTGCGAGATGCTTCGCTCCTCTCAAGCATGGCATCTTCGGAAATGAGCTCAAACCACTGCCTAAGCGGACTGCCGGGGAGTTATGCTAGAATTTTCATGTCGGCGTAAGCCCGGTCCGAATCTCCGCGAGGCTCTCAGACGTTATGCCCAAAGTAGGATTGGTCAGCCTAGGCTGCCCCAAAAATCTGGTAGATAGCGAAGTGATGCTGGGGATGCTCTCGCGCCAAGGTTACGAACTCACGCCCAACGCCTCAGAAGCGGACGTTATCATCGTCAACACGTGCAGTTTTATTGGCCCCGCCAAACAGGAATCGATTGACACAATCCTCGAGATGGCGCAACACAAGAAGACCGGCGCGGCCAAGAGGCTTGTCGTGACAGGGTGTCTCGTGGAGCGCTACCGCCACCAGATTCTCACGGAGATGCCGGAAGTTGACTACGTGCTCGGCACGAATGAGCTCGAAAGCGTGGAGGAAGCGTGCCGGCTTTCAACTCCCGAACGGGAGTCCGCCGTACGGCCCACGCCGTACCTCTACCATGAGTTCACGCCGAGGGTCCTCGCTACGCCGCGTTACTCGGCTTACATCAAAATTGCGGAAGGATGCGACCACACGTGCTCCTTCTGCGTGATTCCGCAAATGCGCGGGAAGTTCCGGTCACGGCGTTTTGAGTCCGTAATCCGGGAAGCGGAAAATCTTGTGGCTCAAGGCGTGCGGGAGCTGGTTTTAGTGGGGCAGGACAACACGAGCTATGGCGAAGACCTGGGGCTGCGGGACGGTCTAGCCGCGCTCCTGCGCGAATTGGGGCAAATTCCAGGCCTCGTGTGGCTGCGCTTCCTTTATTGCTACCCGAACCGGGTGACCGACGCGTTGATTGAAGCGGTTGCCGAAACACCGCGAGCCGCCAAGTATTTTGACATTCCTTTGCAGCACGCCTCCGGGCCAGTCCTCAAAATGATGCGGCGCGGCTCGAACGGCGCGCAATTCCTCAAGTTGGTTGAAAAAATCCGCTCCGCCATCCCCGGCGTCACATTGCGGACTTCGCTGATTACCGGCTTCCCAGGCGAAACTGAAGAGGATTTTCAGGCGCTCATGGATTTCGTCGCGGCGGCGGAATTCGACCGGTTGGGCGTATTCCGCTACTCGAACGAGGAAACCAGCGCCTCATTCCGCTTGCCGAATCCAGTTGCGCCGGGAGTTTCCACTCAACGGCGGAGGAAAATTCTGGTGCTACAGCGGCGCATTTCCCGGCGCAAGCTGAAAAATCTGGTGGGAAAACGCTTTCCCGTGCTAGTTGAAGGGCGAGCGCCAGAGACGGATTTGCTGTTCAAGGGACGCCTCGAATCGCAGGCGCCGGAGGTGGACGGGCACGTGCTCCTCAATGATTTCGAGGGACCGCTTCCCGAGCCGGGCGAATTCCGCTGGGCGGCCATCACCGCTTCATCGGACTACGACGTGGTGGCGCGTCTTGAAGCGCAACCTTTCGGCGAGACGAAAATGCAGTTTCGGAGAATGGCCGCTCAAGCTGGGTTGGTTGAAATCCAACCCGTGGGCGGGCTGATTCATGACAACGCACTGCCCCATTTGTAAACGGGAGACGCAGAGGGAAGGGAATCCATTTCGTCCCTTCTGCAGCGAACGATGCAAGCTGCTTGATCTGGACAACTGGCTTGGAGGAAGATACCGCATTTCCACGCCAGCGAACTCTGAGGACCAGGAACGTAATCAGCTTGGACCGGACGACGCCGAGGCTGGCGTTGAGTGATCCACCGCGAGGGGCCGCTGTGCGCATCGCGACCGTGGGACCGGTGGGCCGGTTCCCCGTCGCTCCTGGGACTGCGGGTTCCGCGGTGGGTGTGGCGGCGGCGGCCCTTATCGGGCGCTTGCCGCTCGGCCGCACAGGCCTTGGCGTGGTTCTCGGCGGCTCAACCGCTTTGCTTTATCTCGTGGGAGTTTGGGCTTCGGGCCGCGCGGAGAAAGCCTTTAACACTGTTGATCCAGGCCCGGTAGTGATTGACGAGGTGGCCGGACAGATGGTGACTTTTCTGTTACGGCCCGCCGCCGGGTGGGCGTGGCTGATCGGCGGCTTCCTGCTGTTCAGATTTTTCGACGTGCTCAAGCCTTTCCCCGCGCGCCGGAGCGAGCATTTGCCGGGAGGCTGGGGCATTATGACCGACGATGTGGCGGCGGGCATTTACTCCGCGGCGGCGCTGTTCCTGCTGGGACTCGCGATGCGATGAGTTTGTGGAAGAGGGCAAGCAAACCAGATCAACCGATGCAAAAGCCCGAGCCAGCATACGAAAGACCGGCCATCAGGGAAGTTGCCCCGCGCGCGGCGATTCCCGGCGGAGAGCTTTCGATTCAGGGCAGCGGCTTTACGGAAAATGGCAGCCCGCGGCCCTTGGTGCGTTTCGGCGATCTCTCTGCAAGCCTGCTTATGAGTTCTCCCAGCCGGTTAGTGGTGAGAGTGCCGGAGGGTGTGGTGAGCGGGGATCTGACGGTGGATACGGGCTCCGCTGTGAGCGCCCCGGTCCCGGTCAGCGTCGGCGTGAGCTTCGCCGAAAACCTTCACCCCGTCACCAACCCCGCGCTCGATCCGGCCGGAAACATTTTCACGACTTTCAGTGGCAGCCGCGGCCAAAAGACCCCGATTTCCGTCTACAAAATAGAGAAGGATCACTCCGTCCGCTCGTTTCTGTCGGACGTCATGAATCCGACCGGACTAGCCTTTGACCGCGCCGGGCTGCTCTACGTTTCCAGCCGCATGGACGGCGCCATCTACCAGGTCACGCCTGACGGCCATCGTTCGATTTATGCCGAAGGCATGGGCATCGCCACCGGCATCGCCTTTGACAAGCAAGGCAACCTCTACGTGGGGGACCGTAGCGGCACGATTTTCAGAATCAATACAGACCGGCAGATTTTCGTTTTCGCGACGCTCGAGCCGAGCGTTGCGGCTTACCATCTGGCATTCGGGCTAGATGGATGCCTCTACATTGCCGGACCCACGACTTCCAGCTTTGACCACGTCTATCGCGTCTCGCCCTCCGGGGAGGTTGCGTCTTTCTATCGCGGCCTTGGGCGCCCGCAGGGGCTCGCTTTCGACGTGAAGGGAAACCTTTACGTGGCGGCCTCTCTCGGCGGGAGGCGCGGGGTGGTGCGCATAACCCCGGATTCCAGGGCGGATCTGGCGATTTCCGGCCAAGGCATTGTCGGCCTGGCATTCACCACTCAGGGGTCCATGATTCTAGCCTCGACCACATCGCTATACGAGATTTTCATGGACATCGAAGGCATGCCACTTCCGGTGAGGGATTAGGAGAACGCCCCGGATATGGATCGGATGCGGCGTGGAATACGGCTACGATAATTCCAGAATTCAATAGCCGGTATATTGCCCTCTGCCCTGAAAAGGCCGGCAGCATCCCTCACCCGGCCTTCGGCCACCCTCTCCCCGCGAGGGGAGAGGGACTAAGAGTGATGGACCTTTTCATGCTTTGCGGGTGTCGCTAAGGCGACATGACCTCTCGTTAGATTGTTCTATGGACGCCGAAATTATCGCCGTGGGTTCCGAAATGCTCACACCCCACGGAACGGATACGAACTCCCTCTACCTGACTGGAAAACTCAATTCCCTTGGAATCGAAGTTCGTTTTAAGACGGTGGTTGGCGATGATCCTACCCGTCTGGCGGACGTGTTTCAAACCGCGCTTCGCCGCTCTGGTCTGGTCATCCTGACTGGCGGTCTCGGGCCTACCGAAGATGACATCACTCGCAACGTAGTAGCCGGAGTTTTGGACCGGCCCCTGCGCGAAAATGCAGGCGTTCGGGGCCGCATTGAAAAGCGCCTTCAGCGCCTGGGGCGGAACATGCCTGCCAACAATTTGCGGCAGGCACTCGTGCCGGAGGGCGCTGATTGGCTCGAAAACGCGAATGGCACGGCGCCGGGAATATGGGTGGAGCACGACGGGATCATCATCGTCCTTCTCCCCGGTCCGCCCTGGGAACTGGAGGCTATCTTCGAATCGTCGTGCTTGCCCCGCCTGGCCCGGGTGGCCGGCCAGGAACGAATCCGCGCGCGCGTGTACAAAATCGTTGGATTGCCGGAATCCGAAGTTGACCACCGAATTGCACCCATCTATACCGCCTATCGAAATCCCACAACCACGATCCTAGCGAAGCTGGGCCTTATTGAAGTTCATCTGCGCGCGCGATCTGCCACCGAAGAGGATGCCGAAGCCTTGCTGAGCGAGGTGGGAGACAAGATCGAGGTGACCCTGGGTGATCACGTCTTTTCTACCCATGGCGAATCTTTAGAAGAGGTCGTGGGAATGTACTTGGTTATGAAGCAGCAGACCCTCGCCGTGGCGGAAAGCTGCACGGGCGGCTTGCTCAGCGAAAGGATCACGAGGATTCCTGGGAGTTCCAATTTCTTTTTGGGCGGCGTGGTCTGCTACAGCAACCGGCTCAAAAGCCAACTGGCCGGCGTGCCTGCCGCGTTTATCGAGCAATACGGCGCCGTTTCGAAACCCGTGGCGCAGGCGCTGAGTGAAGGAATTCGGAAGCGAACTGAAGCGGCAATAGGCGTGGGGATTACAGGAGTAGCAGGTCCAGGAGGCGGCACAACGGAAAAGCCCGTTGGCTTGGTGTTTGTCGGCCTCACCGACACCCGCGGAACCAGCGTGCGCGAGTTTCGCTTTCCGGGAAACCGCGAGAGGGTTCGTTACTGGGCTTCACAAATGGCGCTGGAAATGATCCGGCGGCGAGTCAGAGAATGACCAAAACCTAGCGGTATTTCGCTTGCAGCCGGTGCTGCTACGAGTTATAGACGATGAGAATCTTCATCGCCATCGACCTGCCCGGCTCGATCCGGAGCGAGCTCGAGCGCAAGCAGGACCTTTTCCGCGCGGCTCTTTCCCATAGTCCGGGGGACGCCGCCGGAATTCGTTGGACGCGTCCGGAAGGAATTCATCTCACGCTGAAGTTCCTCGGCGAAGTTTCAGAGGCTGGATTGGAACGCCTGGTTGAACATCTCGGCCGGCTGGAGCCGTTTGAAGCATTTCCTGTGGAAGTGGAAAACTTTGGCTTTTTCCCGGATGCCCGGCATCCTCGCGTCTTTTGGGCCGGAATTACCGCTCCAATCGAGTTAGCCGCGTTGGCAGCCAGAGCGGCCGCCGACTTGGGTTTCGGCAAAGAACTTCGGCCATTCAGTCCACACTTGACGCTGGCTCGCTTTAGACCGGCTCGCCCCCAAACCGTCTTGGAGGCCATGTCAAAGCGAGAAGAAGACGTGAGCCTGGGCCGGTTTGTGGTTTCAGAGTTCTTCGTCTTCGAAAGCAAACTCTCTGCAAGTGCAGCGCCCGAATATCGGAAAGTGGCCCGCTTTCCGCTGAGATAGCCGCCTACATGCCGCGCGAGTCTTACCGCAACATACTTTGCCAGAAGAACCGTTTCAGGCAGCCACGAAGGAGATTTTCTCCTCTGCGGCTGCCCTTCAACGGCACACTTGCCCGGCGCTCAGTGCAGTTCGACGATGAAAACGTCCGTGCGGCAGTGACCTCCCCACGGGCAGCCCCAGGTATTTTTCTGATTGCCGAGGCTCCATTCCCAATCGGATGTGAACAAGTAGAATCGTCCGTCGGGGGACACGTTGCCCCGCGGCGATGCCCAAAAACTCGACCCCGCCCAGGCATTGTCATTCAGCGCCGAGGTAGCTCGATTGTGTGCAAATCGCCATACCTTGGATGGTCCGCTCGTCGCCACGCACACAATCTCCCGGTCGTAAGGCGCCGTGATCTGGAGCAGCGGGTTCGTCTGCACGTTCTGCGTCCCATTTCCATGCCCATGACTATTGTAGAACGATCCACATGCCGGCATGGTATCCGTCGCGTTTGCGTCGTTCCATGACCAGTGACTGTCATTCCATTGGCGCGGCATGGGCAGAGGATTCACCAATAAAGACAGAGCGGCAGGATTTGACAACGGTCGAATGTCCACGTCCGCCATGTCGTTGTCATTCGGATCGTTGATCATGTGCGTGTAACCTAAGGCTTGGTGCCCTCCGCAGTCCTCCCCAAAGAATAGACAGGTAGTCACCTGGTTCGTTCCCGCCTTCCAAAAGTAAATCGTATTGCCTTGCTGGGAGTCTATTCTGACTACCGTGCCGTCCTTGCTGATCCGCGCGTTATGAACGTTGTAGCCCGCCGTGTTCCTGGCCGGCGGCGGCGAGGTCAAGCTGAGCGGAACCGACTGCGTGTAACTCGGCCGGCCTACCGGCCCCCAGGTGTTCTGGAGCCGCTCCCCACCACGCGACGTCCCAATATAAACATTAAACGCCCCACAGTTACCGTAACTGATCGTGCATCCCGTCCCAGGCAACTCAACTTGGTAGGGATCTGGAACAGCAGGAAATGCGACCGTAATACTGCCCGGTGACGGTAGATAGATCGGCCCCACTTCAGCCGAAGGCGGCGTCTCGCCATCCTGAGGGTTCATTTGCGTGAGAGTCGTGATCCGGACGAAATACACTCCCGCCGGCAATCGCCCTTTCCCCACTGTGGCCGTCACCACGGGAGGCAGCGGCACTGTGATCTGTCCCACGCTCCCCGCCACCGGCGTGGGGGCCATGTTCGTCCCTCCCACCAATCCATGCTCTGTGTCGTACCAATAGCACGCGCCAGCCCCGTTGTTTGCCGTTCGGTTGTAATACACCGCTAGCGTCGTGTTACCCTGTTCCGTGCCCCCAAAATAGTACGAAAACTTCGTGTCATCGCCGCTGTTCGAGACTGTGCCCCCGTACCCCGAAACATAAGGCGGCAGGTTTGGACAGCCGGAGAGGTCGTAAATCGAAGTCAGTTCGTCCGCGGCAAAGTTATACGACACTAACTGCGTACCCTGCATGCCGTAAAGAATATCCGGATTGGTAAAACTGAAGCTGCTGGCAAAATTGAGCGCCCTATAAGTGGAAAGGTACCCGCCTTGGCGGCCGGCCGGCCGGCTTATCTGCATGGTGGTTGCGTCAAGAATAAAGGGCAGTTCCCAACCGCCGCTGTTGGTAACAAAAAAGCGGTAGCCGCCGTGCAGGCCAATCGTGGGATCAAACACGCTCCACACGTTTGTTTCTGCCGAAGCATCCGTCATGAAGCTGAAATTGGCGAAATAGCTTCCAAATCCCGCCATAGTGTTTGCGTCGGTAACGCGTACCATTCGCGAGCCAAAGTCCGGATCGCGAAACGGCGTATTCACCGCAGGCGGAGCCATGGGCGTTTCGCCTACCACGTTTTGTGTACTGTTCGCGCAGTAGTCCGGCGATCCTCCTGAACATGAAGATGTGGTCGATCCAGAAAGCGAGCCTATCGATATCTGACCCCACGCCAACGAGCATGACAAGCTCGCCAGCATTAAACTAAACACAATCCAATTTATGATTTTCAAAAGATTACTCCTCCTGATATAAAGTTGACTGCTTATAAAGGGTTCGGGGCGCACCAGCGAAATGGCGGCTCCGCCAGAGGCACAAGGCTGGAAGAAGACGTCTTGTTGCCCTTAAAAATGAGGCCTTATGTTACACTAAGTAGCAATTTGGACACCAAGAATTTTCCCCGGTTCGTGGAGGGTTATAAGCTCTCGGACGTAACGACAAGAAACAGCGCCCCTTGCGGAGTACAAACCATCCTGCGGTATTCTACCTGCTCTTGCCGCCCTGTCAACCCATTTCGCGGTTTGCTTAAAACCCGGGAAGGCTGTCATTCTGGGGAGCGGAAGGCGGTCCTGAGCAAAACGAATGTAATTCAACTTGACGATCGTTGCTTTTTTGCTCGGACCATCTATAATTAGGAGTTTCGGCGGCTGGCGTAGCTCAGTTGGTAGAGCATCTGATTTGTAATCAGAGGGTCGGGGGTTCAAATCCCTTCGCCAGCTCCATCATTCAAAAAGACTTAACTCAAACAACAGACTTTCGATAGGCCGTTAGGTGCTACGCCTGTGCTACGGGCAGAAACGTTTTCCACAGGCTTGCATCAGCCTGCCCACGCGCAGTGATGGCGGGCAAAAACATAGCAAGCCCACGGCGGAGCCATGCGACCATCCGACACCTTGCTCACCTGCTACCGATGCGCCAGCGTGTCACTGTGCCTCACGGCGGGCATTCCAGGCGAGCATTCGGCGCTATCATTATCGTTTTTCGGCTGGGGGCATCCCTAACAAACAGCCGGGTATGGTGCTGACACCCATAGTTAGCCTCTCGCCAAAAAATCACCGCTAATAATTGTGAGTGGTTTTTCTCTAGGTGCGTCCCGTGGGCCGGTAAGCATCACCGGAAGTTGTCGTGCGCCCGTCCGGTTGATCCTGGGCCACTCCTGTGCATGGCGCGACGGCCCCCCTTCGATCTTCAAGACCGACCCTCTACCACCCCTGCAAAGTACCCCCCCTCGCTCAAGCGTACCTTCCGATCTCACGCACAGGGGGCAAAATAGATTCGCAAACTCGAAGGCGCGTGAAAATTGAATTAGAGGCCTATCCATTTCGCTCTAGTAGACGCAATATATAGTGGTGAGCCAGCATCGCCCTCACCCCGTCGGCGGAGTGGATTACCCGCGAACGATTCAGG
>NFUN01000017.1 GCA_002197525.1 Acidobacteria subdivision 13 bacterium RH2 MAG17b | reverse complement strand
GGGCAGCGTGCTGGGCGCAAACCTCGGCGTGGACGCCATCCAGCAGTTTTCCGTCCTGGGAAGCAACTACCCGGCCCAATACGGGCGGACCTCCGGCGGGATCATCAACGCCGTGACGCGCTCCGGGACGAACACCTTTCACGGCGACATTTACGAATTTCTGCGCAACAGCTCGCTCGACTCGCGGAATTTTTTCGATGTCAACCTTCCGCCTTTCCGGCGCAATCAATTTGGAGGGTCAGCAGGGGGCCCGATCCAGAAGGACCGCACCTTCGTCTTTGCCGATTATGAGGGGCTACGGCAATCGCTGGGCGTCACGCAGGTGGACACGGTGCCGTCGGCGGCAGCGCGAAGCGGGCAGCTTTCGACGGGGACGGTGCAGGTGGAGCCGCAAGTGTCGCGGTACCTGGCGGCGTTTTATCCCCTGCCGAACGGGCCGTTGCTGGGAGCCGGGGACACGGGGATTTTCACGTTTGCCGGGCAGCAAGTGACGACGGAAAACTATTTCACGACGCGCATCGACAGGAAGTTTTCGGAAAAGGACAGTGTTTACGGCACCTACATGCGGGACAATTCGGGATTTACCCAACCGGATGCCTTTGATAATTTCATTTCGAACGTCGTCTCCCGCCGCCAGCTCATGACTCTTCACGAGGCGCACACGCTCGGCCCAACGTTTTTGAACGTGGCGCGATTCGGCTTCAATCGTGCGGTTGCCGTTACTGGAGGGCTCACACGAATTATCAATCCGCTTGTCGCGAGCCAGTCCTTCGGCTTCATCCCTGGAGACTATGTAGGGCAGATCCAGTCTATACCGGGTTTGACCGACTTTCCGGGCGGCGCGAGCGCGCAATATCCGGGCTTTCTTGGCAACAGTGACTCCTACACTTGGAATTCATTTCAGGCTGGCGATGACGCCTTTCTCACCAAAGGCATCCACGCCGTGCAATTCGGCGGGAATGTAGAACGCATGCAAGACAATAGTTTTTCGACCATAGACAACGGAACTTTCAGGTTTGGTTCCCTCCAGGACTTCTTGATCAATCGTCCGCGAGCCTTCCAAGGGGAAGTCCCGATTCCGCGCCCTGTTTTCGGAATCCGTGAGACCCTTTTTGGCGCATACGTGCAAGACGATCTCCACCTGCGGCGAAACTTGACCGTTAACGCGGGTCTGCGTTATGAGATGACTACAGTTCCCACCGAGGCTCACAACTTGCTTTCGAATCTTCGCAGCTTAACCGCAGCTCAGCCGCATTTGGGCGCCCCCTATTTTATGAATCCCACACTTCATAACTTCGAACCGCGCCTCGGTTTTGCCTGGAGCCCGGGCGCGAGCAGCAAAACTGCCGTGCGCGGCGGATTCGGAATTTTCGACGTTCTGCCGTTGCCCTACGAGTTCACACTCTCTATTCCAGGGGTTACTCCGTTTGTTCAGGAGTTGTTCGTGGAAGTTCCACCTGCAGGAGGGTTTCCGGGAGGAACCTATCAGCAAGCTATCAGCAGCTCCGACTTTTATCGAGGCGGGTCCACCGAATTCACTCCGAAGCGCAATTACGTGATGCAATGGAACCTGAACCTATCGCAGCAACTTTCGCCCAGCCTGGTTGCTACGGTCGGATACGTGGGATCGCGCGGCGTTCATATGCCCTATCGGGTGGACAATATCGACATGGTCCTGCCGACGTTAACGCCAGCCGGCTATCTCTTTCCGCCTGCGGCGACCAGCCAGATACTGAACCCGAACTTTGGCCGGATCAGCGGCACCTTGTGGCAAGCCAACTCCTTTTACGACGCCTTGCAAGCAGACGTGGAGAAGCGCGTAAGCCACGGAATCGAGCTTCACGGCGCGTACACATGGGGCAAAAGTATTGACACCCTGTCTGCTACGGTGGCTAACGACATTTATCCCAATGGGATGTTCAACCCACTCTACTTCAATCAGCAGACCACACGCGGCCTCTCAGACTTCAACGTGAGCCAGAATTTTGTGCTCAGCTTCACGTGGCAGGCGCCGAGCCCAAGGTCGCGTTCGAGGCTCGCGAATTGGGCCGCAAATGGATGGCAGATGGGTGGGGTCTACAAGGCCAGCAGCGGCCAGCCCTTCACGCCACTGCTCGGTGGAGATCCGTTAGGTACAAAGTTGGATGAGACCAGCGAGCCGCCCAACCGCCTTGTGGGTGCAAACTGCAGCTCACTGGTCAACGTTGGGAACCCCAACCAGTACATCAAAACCCAGTGCCTGGCTTTTCCGGCTCCGGCGAATCTCCGGGGCAACCTGGGCCGTAACGTGCTGATTGGGCCGGGAATCTCAAATCTGGATTTTTCGCTGATTAAGAACACCCCTGTCCGAATGATCTCGGAGAACTTCAACGTGCAATTCCGGGCGGAGTTCTTCAATATTGTCAATCGCGCCAACTTCTCTTCCCCAACGGACAATCTTGCAGTATTCGACCAGAGTGGGAACCCTATCCCAAGCGGAGGACTCATCACATCGACTCAGACGCCCTCTCGAGAAATCCAGTTTGCGTTGAAGCTCATCTGGTAACATAACCTGGCGGTTGGCGCGGGCACTGCAAGGCATTTCCCTGCCCGTATACCTTCGGCTACTTGCCCATAAGTGACTTCGGATTATCGCTTCTGATGGGGAGGGCCGGGGAGGCTGCAATTTTCGTTGACACCCTCGCCTCTCTTTTGTACTTTTAGCATTTGCCCCTAGAGCCGACCCGGACCGGTGGCCCGCGGCGAACTTCCGAGTGACAAGCTGGCATGTGGTAGTTAATTTTGAAGGTGGATGAACGGCGAATATGTTTGTTCCCAAAAGAATGTTTCTAACCAAGGGTGTTGGAAAGCACCGCGAGAAGCTGACGAGTTTTGAGCTGGCGCTCCGTTCGGCGGGCATCGCGGCCTGCAATCTGGTGCGGGTATCGAGCATTTTCCCGCCGCGCTGCAAGCTGATTCCGCGCAGCGAAGGGATGAAAGAGCTGAAGCCCGGCCAGGTAACCTTCGTGGTAATGAGCGAAAATTCCACGCGCGAGCCACATCGCCTGATCGCCGCTTCGGTTGGCGTGGCCATTCCCACCGACCGCAACATGTTCGGCTATCTTTCGGAGCATCATTCCTTCGGAGAGACCGAGGAAGTGGCGGGCGATTACGCGGAAGAGCTGGCGGCGGAAATGCTCGCCACCACGCTCGGCGTGGAGTTTGATCCGGACCGGAGCTGGGACGAAAAGAAGGAAATCTACCGCATTTCAAACCGAATCGTCCGCACCATGCATATCACCCAGTCTGCCGTGGGCGATAAGCGCGCGCTGTGGACCACCGTCTTGGCCGCCTCGATCCTGCTGGGCGTCGAGGAATGAAAAGCGCCGTTCGTGCTGTAACAGCGCGGCGGCTATAGTCTGCCGCACCAGTCTTGGTTTTCACACGCAGATTGTGCGGCCCCGCCCTTTCGCCGAATCTTCTTTTAACAAGGATGATAATGAAATGCGCAAAAGCCAGATTTTGAGCACTCCCACCCGGCCACTGGCCATCGATCAGCGAAAGACCGTCAGCGCCTTGCTCGAAAAGATGGAAGGCGTTTCGTTCCAGGGCAGAAGCCTGGGCATCGCCTACAAAATCTGGAAAGACATGCTCAAAGACAGGGTGACGATCATGATGGGCATGTCGGGAGCCATGGTTCCGGCGGGCATGAGGCGCCTTGTCGTCTTCCTGATCAAAAACCGGCTCATCGATTGCCTGGTCTCGACCGGCGCAAACTTTTTTCACGATATCCACGAAACGCTCGGCGATAAACACTACCAATGCTCGCCGAGCATTGACGACGTGGCGCTGCAAAAGGCGCTGATCGACCGCATGTATGACACGCTGGCGGACGAAGAACGTTTCCGGCAACACGACGCCTTCATCGGCCGCTTCGCCGCCGGTTTGGATCAGTCCCGCGCCTACACGACGCGCGAGTTCCTATTTTTGCTCGGCAAGGAGCTCGGTAAACACGCCAAGGAAGATGGCATCGTCAGCGCCGCAGCCAAGGCGGGCATCCCGCTCTACTGCCCCGCCATCGGCGATTCTTCGATCGGGATCGGGATCGCCGAAAACCGGCACGAGGGCGGCAATCACTTGCTTTTCGACGTGGTCGGGGACGTGCTCGAAACGGCGCACTTGGCCGCCGATTCGCCCGCGAGCGCGGTGATCTATTTTGGCGGCGGCACGCCCAAGAACTTCACCAACCAGACCGAGGTCACCGCCACGTTCATACGCCAGAGCCACAACGGCCACAAGTACGCCATGCAGATCATCACCGACGCCGCGCACTGGGGCGGCCTCTCCGGTTGCACCTTCGAGGAAGCGCAAAGCTGGGGCAAGATCGCGCACAACGCCAAAATGGTGACCGTCCATTGCGACTCCACCATCGCCATGCCGATGCTCGTGACCGGGCTTTCCGAACACGCCGAGCTCATCCGCAAGCGCAAAAAGCCGGTGTTTGAAATGGGCCGCGAGCTTAAATTCCGCTTCCCGCGCTAGCCGCGGTCCCCTTGGAATCGGCTCCGCGCGCCTTTCTTCACCACCCGGAGCCGTCCCGCCATAGTAGCAAGCCCGCAAGCCTCCGGGCTCCCAGGCAGGCTTTGAACGGGTAGTGGTGCAGTTTGCTGTAGCGCCGCTCTGTGAGCGGCGAAAAGGTTGAAAGATCAAGGCCGCCTGTCATAGACCGGCGCTACAGCAGCTAAACTGAACCACTGCCTTTGAGCGCCCGTTATGCGTCAAAAGGGCGAGCTTCGGTTATCATAGAAACATCTGATTGACTTTAGCGACCGGCCGGTCGGACAATGTCGGCTAGAGCGCCCGCAAATCAAGAGGCGCCGCCGCGAAAGAAGCCTTTTCAGCGGAACCGTGCAGAGACCGGTGGCAAAATAAGCGACGGGAGGAGAGGATGCCGGAGCAGGTCTTTATTTTCGACACCACGCTGCGCGACGGCGAGCAATCACCCGGATGCAGCATGAACCTTGAGGAAAAACTGGAGATGGCCCGCCAGCTTGACCGCCTGGGTGTGGACGTGCTCGAAGCCGGCTTCCCAATCGCCTCGGAGGGCGATTTTGAGGCCGTCCGGGCCATCGCAGCCGAGATCCGGCGGCCCATTATCGCCGCGCTGGCGCGCGCAAGCCAGTTGGATATCGACCGGGCCTGGAAGGCGCTTGAAGGCGCCGCGAGGCCGCGCATTCACACGTTTCTTGCCACTTCCGACATTCATCTGAAGTACAAACTCCGCAAGACGCGAGAGGAAGTATTGAAGCAGATCGGTTGGGCGGTGGGCCACTCCAAATCGCTGTGCAACGACGTGGAATTCTCGCCCGAGGACGCGGGCCGCACGGACCGCAATTACCTGATCGAGTGCTGCCACGCGGCGGTGGAAGCCGGAGCCACGGTGCTGAACCTGCCGGATACGGTGGGCTATTGCCTGGAGCCGGAATACGAACAGTTGTTCGCGGACGTCAAGGCCAAAGTTCCCGGCATGGATCAAGTCATCCTGAGCACACACACCCACGACGATCTCGGGCTGGCGGTGGCCAACACCATCGCAGGCATCCGCGGCGGCGCGCGGCAAGTGGAGTGCACGATCAACGGCATCGGCGAGCGGGCTGGAAACGCAGCGCTCGAAGAGATCGTCATGGCCATTCAGGTGCGGCATGACGTGCTGCCCGTCTACACTCAGGTTCATGCCGGGGAGCTCTATCCCTCAAGCCAGCTCCTGGCCCGCGTGACCGGCGCCGGCGTGCAGCGCAACAAGGCCATCGTGGGCCGCAACGCTTTCGCGCATGAAGCCGGCATTCACCAAGACGGCGTCCTGAAAAACGCCATCACCTATGAAATCATGCAGCCTCAGACCGTCGGCATGCCTTCGAACCAGATAGTGCTTGGGAAGCATTCCGGCCGCCACGCCCTGGCCAAGCGCTATGAAGAGATGGGTTATCAATTGACCAAGCCGGAACTCGACCGTGCTTACCAGGCGTTCTGCCAAGTGGCCGACCGCAAAAAACAGGTCTACGACGAAGACCTTATCGGCCTTGTCTCGGAGGATTTCAAGAGCGCTCCCGAAATGTACACGCTCAAGCTGTTCCAAAGCGTTGCGTCCAGCGAGGGCCGTTCCACGGCCACGGTGGAACTGGAAAAGGACGGCCAGACCTATCACGACTCAGCCACCGGAGAGGGGCCGTGCGACGCCGCATTCCGCGCCATAGACCGTATTACGGGCGTTCCGGGCGTGATTGCGGACTTCACGGTTCAAACCGTGGGTCAGGGCACTCTAGGCGTTGCGGAAGTCCTGATCCGGGCCCACTTCCAAGGGCGGGAATTTACCGGCAAGTGGACGAGCCAGAATATCGTCGAGGCGGCGGCCCGGGCTTATCTGCAAGCCGCCAACCGTGGCGCCCGCGAGCTGAAACGCGCGGCGGAAGCCGCAGCTACGGCTCCGAAATCCGTTCACACGCATGAAATGGTGGACCGCATGTTTCCCGGCGGATATTGAGCCGTTGAAACATCGGCTCATGAATTCATTGTTTGATTGTTGCGTTGAGATCTTGCGTAGGGAACTGAATCACAATCATTGCGCGGTTTAATGAGACAATGAATCAATGGCTCGATGACCCAATAAACTTGTGCTCTCACTCCCCAAGCACCTTGATGACCACCCGCTTCCGGCGCTGGCCGTCGAATTCTGCGTAGTAGACCTGCTGCCAGGGTCCAAGATCGAGGCGGCCTTCCGTGACCGGAACGATCACTTGGTGTCCAATCAGCAGATTTTTCAGGTGCGCGTCGCCGTTGGTTTCCCCGGTCTGGTGGTGACGGTAATCGGCCCGGAAAGGCGCGAGATGCTCCAGCCACTCTTCGATGTCGGCAATCAGGCCGTCCTCTGCGTCGTTCACGTAAACTCCGGCGGTTATGTGCATGGCGGAAGCCAGCACCATCCCTTCGCGGATCGCAGCTTTCTCCAGCGCCTTTTCCAGCTCCGCAGTGATATTTATAAATTCCCGCTTCTTGCGAGTATTGAACCAGAGATATGTTGTGTAAGCCCTCACGTGACAACCTCCTGAGTTATTGAGTTTGCGCGGCGCGCGCCGGCAATCACTCTTCCGCCCGTTCCTTGATTTCCTGCACCAAGCGAGCCATATCCACGGGCCGGTAAATGACGCGCTCGAAACCCAATTCGTCAATTGCGCGGCCCAACGTAACGGTTCGGCTCAAAATCAGCCAGATGGGCAGGATGAAAGTCCAGCGCGCGAGCAGGTCAACCTCCGCGGTAGGATGGCTGCTGCCGGTGAGGTCCGCCACAAGCAGCTTCGGGAGGTTTGCAAGGCCGGTGAGGCTGTTCAAAGCCTCGCGTGCGCCCTCCAGCGCGATCACCTCCAACCCTTCCTCCTGGAGCTGAGCCCGGAGCAGGGCGCGCGACTTCCAATCCTTTCCAGCCAACAGCACGCTTGGCATTAGGACTTCCCATTATATCGGAGCCCACCCGCGCCTGAACGGGAAGCGCGGCTGACGGCGTTCTTTCGAGCGTGTATACTGAGAAAAGAGTGGGGCTCGTTTTCGCCCTAAAGAGGCCGGTTTGCGCGCTCCACTGCGGGCGCTGCGGAGGCCCTGAACTCTACTCAGGCGGTACAGAAGTGAGGATCAACGTTCTCTTTTTCGGTTTGGCCCACGACCTGACTGGCCTCGCGCAAGAAGCCGCCGAACTGCCTGAGGGCGAAAGCTTGGGCGCCCTATGGTGCCGCTATGAGGCGCGCTTTCCTCGCCTCGGGCAGATGGCTGATTCCGTGCTGCTCGCGGTAAATCAGGCGGTGGAGGAGCCTACGCGGATTCTTCGCGAGGGCGATGAAGTAGCCTTCTTGCCGCCTGTCAGCGGTGGTGCCGGAGAGGATGTTTACCAGATCACCCGCGAGGCCATTGCCACCACCGGTCTTGCAAACCGTCTCAAGGCTCCCGAGGACGGCGCGGTGGTGGTCTTCGAAGGAATCGTCCGCAATCATTCGCAAAGGCGCAGGACGCTTTATCTCGAATACGAAGCCTATGAGCCGATGGCGCTCCGCACATTGCGCGAGATCGGCGAAGAAGCAAGGCGCCGGTTTCCCATCGACCGCATCGGCATGGTCCATCGCGCCGGACGGCTCGAAATCGGAGAAACCAGCGTTGCGATTGTCGTAACTTCCGCGCACCGCGCAGCCGCATTTGAGGCGTGCCGGTACGCGATCGATGAGCTTAAGCGCCGCGCCCCCATCTGGAAAAAGGAATTTTTTGAGGATGGCGCCGTTTGGGCGGAGGGTGAAGCGCTTGCCGCAACTCCGGTCCGTGCGTCTATGGAGAATTACAAATTATAGTGGCGGCTTTTTTGGTGCGCCGGTGTCCCCACCGGCGTTTTTCGGCGCGGGCGGCGGGCGGGTTTCTGAGAAATGGTGAACACGGAAAACATTCTTGCGGCTGCGGCGGAAATCGCTCGCGACGCAGGTTCGCTATTGAACGGCTTGCTCGAACGCCCTCATCAGATTTCATATAAGCGGCCGATGGATCTGGTCACTGAGGCTGACGGCCGCTCCGAGGAATTAATCATCAGCCGCCTGCGCCGCCATTTTCCGGACCACGGCATTGTGGCGGAGGAAGGCGGCGGCCACGCTGGCAGCTCGGATTACTGCTGGTATGTCGATCCCTTGGACGGCACCACTAATTTTGCTCACGGCTTTCCCGTCTTCTGCGTGTCGCTCGGCCTCGCTTTCCGGGATGAAGCCGTGGCTGGCGTTATTTTCGATCCCACCCGGCAGGAGCTTTACACGGCGGAGCGCGGAGGCGGCGCTTTCGTGAACGGCAAGCGCCTTGAAGTTTCAAAAATCAAGAACATCTCGGAGGGATTGCTCGCCACCGGCTTTCCTCCCTTCGGCGGAAATCATGAGCGGAACTTGCAATATTATTTCCGCTTCACCGGACTCTCCCACGGCGTGCGCAGAGCGGGTTCCGCGGCGCTCGACCTGTGCTGGGTGGCTTCCGGGCGCTTTGACGGTTTTTGGGAATTGAAGCTGAACCCCTGGGACAAGGCCGCGGGCGTGCTGATGGTGACTGAAGCGGGCGGGCGCGTGACGGACCTTGCGGGCGGCCCCTTCAAGCTGCTCGGGGATGAAGTCTTCGCCTCTAACGGCTTGGTTCACGATGCGATGATTCGAGTGTTCTCGGAGATTGCGGATTACTGAGAATTACAAATTATAGTGACAACCTTTGTTGGTGCGGCGCTGTCCTCAGCGCCGAATGACGCCGGTGGGGACACCGGCGCTTGTATCTACAAACCAAGCTGTCACTATAATTTGTAATTCTCAATAGGCTTAGAGCGCAGAGCTTCGCCGCAGAAGTGACGCGAAGGCGCGGCCTTAACCTGGATTATTCATGAAACGGCTCGTAT
>NFUN01000169.1 GCA_002197525.1 Acidobacteria subdivision 13 bacterium RH2 MAG17b | reverse complement strand
GACGGTGGCTGAGGCGTTGACGGGGCTGGCGGAGAAGTATCAGGGATTGCGCAAGCACCTCTACAACGAAGAAGGCCGGCTGCGAAGCTTTGTGAACATCTACCTGAACGACGAAGACATCCGGTATTTGCAGAAGGACAAAACACCCCTGAGCGACAACGACGTAATCAGCATCGTTCCGTCGATAGCGGGCGGACGAACCCTCCGAGGTATCTGTAGCTAGCCTGGGCCCGGCCAGCCGGGATCCTGGGCGCGCATTTCCACCCGAGAAAATCAAGACGGCTTGACCAATACTGAAACAGCCCCGGCAGAATCGGGAAAAAGCATCCGGCTGGCTCTCTGACGGGGAAAAGTTGAGATCTCGACTGAGCGCGCGCGCCCTCGAGAATGCGCTGTGAGCGCTTCTTCACAGCTTTTCGATTACTGCTAGCTCGAACGCATCCGCTTCAGCGATTTCCGCTTCGATCACGCAGGCAAAGGCATTCAGCTTGCCTTTCCACCCCGCGGGCAAATTCATCACGTCTTTTTCCGTAGTCACAAGCGTTGACGCATTGGCGTTGCGCGCGCTTAAAAGCAGAGACGTCATTTCGTTGCCAGTGTAAGTGTGATGGTCCGGGAAAGAGCGCTGGGCAACTGGATCGAGTTGCCATCGGCGGAGATCCAAAAAGAAAGCGCGCGTGTTGCCAACGCCGCAAAACGCATAGACACGCCTGCCGGAAAGTGCGTCCGGCGCAAGAGATCGGCCCGTGGCAAGCTCGGTGAATCCGGTCAGCTTGGTTTTGCTGTGAAAGATGCGGGCCTTGGTGCGAATCTGATCCAGCCGCTCGACCGTTTGCGCCGGATCGGCGAGATCGGTACGAGTCAGAACGATGATGTCAGGGCGCCGCAGCGCGGAGCAGCGTTCACGCAACCGGCCGGCAGGCAGCACTTGCTGGTCCGAGAGTTCTTGGGTGACATCCAGCGCCACAATATCCAGGTCTCGTACCAGCCGCAGGTGTTGGAAGCCGTCATCGAGCAGGTGAACGTCCACGGGAAAGTGTTCTTCGGCGAACAGCCCCGCCCTGTACCGGTCCGCGCAAACCACCATGGGAACGCGCGGCAAAGCCGCAGCCAGCAGGGCAGGTTCGTCGCCAGCTTCGCGCGGGTCTGGGGAGCGAGACTCGGCTGGCTCAAAAGCGATGAGCGAATTTTCGTCGCGCCGGCCATATCCGCGGGTCAGGATCGCCGGTTTAAGCCCTCGCCGGACGAGCAGACGAGCCAAATGCGCGACTAGCGGCGTTTTGCCCGTGCCGCCCGTGCTGAGATTCCCGACGCTGATGACAGGACGGTTCAGCCTGAGCTGCTTCAGCCAGCCCCGGCGGTAGGCAGCGCTGCGAAGCCCGGCCGCCCAGCCGTAACCCGCTGCGAGTGGCGCTAGCAAACCGTTCATCGCTGGCCGCTCCTCGCGGTGCGTGCGGCATCAGACTCATCGAGCAACTTCGAGAGCCGCTCCAGGATTCGCTGCGTAGCTCCAGACTCGCGCTCCACCACGTTCCGGGCCGCTTCACCCACAGCCTGCCGCCGTTGATCATCGGCTAGAAGCGCAAGCGCTTGCTGGGCCAGTTCTGAACTGTCCTTCACCTGAATCGCGGCTCCGGAGTCCAGAAAAAGGCGCGCCACGTCAAGAAAGTTGCTCATATACGGCCCGAAAAGAACGGGTTTCCCATAGCAGGCGGGTTCGAGCAGATTGTGTCCTCCCGTCCGAACCAGGCTGCCGCCCATGAACACAAGGTCCGCCAGCCCGAAAAGACCGGCCAGCTCTCCGATGCTGTCCAGAAGAACGACCTCAGCCGCGGCAAGTTGCAAACGAAGTTCCGGCTCGCTCGTGGAAAGCGCCGACCGGCGCACGAAGCGAATCGCCGATCTGCCCAGGAGATCAGCCACCTCATCAAAGCGCGCGGGATGACGCGGCGCGAGCGCCAGAAGCGCCTGCGGGTTGCGGCGGCGGACCTCGCTCCAGGCGGCAAGGACCATCTCTTCTTCTCCCGGCATGGTGCTCGCTGCGATCAGCACTGGCCCGCGGCCGCTTGCAGCAAGTGCGCGCTTCCACGAATCGCTCAGGACAGTATTTTCCGGCGGCTGCACGTCAAACTTGAGGTTTCCAAGCGGCACTGCGCGATCGGGCGGCGCACCTATCTGGCAAAATCGCTCTGCGTCTCCGGCGGTTTGCGCGAAAATCCAATCCACTTGGCTTAATACCCGCCGCATGAAGAAGCGGAAGCGGCGGTAGCCCTGCACCGAACGGCTTGACAGCCGGGCGTTCACCACGACCACCCGCGCGCCGGAATCGTGTGTCCAGCGCAGCAGGTTGGGCCACAGTTCCGTTTCAACAATCAGCAACAGTTCGGGGCGCACGCGGCGCAGCGCTCGCTGTACAGAACCCTTGAAATCCAGCGGCAGATAGAACCGGCCCGCCAGCCCCGGCATCCGCTTCTCGCCTGCTTCCCGGCCCGTGGGCGTGACGTGGCTGATGAATATCTTCCGCTCCGGATGCCGGCGCTGTAGCTCCCGAACCAAGGTGGAAACCGCCAGCGTCTCGCCAACGGAAACGGCATGAACCCAGATGGCGCCTCTTTCTGATTGCTGGAACTCCGGCGGCAAAAAGCCCAGACGCTCACGCCATGACCTGCGAAGAGACGGCGACCTTCGGTAGCGCCACGCATAGTAGGGCGCCATGAGCAAGGCTCCGATGCCAAACAACAAGCCGTATAAACGAAACATGGCGGGATGAAGAGGGGAACTTTAATTTGCAGTGAAGCAGGCCCGATTATAGGAGGGCGAAAGCTCGCAGGCAACCCAGAATGAGCTTTCAGGCTTTCAATGCTCCTGTTTCACCAATTACGCTACGGAAGTATGCACTTTACGCAATCGATGCTTTACCAAAAGCGGTTATTTTGTACGTTCCTCGTTGAACCAAATTCAAAGCACCGTCTCTTCTAAGATTTGACAGGTAGCTTCTTACTTCGTGCTGGTACGCCGGTCGCCCCCCATACCGCGTGTCGCGAAGGTGACTCGGACTGAGAGAAATGAACTTTCCAACATCTTTATAAATATCCTGACAATGTGCAGTTCCTTCGCGTGCGACGACGCACCGCAAAATTGCTTCCCGCCAACTCATAGAATCTCTCCTCGCAGTATCCACCTTATTTCGGCCTGCCCTCTTACGGCGGATTGCGTAAAGTACATACTTCCGTTACGCTATTTTCCCCGCGCGGTGCATTCACATTTTTCAGCCGCGGTGAGGCGAGGCTGAGGCACCGGGCCGTTTCAGTTTAGAGCCCGGCCGCTTATGATTGCCCAGGCGAATCTCTAACGGGGTGTTGGCTGGAAAATCGACATTGCGCCCGCGCGCGATGATGTTGGTGTAAACCGAACCCGCAGCGCCATAAAAGCCGAACACCGTGGAAACGACTCGAGACTGAGCCGCCAAAGACACCACCGACCCGAGCAGTCCCAATCCCCAGCCTCCTGCCACTACCTGTCCCAATGCGCCCCCTTGAGCAGGAGCTGCCGCGCCTGCCTGCGCGCTTACGGCGTCACGATCCGGAGTGGCTGCCCATGCGGCCATCGTGAGCGCCAAGGCCGGCATCAGGTAACGCGTCTTGGAAGTTTTCGGACTCACTCCGCCTTCCGAATCCACTTTGAGGTTGGCCTGCGCGGACGTTACCACTGCTTGCAGACTGGCCTGAACCGCCTGCGGCTTCGCAGCCGGAGGTTCAAGACGCTGAAAGGTGAAGCGCAAGCTGCCGTCGCGATGCAACCAGCGCGCGGGCTTGGCGCGAATCACCGAGCCTTCCAAGCGGCTGCCTTGCGGGATAATCAGCTCCTGGTGAGCGGCATACAACGGCCGGGTCACCACAGCCTGGACGGGCGTGCCGCGCCGCGCCGTGGCGGAGTCGAGCGGCGTCACCAAGCGGGCGTGCACCACGCTGTCCGGCGGGGGCGCGGAGCCGACGCGCGCCAGCTTTTCGGAGGAGATCGTCTCCGACCCCAGCGCTAACGGCCTTTGCATCTCCGCGGTAAATTCCGTTCCGGGCGGAAACGCCTGACGGTGATACGGCAATCGTGCGACCACAATAGCCTCCAACTGGTTCATGATCCGGTGAAGCTTTCCCGGACCTTTAATGATTGCCATCGCCTGCTGCTTTTCAGCGCTCACTTGCTGGCGCGCGCGCGCTTTCATTTTGGCAATGGGGTCGTTCTTCGGCTTTTTGGCAGGAGCGCTTTCAAGCCGCACCACGTGCGGAATGCCCTGGGTAGCCAGGGTGGAAATGGGCAAGCGGGTTCCGTCCTTCAGGACGATGGTATCGAATGTAACTTGCGCGGTCCGCCAAGGGGTGAAATCGCCGGACATGATTGCCTGAGCGCGCCGCCAGTGCGAAATGCCTTGAACCTGAGTGACTCGTCCCAGGACTTCAGTCCCGGCAGGCAGAACTTCGCGGTTGTAAACATATACCGGGGCTGCCAGTTTTCCCACCACCTGAATGCCGGATTTCTTGATCGGCACGCGCTTAACCAGCGCCACGCGCAGAGGAACACCGCCCTCTACCGTGAGTGGTATGCGAACCGCTTGGGCGGCAGGTGCGCTCTGGGCTTGGGAAATTGAGGGAAGGGCTAGTAGAAGGACGCAGAGTGTTGTGAAGCAAATCCACGGGTGGAACGCTGAGAACGGTTTCAGCGCCAAGCGCCGGTTGCCACCCGTCATCTCTTCTTCCTCCGCACGGCCATGATTCAGTCTACTCTACGCCCACTAGCATCTCAAGCTTTCGCAGGTTCTGGCAGCGACTCAGTTTGCCGTAGCGCCGACCTTCAGGTCGGCATTTTGAAGGCTGTGCCGGGCTGAAGCCCGGCGCTACAACAACCAAACTGACCTACTACCCAGGTTCTGGCAGCGTTTATTGTAATGGGCATTCAAGACGAGATTGAAACTATGCTCAAATGGTGGCATGTCGGGACCTCGCTGCTTGGTGAATGGGCAGCCTGAGGTCACGACTATCGTTAGTGGGTGCGAAGTACTGCCTTGTAGGCTTTGAGGAGTTGATGGCTCTCGGACTCCCAACTCAGTTCTTTCTCGATCCGTTCGCGGCCGGCGGTGCCAAGCTTCCGCCGAAGCGCCTCGGATTCGAACAAGCGCGCAATCTGCGCCGCAAAATCCTTGGGGTCATTCGGCCGGGCGTAAAGCGCAGCGTCACCCGCCGCACGGCGGCCCTCGGTGAGGTCGAAGAGCACCACCGGCCGGCCATACGCCATGTATTGCAGGATTTTGTTCATTGTGGACTTATCGTTCATCGCGTTCTTCGGGTCAGGAGCGACGCACACGTCGGCCGTAGAAAGATAAGCGGCAAGCTCTTCATCCGGAATTCTTCCCGTGAACTGGACCAGGCCGTTAAGACCGCGCGCCGCAGCCAGCACTTTGAGGCGCGGTATTTCGCTTCCGCCACCGATCAGCACGAAGGCCGCATCACCGGCGCGCCCGAGACTTGCCAAGTGAGCGATTGCTTCGAGCAGCAAATCCACGCCTTCTTGCGGCCCCATCGTTCCAAGATAAAGCGCCAGGAAGCGGCGGCCGCGTTTCAACCCGGCTTGCGGCGGTCCCAGCCGCATCCGGCTGAGGTCCGGCGTGCTGCGCACGATGAAGGTCTTATCAGGCGCCATGCCTCCGCGTTGGATGGCAATTTCGCGGTAGGACTCATTCGTCGCGATGGAGGCGCCGGCGGTGCGGTAAGTCATCCGTTCGGCGAGCAACAGCAGCCGGTAGAAGAATCCGCCTTGCTTGCCGAACTTCGCCTCATAGAGTTCAGGATTCAGGTCGTGGTGGTCAAAGATGAAACGCACTCCGAAGAGCTTGAAGAAGAGCGCGATCAGGAAGATGGTGTCCGGAGGATTGCAGGCGTGCAGAACCCTGAAACGCGTGCGGCGAAACACCTTCGCCGCCAGCCGGAACTCGGCAGCGAGCGCCCAGGCGTACTCAGCGAGATAACCCAAAGGCGTGGAGCCTTCCCGAAGGTTATGGCGATGAATCTCAATGCCCTCGCGCAGCTCGTATCCTCGGCGGAATTCGCCGCGCTTCGGGCAAATCACCGAAACGCGGTAGCCCGCATCGCGCAGGGCGCACGCCTCCTGCCATACCCTGCGATCGAAGGGCACGGGAAGGTCTTCCACGATGATGCATACCGCAATAGGCTGATCGCTCACGGTTGGGGAATGGACTGGTTAGCTCGCCGCGTTCCGCTGCCAAAGTTCGAAGTTCAAAAGCGCCCAGAGCTGCTTTTGGCGGTCCCGTACGCCCTCCAGATGCTCGCGAACGAATCGCTCCACGTTGGCGGTGTTGAAATACTCGCGCGTCCGGGTCTGCGGAGACAGCAGCAAATCCTCTACCATGGGTCGAAGCGCGGTTCTGAACCACTTGCCTACAGGAACGGTGAAGCCCACTTTAGGGCGTTGCAAGATCTCTCGCGGGAGTTGGCCTCGCAGCATGTGGCGATAGAAGGCTTTCGTGCGGAACCGCCGCACCAACATCCTGCCGGGAATCCGCGCCGCAAGCTCCACCAGCCGGTGATCGAGCAGCGGAACGCGCTCTTCAAGCGAGGCTGCCATGGTCATGTGATCCCCCCGCAGCAACAGGTTATCCGGCAGCCAGATTTTAAGGTCGGCATAGATCATGCGCTTCAAGCTCGATCGCGCCGGATCCTTTTCGAGATACTCACGGAATATTTTGGCGGGATGGTCCGCGTCCACCTGGTCGAGAAACTTGCGGCTAAAGAGCGCCTCGCGCTCCAGACGCGAAAACGATGCGAACCACGAGGCCGCGCGCTCCGCCGGGTCACGAAGAGCGAGCGTATCCATGGCAAGCTGCATCCGCCGTGCGCCGTAAGGAAGCTGCCGCGCAAGCGCCCCCAGGAGCGCTTGAGGCAGAGCGGAGGTCCACGGCGTGAGGCCTTCCGCAGCGTATTTGAGATAGCCCGCGAAAAGCTCGTCGCCGCCTTCTCCCGCGAGCGCCACCTTGACGCTGCGGGCGGCGAGCAACGCGAGGCGGTAAAGCGCCACGTCGGTGGGTTCCGCGACTGGCTCATCGCGGAGGGAAATGAGTTTCGGCAAATCCTCCGCCACGTCACCGGCGCGGACAATAATCTCCTGGTGTTCGGTTTCGTATTTCTGTGCCACCAGGCGCGCATAAGGCAGCTCGCTCGCGCCCCGTTCGTCGAATCCTACCGAAAACGTCCGCAAGGGCCGCGCGCCGAGTTCCGCCATCAGGCTCACGACCGCGCTCGAATCCGTTCCGCCGCTCAGGAAGGCGCCGAGCGGCACGTCGGCGATCAGCCGCAGCCGGACCGCTTCGCGCATGCAGTCCAGCGTCTGGCCTGCCAACTCCTCTTCTGAAAGCGCAGCGTCCTCGCCGGAAGGTACGTCCCAATAACAACGGGTTTCAACGCCTCGCGAGTCCGCAAGCAGGTAGTGGCCCGGCAAGAGTTTGTGAACATCGCGATAGAGCGTGCGAGGCGCGGGCACGTAACGCAAGGCGAAAAAATCGTAGATGGCCTGCGGGTCGGTCTCCCACGCCTCGGGAGCCAGGGCGCGAAGCGAACGCAGCTCAGAGGCAAACGTCAGACCTCGGGAGGAAATCCGGTAGAAGACGGGCTTAACGCCTAGCCGGTCGCGGGCCAGGAACATCCGGCGCCGGTTGCGGTCCCACAGGGCGAAGGCGAACATGCCGCGCAACTCGCCGAGGCAATCAACGCCGCGCTCTTCGTACAGGTGCAGGATCACCTCCGTATCCGTTGCGGTGCGAAAGCGATGCCCGCGGCCCTCAAGTGGAACCCTCAACTCGCGGTAGTTGTAGATTTCGCCGTTCAGAGTGATCCACAGCGATTCGTCTTCGTTTGCCAGCGGCTGATGCCCGCCCGCAAGATCGATGATGCTCAACCGCCTGTTGCCGAGGCCGAGTTCTTGATCCACGTAAAGACCCTGGTCATCGGGGCCACGATGAACGAGCGCTTTTGCGCCCAGGTTCAGCCGGTCCGCGTCAACTGGCGCACCACTCAAAAAGTTGAAAATGCCGCAGATTCCGCACATGGTGGTTTGCCCGAGGCGCAAGCGCCTATGATCCTGATTGGCCCTGGAACACAATTCACTCGCGACCGGATCAGGGCCGCTGAAGACTTTGCCGCGCCGGGCGTTAAGCGTTCAGGCGCCCGCAGCCGCGCCGGACTCGAATCCGTTACCAGCGCACGGCAGCAGCAAATGAAACAGCGTCATCGCTTGCGCGCGCGGGTAAGACCGGCGGTCGCTCAGCAAGCCGTAATCTCCCTGAGAGTAGCCGAAGCTGCCATCCTGCCGCTGCCGCGAAAGAACCCGCGCGTAGCACCGCTCGCTCAGCGCCTGAGCTTCGCGAAAACCGGCCTTCGCTGCTTCGTGCAGGGCGGTTGCCAGCGCTGCCGTGTAATAATCCACTTCGGGAAGCCGGTGAGTGCAATCTGCCGCGCTAGCCCCGCGCCCGGTCACACCCGCCTGCAAAAACCGGGCAAGCCCGGGCAGCAAGTCCAGGGCGCGTGACTGCGGGTCCAGCCGCGCACACCAGGCAAGCTTCATGAACTGAAACGCGTTGTACTGGAAGCACAAATAATGCTCGCGCCCGCGCTCGAAGGGGCTCTCGACGATGTAGGGCAATTCGCCCGAGGGAAGCTGCACGTCTGCCAAGAACTCAAGCAGTCCATCTACGTGCTCGCGGTACCGGTCCTCGCCGGTTGCCTTCCACAGGCGCAGGAAGAACCATGCCGCCTCAACTGAATTGTTCGGGATTTTGCCCCGCGGCTGGTCGAAATAATTGATCGCCTTGCCGCGCCGGTGTGGTTGAAAGCCGATACGGGCGACGAGAAAGTCGTACCAGCGAACCGCGGCGTCGAGGAAATCCGCCCGCCCGGTTCTCGTGAAACTTGCGAGCAGGCCGATGGCCGCCCAGTCGCCCTCGACGGTCGCAATCAAGCGGCGGCGCTCCGGCAAAGGATAGCGCCAGTAGCCCTCGGCTGTCTGCAAACGGAGAACACCCTCGCTGGCCTCGATCGCAAGGGCGTGGTGAGGCTCTTCTCCGGTCCCCTGATAAATCGCCCAATTTGCCAGTATCCAGTAGCCTGCTGTCTGCATGAATACATAGTCATCGTGCCAGGGAAGGAAATTGAGTGCGCTCTTCAAGAATCTCCACGCCCGCAGATTGAACCTGACTCCACTGTCCGGACCTTCCAGCACGCCCCCCCGGAGATGTGTTCGGCACAGATGAACGTGCAGGCGGCGCGCTGCACTCAGGAATTGGTTGCAATCCGGCATCGAAGAAAGAGCGTACCCTATATGAGGATTAGAAAACAGCCTGACGAACCGCGCTGCCTTGAGGTTTCACGTACCGGCGCTTCCCCCCTGCGCTATGGTGGGAACGCGAATTGACGCGGCCCGCGTTCCGGGCCAATGATTATAGTTGCACGCTGCGCATCACAAGGAGTTAGCCGTGGAGCGACGCAAATTTATCATCGGTGGGATCGCCGGCGGCATCAGCCTGGCCGGGTACATATACACCAGCAAATATATGAACATGCTGGCGGACCCGTCCCGAGACCTCTCCGTCAAGCAGTATGAACACTATGGTCCCACGGCTGCGCTCGCGGCGATAACTCCGAACGACGAGTTTTACGTGACCACGAAGGGTGGCACGCCTACAGTGCAATCCGCTTCTTGGAGCCTGAAGATCGACGGCCTCGTCGCCCATCCTTTGGAAATCAACTATGATCAGCTACTCGCCCTGCCTTCGTTCGAAAAGGAGATGACGCTTGAGTGCATCTCGAATTCGATTGGCGGCGACGCCATCGGCAACGCCAAATGGACGGGGACACTTCTGAAGCCTTTGCTCGAGCGCGTCCAGCCAGCGGGGACTGCCACCCACGTCGCCATTTACGCCGCGGACGGTTTTTCTTCCGGTCATCCCATCGAGCGCATTTGGAATGAGACCAATTTCCTCGCTTACCAGATGAACGGCGATCCTCTACCGCCTCAGCATGGCTATCCGGCGCGCATTTTTATTCCCGGCAAATTCGGCATGAAGCAGCCGAAGTGGGTGCAGCGCATCGAATTCATCAATCACCATTACACCGGCTATTGGGAACGCCAGGGGTGGTCCGACGACGCAGAACGCTGGGCGCAGGCCCGCTTTACGGACTTGCAAGACGGCGCGCGGCTTTCGGGGCGCAATATCGAATTCGCCGGTTACGCCATTGGCAACCTGGACGGCATCAAGTCGGTTGAGATCAGCTTGGATGGCGGCAAGAACTGGCAGCCCACAAACCTCTTCAGCAACCCTTCGCCTATCGTTTGGTCTTTCTGGAAATTCCTCTGGGTTAATCCCAAGCCAGGCAAGTACACGATTAATTTGCGCGCCATCGATGGAGCCGGCCGGGTCGAAGGCTACGATCCGCGCAGCATCTTTCCGGCTGGAGCAACCGGACAACAGCAACTACACGTGACGGTCGCCTGAAACCGGCGAGCTGTTATTCAGGGGCGCTGAATCCAAGGCCTTATGGGCTGGATTTTATTTCGCTCTGGCCGCCTGGGCGTATTCCCGATTCACGTGCCGCGCGCCGCCAGAGCGCGAGCGAAACATTCCCCGATGCCGCCCGAAGCTCCTGTGACTAGAGCGTATGCCATATGGTCTCTCCGAAAGATCGTAAACCGGCTTGCGAATGTTAGCACGGTACAAGCCAGCGGTATTCAGCGTTCAGGGTCAGGAAAGCACCGATCGTGGTTACAACTCTGTCGTAGACCTCTATTTCCCCCACCAGTCGTGGTCTCTGATGCCGTCGAACTGAAAGGTTTCGACGTGACCACAGTAGTCGCATCTCAGCACGCGCACGTCGCTCATGCCTCGAGGTTCCCATCCGAGTTCATTGGCCATGGTCAGGGGTTTCCGCCGCGTGGGGTTTTCAAGATCAAGGCTCGTTGCGTATTTTTTATAGATTCCTTTACCGCAGAAACGGCACTTGATCCCCATGCTTGGCTTAAGCGGTGCATAATTTCCAGAAACCAATGACTCGACCATAAGTAGTTCCTCCTTGAGATCGGTACTGCTAACGCGCTTGGTTGGTTCCTCTACAATCATGCGATCCAGTAGCATGTGCACATGTTCGAACCTTTGATCGTCCAAGATGGAGGTAAGGGAATTTCTGCGGTGGTCCTCGCGCGCGAAAACGCGCCCACCCGACAGCATCCAATAAAGGACCTTTCCCAGGCTATAAACGTCCGTTCGTTCCGTAGGGCTGTCATGTACTCCGGACTCCATTTCCGGTGCAATAAAGTTTTTTGAGCCCATTGCCTCGTCCGACAGCGTAACCCATTGTCCGCTTTCAACGAAGCAAATCCCAAAGTCTCCAATCACGGGCGTTCCGTCCCCCCGAAGCAGAATGTTCGCTGGTTTCACATCCCTATGGATGACTCCGGCTTGGTGGGCAGACCGTAAAGCCTCGACGACAGGAAAAATAACCTTCAGACAGGTACTGATATTGCCGCTGAAGGCCTCCTTGCCTTTAAATTTGTCAATTGAGCCTTTCTCGCAGTATTCAGCGACGTAATACGGTTCCTGCGCTCCCAGATTTTCGTCAACTATCTTGAGAATGTTAGGGTGCCTGAGTTGTTGAGTGACATCTACCTCTCGCTTAAACCTCTCCTTCCTTGCCTGATCCCCGGTGTTGATCAACCGCTTCAGGACATGCCTATCGTCTGGTCCTGCGTTCATGTCCCTGACCAGGAAAACATGCCCCTGACCACCTTGGCCAATGCTTTTGATCACTTCCCATTTGCCATATCGCTTGCTCATTCATGCCCTCTTTTTGCAAGGTTGTCAGGGATTCAAGCCGTTCCGGCTGCGGTTTTCTGATACTCCCTGTTAACGTGCCGGGTGCCCGTGCGGATAAGCGCCTCAGCTTCCGCCTCACTGCGAATGCCGCCACGGGCCCCGAGCGCCATACAGTTCAGGGCGGCCATGGCGTTTGAGAATTCCAAAATTTCCTCCATGGGCCAACGCGCCAGGAGGCCGTAAATAAACGCCCCGTGGAACACATCTCCGGCGCCTGTGGTATCCACCGTTTCCGCCACAAATCCTGGTGAATATATAAAGCGGCCTTCGGTGAAGACGAGTGCGCCGTCCCGCCCCAGCGTCATGCCGGGCGTTTTCACCTTGTATTCCCGAGCCATGAGCTCGAGCACCCGGAACGGGTCGTTCTCCCCGGTTGCAGCAGGAAGAAAGTGAGCCGAGGCGAGTAGATAGTCGATTGACGGGAAAAGCCGTTCAACCTGCTTGTAGACGGTGTCCATGTCGGCCACCACCGGAATGCCCGCCCGGCGCGCGTGCTGAGCGGCCAGAAAACATGCATCGACATCGCAGCCGTCGAGGTGCAGGAGGCGGGCGCCAGCGATGCTCTCGGGCGTTACCTCGTCTGGTCTTACGGCGAGATGCGAATCCCGGTCCCAAAAAACGGTTCGCTCGCCGGTCGCCTGATCCACAATGATGTGCCCAAATTGAGTCGAAGCGCCGCAAACCACCTGAACGTTCCGAACGTCCACGCCTTCCCTTGTGAGGCTGTCCAATTGGAAGCGTCCCGCCTCATCATCTCCGATCTTCCCGATATAGCGGGTTTTCAGACCCAGCCGTTGGCACGTGACGAGGGCCGTCGCGATCTGGCCGCCAGCTTGGCGTGAAACGGAAACAACCCGCTCTTTTCCGCCTAGGGCAGGGAAGGCCCGCACCACCATCACGGTATCTGTGGCGTTCAGGCCCAGTCCTACTACGTCCACCCGGTTCGATGTCAACTGGTCCTTCCTCCTTGGTTTGACTGTTGCCCACTTTATAACGCGGAAGGGCGCGCTGGCAAACAAAACCAAGCCGGGGGGCGCCTCGGCAGAAAAGCTTCCACAGCCACGTCTGATAACTTTTGCAGTGGAGGTTGGTTGGTTAACATAATACATATCCACAGTGAAGGAGGAGTTTTCAACAGCGTCTGCCGTAGCATCTCAGCGGCTGGGGGATAGGGGCGATGAGGCGCTGCGGCGGAAAGCCGTTTGATCTATTTGGCGGTTGCGGGCGAGTTTTCCACATCCTGAGGCTGGGCGAATGACTCGCTGTATTCGCTGTGTTAGGGAGCGGTTGGCGTGGTTTTTGCTTTTTGTAAGCCGCTTTATTGTGCTAACTTGAAGAGTTGTCGGCGCGCCGACATAGCGCTTCATGCCACTCAGAGAGACGGAGGCCATAGTCCTCAGAACGTACCGCCTGGGGGAGGCCGACAAGATCGTTTCACTTTTCGGCCGCCAGCTTGGCCGGGTGCGGGCGGCAGCCACGGGGGCTCAGCGCCCGAAGAGCCGGTATGGGGGGATACTGGAGCCCCTCACCTACGTTCGGCTCTGGCTTTATGAACGCGAGCACCGGGACCTTCTGCGCCTCAATTCGGCAGAACTGCTGGAATCTTTTTTCACCATGCAGGGAGACTACAGGATTCAGATTGCGGCGCAGTATCTGGCCGAGACGGCCGAGCGTTTTTTGCCGGAACGTGAAGTGAACGAGCGGGCGTTCCGGCTTTGGCTGGCGGTTTTGCGCGCCATGAAGCGCAGCGGAGAGATCGAGCGGCCGCTGCTTTACTTCAACTACTGGCTTTTGCGGTTGGGTGGATTTCTGCCCGGCCTCGCCCAATGCGCGGGCTGCGGACGCGAGCTTGCCGCAGAAAAGGGCTATTACGCGCATGACCCGACCGGCGTCTTTTGCGCTAGCTGCTGCTCGCGCGGGACCGCAGGCGCCGCCTCAGCGGAAGCTCTTGCGCTGCTTGAAAAGGCGCGGCGTACGCCGCTCGCCGAATGGATCACCGTTGCCGAGCCTGAATCTGCCGCAACGCGGGAAGCGCGGCGGCTGCTTGAAACCTGGGTCGCAGCCTCTGCGGAAGGGAAGTTGGTGACCTTGGAATTGCTCGCCGCTGAGGTTTGAGCCTCCATGCAGTGCGCCCCTAACCCTAAGGGCTCCTTTTCGTAATTACGGTGCCGTAGTTGAAGCGACCCCTCACCCGGCCCGCACCGCGGGCCACCCTCTCCCCAAAGGGGGCGAGGGCTGAGGGCAGGATCGGCGGCTTGATTTATACGTCACCGTAATGGCGAACATCAGTACTTAAGGCTTCTTATGCAACACGTCCAAAATCCAGAGCGTCCGGCCGGCTCAGGGCTCAGCTTCCAAGACCTGATCATGCGGCTAAGCGAATATTGGGCCGCGCAGGACTGCGCTCTGACCCTGCCTTACGATTTGGAAGTCGGAGCCGGCACCATGTGCCCGGAGACGTTCTTTCGCGTACTAGGCCCCACCCCCTGGCGCGTGGCCTATGTGCAGCCGTCCCGCCGCCCGGCCGACGGGCGCTACGGCGAGAATCCCAACCGCCTCATCAAGCACACGCAGATGCAGGTGATACTCAAGCCGCCACCCGCTGACATCCAGGACCTCTACCTCAATAGCCTCGCGAGCCTTGGCATTGATCTACGCGACCATGACGTTCGCTTCGAAGAGGACAACTGGGAATCGCCCACACTCGGCGCGTGGGGCGTGGGCTGGCAGGTGATGCTCGACGGCTTGGAGATTACCCAGTTTACGTATTTTCAGCAGTGCGGCGGCATCGACCTTGAGCCGATCAGCGTGGAGCTTACTTACGGCCTTGAACGCATCGCGGCGTTCCTGCAGAACGTGAACAACGTTTTCGACGTGATGTGGAACCAGACGCGCAAATACCGGGATTTAAGACTTCAAGAAGAACTTGAACTTTCTGTTTATGACTTCGAGGCGGCAGACCCGGAAGTTTGCCGCCAGATGTTCGACCTGAATGAGAAAGAGGCAAGGCGGCTGCTCGATACGTACCGGTGGCCGGGCCATGATGTTCCCGGACACGTCGGCACAAACCAGGATACGAACCTTCGCCCGGATATGACACTCGAGGAGGATCAGAAACGCTTTCCACTCCAAAAAGTCTTCGAGTATTGCTTGAAGTGTTCGCACCTGTTTAATATCCTCGACGCGCGCGGAGCAATCAGCGTTACGGAGCGCGTGGCGCTGATCACCCGTATCCGAAAGATCGCCTGCCAAGTTGCCGCCATCGATGTGGACCGCAAAGCAAAAACCTTGGAGGTTGCGAACGCGTGAGCGCGCCAGAAACCACATCCTTACTGCTTGAAATCGGCTGCGAAGAGATTCCGGCGCGGTTTCTTGAAGGAGCGGAGCGACAGCTAGTCGAGCGGCTCGAATCCGCGTTGCGTGAGGCGCGCTTGCTTATGGAGGACGCGGCCGGGGCAGTGAAAACCTATTCCACGCCCCGCCGCCTGGCCGCCTTCGTTCCTGCGCTTTTGCCGGAGCAGCAGGGCCGCGTGGAAGAAATCATTGGACCTCCGGTGAAGGTGGCATTTGACAAGGAAGGGAATCCCACCCGCGCCGCCGAGAGCTTTGCGGCGAAAAACAACGCGAAGGTCTCGGATCTCAAGCGCGTGACGAACGCCAAGGGTGACTATCTGGCGCTCCAAATCTCTGAACACGGCCGGAATGCACTTCAAGTATTGGTTGAGATTTTGTCTTCGGTTCTCGGCAGCATGACTTTTCCCAAGAGTATGTATTGGACCGCGAAGGCCGGGCCGCTCTTCATCCGCCCAATTCGTTGGATTCTCGCGGTGCTCGGCGAAGGCGAGGAAGCGCAGGTTGTCCCGTTCGAGTTCGCCGGGGTCAAGTCGGGTCAGTACACTTTCGGACATCGCTTGAAAGGCGGCGAGCCGATTCGCGTTACCGGTTTCGACGATTACATGAAGAAGCTGCGGGAGCACATGGTTGAGCCAGACCCAGGAGTGAGGCGGCAGCGCACGGAGCAAGGAATTAAAGTATTGCTTGAAGGCGCTAATTCAAAGACGGTTGCCGACGAGTGGCTGGAAAGCTGGGTTGTGAACTCGACAGAGTGGCCCGTTCCTTTAATGGGCGGCTTTGACCGGCGTTACTTGGCCTTGCCCCGTGAAGTCCTCGTGACCGTGATGAGGGATCACCAGAAGTATTTCGCGGTTGAGGATAAGGGAGGGAACCTTCAACCGCAGTTTGTGACCGTCCTGAACGTTCCGGGCGATCCCCAAGGCCTGATCCGCCAGGGTCACGAGCGAGTGCTCGCCGCACGCTTCGCAGACGCGGGGTTTTTCTGGCAGGCGGATCAGAAGCTTCCGCTAGCACAGCGCATTCCAATGCTGGAGCGTGTGACTTACCAGGCGAAGCTCGGAACCTATGCAGACAAGGTCCGGCGCATGAGGGCGCTGGCGGAAGAAAGAATTTGTTTCCAACTGGGGCAATCCGGACGTATTGGAACATCGGAACGTCAAAATGCCTCGCGAGCCGTTGATTTGTGTAAGTGTGACCTTACCACACAAATGGTTCATGAATTCACCGAGCTTCAGGGTATTATGGGCGGCCTATACGCGCAGGCGCAGGGTGAACCTAAAGAAGTTGCGGACGCCATTTATGACCATTACCGCCCGGCGGGGATCGGGGATTCTTGCCCGCGCTCTGTTGTAGGAGCAATTGTCTCGCTGGCGGACAAGTTTGACAGTGTAGTGTGTGGGTTTTCGGCCGGACTCGAGCCAACCGGATCGAGCGATCCTTTCGGACTGAGGCGGGCGGGGAACGGGGTTATTAAAGTATCAGTTGAGGTTCTTCCGGGCCTCGATCTACTGGATCTCTTACGCGGCGTACTGGCTTTGGACCTTAGCCTGCCTGCTGCAGAAAACCTCGAGAAGAGGATTTGGGCCTTTTATCGCGAGCGCATTGAGTTTTATTTGGAGACCATATCCCGGGTGAGGTACGACGTGATTGAGGCGGTGGTAAACTCGGCGTGGAGTTGGATGGTTCCATCGCAGGCGGTCGAACGTGCTCGTGCTCTCGACCAAGTCCGCGATACTGATGATTTTGCAGCACTCTCAATTGCTGCCAAGCGAACGCGTAATATTCTGCGCAAGTCGGCCAAGCTCTCCGATTTCGGTTCTTTGACCGAGGTGAAGCCGGACCTGCTTGCGGCTGGCCCGGAACGTGAACTGTATGACGCATATTTAGCGATGAGAAAAAAGCTCTCCCGCTACGAGTTGGAGGGCGACTTCACGGGCGCGTTTCTTGGCTTCGCCGCGCTACGACCAAAGGTTGACGCTTTCTTCGAAAGAGTGCTGGTCATGGACCCCGATCCGATCATGCGAGCCAATCGCCTGCGGCTGCTTTCGCTGCTCGACGCGTGGGTATTTTCCTGGTTGGCCGATCTTTCCAAAATTGTCCCGGTCAATGCAGATGCTCCGGAGTTGAAGGCCAGCGGGCGGGAATGAAGGTGGGGCACTGACTTGTGGATAGGCTAGGATACGGTCAGAAGAGCGCAGTGGCGGCACGCACCTTAAGGTGTTGCTTGAGCTTTTGTCGGCGCGCCGACATCACAGGCGCACGCTCGGGATTAAAGCAGATTTCGTTCATATTCTGAATTCATAATCATGAATTCCGCATCGGCCGGGATTGCTATTCCAGATTGAAGGAGCTTTCATCATGGATAAATACGTATATTCATTTGGCGGCGGCAAGGCCGAAGGCCACGGCACTATGAAGGACGTGCTGGGGGGCAAGGGAGCGGGTCTGGCCGAGATGACCAACGCCGGTCTTCCCGTTCCGCCGGGATTCACCCTTGCCACCTCTGCCTGCCGCATCTATTTCGAGAACCATAACCGCATTCCTGATCTCATCGCGCGTGAAGTCGAGGCCGCGCTCGGCAATCTCGAATCGCTGCTCAGCCAACGCCTCGGCGATCCGAAGGCGCCGTTGCTCGTGTCCGTCCGGTCTGGTGCCAAGTTCTCCATGCCGGGCATGATGGATACCATCCTCAACCTCGGCATGAACGATCAGGTGGTCGAGGCGGTGGCGCGCAAGACGAAAAATCAGCGTTTCGCCTACGATAGTTACCGGCGCTTCATTCAAATGTTCGGCAATGTCGTGCAGGACATCCCCAAAAACGAGTTCGAACATATCTTCGACGGCCAAAAGAAGAAGAGAAAGATCAAGCTCGATACCGATCTCACGCCGGAAGACCTGAAGCAGATCATCGAGGGATACAAGAAATTGGTGCGCAAGAAGACCGGTGCCAATTTCCCGCAGGAGCCGCGCCAACAGCTCAATATGGCGATCGAGGCCGTCTTCCGTTCCTGGTATAACCCGCGCGCGCAGACTTACCGGCGGCTGAACAAAATTGCCGACGATCTCGGAACGGCGGTGAACGTTCAGGCCATGGTGTTTGGCAACATGGGAGAGACTTCCGGCACCGGCGTCGGCTTCACCCGCAATCCGGCTACGGGAGAAAAGCAATTCTACGGTGAGTTTCTGATGAACGCGCAGGGCGAAGACGTGGTGGCCGGCGTGCGTACGCCGGTACCCATCGCAGAGCTCGAAAAGGTTATGCCGCAGGTCTACCAGCAATTGCGCGAGATTACCACGCGGCTCGAACAGCATTACAAGGACGTCCAGGACTTTGAGTTCACCATTCAGGAAGGCAAACTCTACATGCTCCAGACGCGCAACGGGAAGCGCACTGGAAGCGCGGCGGTGCGAATCGCCGTGGAGATGGTGAGGGAGAGGTTAATCACGCCGGAGGACGCTCTGATGCGCGTCGAGCCGGACCAACTCAATCAACTCCTTCATCCGATCCTTGATGAATCGAAGCCTTTACGTGTGATTGCAAATGGCTTGCCAGCCTCACCTGGAGCAGCAGTTGGCCGCGTGGTGTTCACCGCAGACGAGGCGGCGGCGCAGGGAAAGAGCGGTCCTGTGATTCTGGTACGGGCGGAGACGGTTCCCGATGATATTCACGGCATGGAAGTGGCTGCTGGCATCCTCACTTCAAGAGGGGGCATGACTTCACACGCCGCCGTGGTGACGCGCGGCATGGGCAAGTGTTGCGTGGCGGGCTGTTCAGACGCCGAAGTGGACGAGAAGAAGAAAATTCTGAAGATTGGCGCGAACGTCCTCAAAGAAGGCGATTGGATTTCGCTTGATGGATCGACGGGGCGTGTGTTCCTGGGCAAAGCTGATTTGAAGAACCCTGACCCGCACGGCGGCGTCTTCGCCCAGTTCATGAAATGGGCGGATGAAATGCGCCAACTCGGCGTTCGGGCTAACGCGGATATCCCGCGCGACGCGACGGTGGCCCGCGAGTTCGGCGCCGAAGGCATTGGATTGTGCCGTACCGAGCACATGTTCTTCGCCGCCGACCGTCTGCCCCACGTGCAGCGCATGATTATGTCCTGCAAAGATACACGCCGCGTCGAAGACATCGACGCCGATATCGAAAAGGAGAAGGACGCAAAACGAATTGCTATTCTGAAGAAAGAGCGTACAGAGGCGCTCCGCTACGAAAAAGAGCGGCGGGCGGCCCTGGCGAAGCTCCTCCCCATGCAGCGCCGGGACTTCGCGGGGCTCTTCAAGGCTATGGACGGCTACCCCGTCACCATCCGCACGCTCGATCCTCCGCTTCACGAGTTTCTTCCCAAGCGCGAGCAACTGATGGTGGAGATCGCTGTTCTCGAGGCCAAGCGCAAGAAGGGCGCGAAGCTAAATCAACTCAAGAAGATGCTGGAAGTAGTTGAAGGACTACATGAATTCAATCCGATGCTCGGCTTGCGCGGTTGCCGGCTTGGAATCCTTTACCCCGAGATCACGGAAATGCAGGCCCGCGCCATTTTTGAGGCGGCCTGCGATTGCAAAAAGAAAGGCATTGAGGCCAAGCCCGAGGTCATGATCCCGCTGGTGGGCGACGTGAAAGAACTCACGCTTCAGAAGGAGATTGTGGACCGCATTGCGCACGACGTATTTAAGAAGAGGGGCGTTGAAGTGGAGTACCTGGTGGGAACGATGATTGAGCTGCCCGCCGCCGCACTTTCGGCCGCAGAGATTGCGCGCGAAGCGCAATTTTTCAGCTTTGGCACCAACGACCTCACTCAGACCACGTTCGGGCTTTCCAGGGACGACTGCGCGAAGATCATCGCCGTTTACGTGCAGCAGAAGATTTGGCCGGCGGACCCGTTCGCCGTGATGGACCCGAAGCGCGTGGGGCGCCTCGTGAAGATTGCCACCACCGAGGGGCGGCAGGCGCGGGAAAATCTGAAGGTCGGCATCTGCGGCGAACACGGCGGCGATCCGGCTTCGATTGAGGTGTGCGCGGAGGCTGGCCTGAATTACGTGAGCTGCTCTCCCTATCGCGTGCCAATCGCGCGGCTGGCGGCAGCGCAGGCGGCCATCCGGCGGGGCGGCAAGACTGTTGCCGCCGCAGCGACGGCGTAGAACCCTTTTGCGCGGCCTGGGGCCGCCGCCCGGCCCGCCCATGCTTAAAGTATGACTTTAAGTCTTGCATTGATGGCGGCGCGAAGTCCGGCACGGCAAGCTTCCGCTTTCAAAGCCGGTGAGATTTGAGTTTTAACCTGCCAATGACCTCGTTTAAGGCTTTTCGCCTTCCACTAGTTGGCCTGTGCTTCCTGATCGTCCTTGTCTGTGCTGGGTGTCATCGTCCGGGCATTCCTCCGAAACCCTATCTCGCCCTGGTTGCGGATCGTGGGAGCGAAAGCGTGGCCGTAGTAAATCTGGCTGACTTTGAGCGAGTGCGCACGATTGCTCTCGGGTTCGCCCCTAGCCGTCTCGTGCTGCGGCCCGGCGGGCGTGATGTGTACGTCACCTCCGAGGCGGGCCAGGTTGCGATCATCCGTTCCCCAGGGTTGCGCGTTTCAGCACGGATCGAATGCGGCCAAGGCCGCGTGGATTTGTGCTTTTCGCCTCGCGGCGGCCACGCTTACGCGCTTGCAAGGCCTGGCAAGACCATCCAGGTTATAGATTGCCAGCGGCGCAAGATCGTCAGGAAAATTGAACTGGCAACTCCCGTGGTGCGGATTGCTCTCACGCCGGATGGCGGCACGCTGCTGGCCGAGGACGGCGCGAATGCGCGGATGCTGTTTGTGGACCCGCAAACCGGACAGGTGCGTGGAGAAGCCGGGATTGGAAAGCAGCCGGGACAGCTTGTGCTTTTGCCCAACGGTCTCAAGGCATTCCTGGCTGACGCCGGAGAACAGACGGTGACCGCAGTGGATCTTGCAGGGCGCCGGGTTTTTTCAAACATTGAAATGGCCGCGCCGCCGACCCTTTTAGCCCTGAAGCCAGACGGCGGGGAAGTCTTCGTATTCAGCGGCGCAGACTCTGAGCTAACCATCGTTGATGCCAACTACGACAGCATCGAGCAGAATCTTCCCACCGGGAAGCAGCCGGTGGCGGCTGTTTTCACGCGCGATTCAAGTACGCTGTATATCGCCAATGCAGGCGACGGGACGGTCGCCACGTTGGACGTAAACAATCGGGTAGTGAAGGCTTCGACGCGAGTTGGCCTTGAACCTTCTGCGCTCGCCCTCACTCCGGATGAGCGGTTCCTGGCCGTTACGGACCTGGCAGGGGCCAGCTTATCCATCCTTCGCACAAGAACCTCGGCGCTTCTAACCAGCATTCCCGTCGGGAGAGGCCCGGTGGATGTGGCCATTCCAAATTGGCTGGCGAGCGAATCGGGCCGATAGAGTCTGTGTGAAAACCTCGGCTGTGGTGGCAGTCTGTAACCAGGGCTGTCCAAATTAACCGTACATTCCGGCGTGGGAAGCGGCTTTGCCGCCCCGCTGTGCGGAAAGCCTATGGCTTTCCGGGCACGAAAACGCGTTTTCAAGGTTTTCTTTGGGCGCGAAGGCTGAGCCTTCGCGCCCAAAGAAAAGCAGATTGGGAGGGATTGCCGACTGCCGGAAAGGCGAAGCCTTTCCGCACAGCAAGCGGCAAAGCCGCAGAACATTTCGCGAAAGCTGGACCGTAATTTGGACAAGCTTGGTCTGTGCCCGCCGGTCTTTGTCTTTACAATAGCCTCGGCGCGCATAGAGCGCCGCACCAACTCAAAAAACGGCAGTTTTCATGCAGACTCTTCAGGTTGGCCAAATGGTCGAGTCCTCCGACCCAAGGCGGACGTGGTTTCCCTCAAGTATTGCTTGAACCTTTGTCGGCGCGCCGACTTCTACGCGCCCGGCCGGTCTCCGCCGTGGGGTTATCAAAGGCGTAGACGTAGCGGTTGAGGCTTGAGGATTCATGATGTCGCCGCCCAGCGGGTTCAATTCCACTGAAAGTCATGTGATCGATGACGCGATATAAATCGCACAAGGGCGGAGGTCTGCGCTACTACTCGCTTGTCTGAAGGGCCTTTCGCAGTGAAAGAGCCGTTAACGACGCCTTACGCAAGCAGGCTGATGAAAAAGTCCGTAGAGGCGGCTTTATGCCGCCATCTTTGGCCGCAAACATTGAGGTTGTGGCGGGGGAAAACCGCCCCCACCCCGCCCCCACCCACTTTTTTATTAACCTTC
>NFUN01000168.1 GCA_002197525.1 Acidobacteria subdivision 13 bacterium RH2 MAG17b | reverse complement strand
GATGTGACGCCACTCTGGTGCGCCGGTGTCCCCACCGGCGAAAAACCGGCGATGAGGACATCGCCGCACCAGCAGACATCACGCCACTTAATGCGTTTGTATTAGATCGAGAGCATTCTACCCGCCGGGACACTCGCGGTTGGCGAATCCGGCTCCGGCAAGAATTTCCGCAAAGGGCACGGCTGGCAATTAGGAGCTTGCTGCCGGCAATAGCGCTTTCCGGTTTCCACAAACAGCGCGTGAAATTCATTGAAGAGTTGCTGGTCGCGCGGCAGTTCCCGGTGCAAAAGGTCCTGAGCAGCGTCGTAGCTCGCGCCAGCCGGCAGCCAGGCGTGGCGCGAAAGAACCCGGCGCGTGTAGGAGTCTGCCACGAAAAATGGCTTGCGGCCGGCGTAGAGGAGAATGGCGTCGGCCGTTTCGGGGCCAACGCCATGCAATCCGAGCAATTCGCTCCGGACCCGCTCCACAGGTGCGGCAAACAGCGCGCGGAGCGAGCCATGATAATCGCGGTCGAGCCAGGCTACAAAGTTCCGGACGGCTGCGGCCTTCTGGCGGTAAAAACCGGATGGCCGCACGCAGGCCTCAAGCTCCACAGAGCTCGCCCGGCGAAGAGATTCCAAGCGCAGCAAGCCGGCCTTCTTTAGGCGAGCGAGCGCCCTCGAAGCATTATTCCAGGAAGTATTCTGCGTAAGCATAGCGCCCAAAATTACTTCCATGCGCGTTCGAGCCGGCCACCAGCCCTGTGGGCCGAGGTGTTCAAATAGCCGCTGATAGTAGCGGATGAGTGGCGGTTGAAGCCTGCCGCCAGGGGTGCTTGCGCCATGTGCCATACGGGTTAAAGTTATGCCGCCGAAGTGACGATGTCAAGGTTGGCGGCCCCTCTGCAATTGCAACTCACCACCAAGATTGCAATGCCAGTGGGGAACTCTGAGCCGCGGCAGCCAAAGCCAATAAACGGAGCACGTTCTTGAGTACGCAAACCCTGGTAGCCCGCCTGGGCGAAATACTCCTAAAAGAAAACCGGATCAATGACGAGCAGCTCCAGAAGGCTCTCGACCACCAGAAGCAGCACGGCGGCAAACTCGGCCAGGCTTTGGTGAAGTTGGGTTTTGTGACCGACGAGCAGGTGGCCGAAGCGCTTGGCATCCAGTACGGCATACCTTCTATTAGGCTGAGAGAATTTCCGGTCGATCCGGCGGTGGTGAGAATGATCCCCGTCGAAACGGCAATGAAACATCACGTGCTGCCGTTGGCGCGGATGGGATCTTCTCTGACGCTCGCCATGAGCGACCCGGCGAATGTCTCCGCGCTTGACGACGTCAAGTTCTTAACCGGATTCAACGTAGAGCCGGTGCTTGCTTCCGAGGCTAGCATCGAGGAGGCAATAAAGAGCCACTACGGCACGGTTGAAGATGCGGAACGCCAGAAGGAAATCGACGATCTGGTCAGTTTCCTGGACGAGGGGGCGACCGGAAGCGTTGAGCTGGACGAAGCGGGCGAAGACACGCTCAACCTGGCGGAGATTGAAAAGGCTGCCGAGGAAGCACCGGTAATTCGGCTCGTGAATTATGTTTTGGCCGACGCCGTGAAGCGCGGAGCGAGCGACATCCACATGGAGCCGTATGAAAAGGAGTACCGGGTCCGCTACCGCATCGACGGTCTGCTGCAGACGGTCATGACTCCGCCCCTGAAGCTGCGCGACGCCATCATCAGCCGCGTCAAGATCATGGCCAAGCTGGACATTGCCGAAAAGCGGCTGCCGCAGGACGGCCGCATCATGCTGAAGCTGATGCACCAGGGTAGGAGAAAGCAGCTTGACCTGCGCGTTTCGGTTTTGCCCACGTTGCACGGCGAAAAGATCGTCATGCGCTTGCTCGACAAAGAAAACCTGCGACTGGACATGACCAAGCTGGGCTTCGAGGCCGAATCTCTGGAAAAATTTCAGAAGGCCATCTTCAAACCTTACGGCATGGTGCTGGTCACCGGGCCGACCGGCAGCGGAAAAACAAACACGCTCTACTCCTCCATCGCGCAGCTCAACAAGGACGACACCAACATCATAACAGCGGAAGATCCGGTGGAGTTCCAGTTGTCAGGAATCAACCAGGTGCAAATGAAGGAGCAGATCGGGCTGAATTTCGCGGCCGCGTTGCGGTCCTTTTTGCGTCAAGACCCGAACATCATTCTGGTAGGCGAAATCAGAGACTTTGAGACGGCGGAGATCGCCATCAAGGCCGCGCTTACCGGCCACCTGGTGCTCTCCACGCTGCACACCAACGACGCCCCTTCGACGATTTCGCGGTTGATGAACATGGGCATCGAGCCGTTTCTTGTGGCCACTTCCGTGCACCTCATCTGCGCCCAACGCCTGGTGCGGCGCATTTGTGCGGATTGCAAAACGCCGGACCCCACCGCGCCGCAGGTCATGCTCGACGCCGGGTTCACGTCCGAGGAAGCACATAGCGTGACGCCTTATAAAGGCAAGGGCTGCAACACCTGCGGAGGGCGTGGGTACAAGGGGCGAGTGGGCCTCTATGAAGTGATGGAAACCACGGACGAAATCCGCGAAATGATCCTGGTGGGTGCCTCGGCGCTGGAATTGAGGCGAAAAGCGATGGAACAGGGCATGATCACGCTGCGGCGCAGCGGGTTGACCAAGGTGAAGGCGGGCCAGACGACCATCGAAGAAGTGATCCGCGAGACCGTGCTTTAAGCGCCAAGTCATCTTGCCGCGGCGCAGGATAAAACGCTGCGGCCAATCGAGACGAGAAACCATGCAGTTACCGAATCTCAGCGACTTGCTGAAACGCCTGGTAGAAACCGGCGGCTCTGATCTGCACATCACCGTGAACTCCCCGCCGCGCATTCGCATCCACGGCGAGTTGAAACCACTCGAGGATATAACCGCCCTTGGTCCCGCGGAGACCAAGCAACTGGCCTACAGCGTGCTGACGGAGTCGCAGAAGCACCGCTTCGAAGAGACTCTGGAGCTCGATTTTTCATTTGGCATCCGGGACTTAGCCCGCTTCCGCGGCAACCTGTTCAACCAGCGTGGGGCCACAGCGGCCGTCTTCCGCGTGATTCCGTTTGAAATCAAATCCTTCGAGCAGCTCGGCCTGCCCAACGTGCTTCGCAAACTCTGCCAGAAGCCGCGGGGTCTGATTCTTGTAACCGGACCGACCGGCAGCGGCAAATCCACCACGCTTGCCACGATGCTGGATCTCATCAACGAATCCCGCTACGAGCACATGATTACGATCGAAGATCCGATCGAGTTTCTGCACTCTCACAAGCGGTGTCTGGTGAATCAAAGAGAGGTGCACTCGGATACGCACTCCTTCGGGAACGCGCTGCGGGCGGCCCTGCGCGAGGACCCGGACGTGGTGCTGATCGGCGAAATGCGCGACCTCGAAACGATTGAATCCGCGTTGCGCATCGCAGAGACCGGCCATTTGACGTTCGGCACCTTGCACACAAATTCCGCCGCCTCCACCATCAACCGCATCATCGATGTGTTTCCCTCGCAGCAGCAGTCGCAGATACGCGCCCAGCTTTCACTCGTGTTGGAAGGAATTTTGTGCCAGGCCCTGCTGCCCAAGGCGGACGGCAAGGGCCGGGCGATGGCCATGGAAATCCTGACGCCGAACCCGGCCATTCGCAATTTGATCCGCGAAGACAAGATCCACCAAATCTATTCGGCCATGCAATCGGGCCAGGACAAATTCGGGATGCAAACGTTCAACCAGTCGCTCTGCTCGCTGTATCAAAAGGGGCAGATCACGATCGAGACGGCGCTTGGCCGCTCGAACAACCCTGAGGAACTTCAGGACATGATTAACCGGGGCGCCCCGGCCGCGGCAGCATCCCGGCCGCCGGTGGCCTACGCTCCCATTAAGCGTTGAGTGGCGTTAGCCAGCGCGGGCTGCGCCTGACGGCGCGCCCAGAGATTTTCCTGCTCGCGGAATTGCGCGGGCAAGGCGAAGAAGGGAATTTACAAACCATGCCAACTATCCAGTTCCCACAAACCACGGGAAAGGCGCAGGCGCTCGGCAGCGCCCGGGTGCTCACCCCCGGCGGAGTGCAAAAGCCGCAGCGCATCGCCGCGGCGAAGCGCGCACCATCCGCCAAAAGCGCTGCGTCCGAGACCAAAACCCCGAAGATCGGGAAAGTGAAGGCCAAGGACCTGGCCATTTTCACGCGGCAGTTCTCGGTGATGATAGACGCCGGCCTTCCCCTGGTTCAGTGCCTGGAGATTCTGGCATCGCAGCAGGAGAGCAAGAACTTCACCGCCGCGCTGCGGGGCGTTCGCGAGTCGGTTGAAAGCGGTTCGACGCTGGCCAACGCGCTGCGCCTTTACCCCAAGATTTTTGACGATCTCTACACCAACATGGTGGAGGCGGGCGAGGCCGGCGGCATCCTGGACGGAATCCTGCGGCGTCTCTCCTCCTACATCGAGAAGGCCGTGAAGTTGAAGCGGGCGGTGCAGTCCGCCTTGATTTATCCTGTAGCGGTGCTGCTGATCGCCGGTGGCGTCATCATGCTGCTTTTGTGGAAAGTGGTGCCCATCTTTGCCACCCTTTTCACCGGTCTCGGCGCGGAGCTGCCTCTGCCGACGCGCATCGTGATCGGCCTCAGCCACATCGTGGGCAGCTTCGCATGGATGGTGATTGCGGGTTCGTTCGGGCTGTCCTACGCGTTGAAGCGGTATTACGCAACTCCGAACGGACGCATGATGATCGACGGTATCATTCTGAAGATCCCCGTCATCGGCATGTTGATGCGGAAGATCTCCGTGGCGCGATTCACCCGCACGCTCGGGACGCTCATCACGAGCGGAGTGCCGATGCTCGAAGCCCTGGATATCACCGCCCGCACTTCGGGAAACGCCGTCATCGAGAAGGCGCTCTTCGGCGTTCGCAAAGCCGTTGAGGGCGGGCAGACCATCGTAGATCCGCTCAAAGCCTCGGAAGCGTTCCCCAACATGGTCGTGCAGATGATCGGCGTGGGCGAACAGACGGGCGCGCTCGACAACATGCTTCAAAAGGTGGCCGACTTTTACGAAGACGAAGTGGACGTGGCCGTCGGGGATCTGCTCACCGCGATGGAACCTATGATCATCTTGATTCTGGGAGTGGTCGTGGGCGGAGTGGTAATTTCCATGTACCTGCCGATGTTCAGCCTGATCGGCAAGTTGGCATCGAGTTCATAGCCACCCGAAAACACCGCCGGGGCCACGGCAATTGGTTGCCGTGGCCCCGGCCAGGAGTAGAATCTTCAATTCTTTCCAGCAGTTCTTCTTGCCAGCCGCAAAAAATCAGCCTTTACTAACCAGCCGCTGCAAGCGGCGCGCCGCCTCATCTAAAGTGGCATCGGTCTTGCTATAGCAGAACCGGAGTTGCTGCCGGCCGAGTTCCGCCCGGCTATAGAAGCTGCTTCCCGGAACCGCGGCGACGCCAACGTCGCGAATCAGATAGCGCGCAAACTCCACGTCGCTTTTGAAGCCGAAGCCGGAAATATCCGTCATGATGTAGTAGGCGCCGTGAGGCTTGAAGCAACGGAAACCAGCCTTTTCGAGGGCGGGAAGGAAACGGTCGCGGCGGGTCATGTACTCGCTGCGAAGCTTGAGGTAATAAGAGTCCGGCAAGTTCAGCGCCACCGTACCGGCCTCCTGCAGTGGCGCGGGCGCGCCTACGGTGATGAAGTCGTGCATCTTGCGGATGGCGCCTGAGACTTCAGGCGGCGCAACCGTATATCCCACTCGCCAGCCGGTTACGCTGTAGGTTTTCGACAAGCTATTGAGCGTAATGCTCCGTTCGCGCATGCCCGGAAGCGAAGCGATGGAGATGTGTTTGGTTCCGTCATAGACCAAATACTGATAAATCTCGTCCGATACGGCGTAGGCGTCCCATCGTTGGCAAAGCGCGGCGATGCTCTCAAGCTCGGCGCGCGAGAAAACCTTGCCGGTAGGGTTGTTTGGCGTGTTCAAAACGACGGCGCGAGTGCGCTCGTTGAACGCCGCCGCCAGCTCGTCCGGATCGAACGTCCAGTCCGGAGGTCTTAAGGCCACAAACCGCGGCGTCGCGCCGCAGATGATCGAATCGGGGCCGTAGTTTTCGTAGAACGGCTCAAAAACCACCACCTCATCGCCGGAATCGATGACGGCAAGCAGAGAAGCGATCATCGCTTCCGTCGCGCCGCAGCATACCGTTACCTCGCGCTCAGGATCGACGGCCAGTCCCGTGTCACGCTCGAAACGCCCGGCAATGGCGCGCCGGAAGTCGCGCGCGCCCCAGGTGATCGAATACTGATTTACGTCCGCGCGTACCGCGCTCACGGCCGCTTCCTTTACTAGCTCCGGCGCCGGAAAATCCGGAAATCCTTGCGCCAGATTAAGCGCGTCGTGTTCCATGGCGAGCCGCGTCATTTCCCGGATGACGGATTCGGTAAATTGCTGTGCCTTGCGCGAGACAGGGGAACGCTGTGTGATTTGCATTGCTGCCACCAATTTTTGAGCCGAAGCCACAGGCTCCGAATAAGCTCCATTCCAACCAACGAGTGTACCTTGAACGGAGTGAAGTTAAAAGGCGGAAAACCCGGCCTAACGGTCTAACCACAGCCACAAGTTGGTGGTTCCACGTCGGCGTGGCTTTGCACCACAAAATTGTGCTTCAGGTCGAACCCGGTTAGAATGGTCTGAAATGGAAACCGAGCTTATCCAGATAGCTTCGAGCGTTCCGCGCGTGCGAAAGCCGGACTGGCTGAAAGTGCGCCTGCCGGGCGGTGAAAATTATTCAGAGCTGCGCGGGTTGATGCGAGACCTGGGCCTGCACACGGTATGCGAAAGCGCGCACTGCCCGAACGTCGCCGAATGCTGGGGGCGCCGTACGGCCACGTTCATGATCCTCGGTGATCAGTGCACGCGGCGGTGCGCTTTCTGCGCCGTGCCCAAGGGGCGACCAGCGGGCGTGGTGGATTGGGAAGAGCCGGAGCGCGTGGCGCGAGCGGCGAGTGCGATGGGGCTGAAGTACATCGTCGTCACCTCTGTGGACCGTGACGACCTTGAAGACGGTGGATCAACGCTCTTCGCGCGCACGATTGAAGCTCTGCGGCAGGCAATATCTCAAGTAAAAGTTGAAGTGTTGATACCGGACTTTCGCGGCAGCGATGAGGCGCTCGAAATCGTACTCCGCGCGCGCCCGGACGTGCTGAACCATAATACGGAAACCGTGCCGCGCCTCTACCAGGTGGCCAGGCGCGGCTCGCGATATGACCGCTCATTGCGCTTGCTCGATCGCTCGCGGCAATTGGCCCCGGCGATTCCTACCAAATCCGGGCTGATGGTGGGCCTGGGAGAGACCTACGACGAGGTTTGCGCGGTGCTTGCCGACTTAAGCTCTGCCGGAGTGGACATCGTGACCATCGGCCAGTACCTGCGGCCCTCGGGCCAACAATTGCCGGTGGCGCGGTTCTATACTCCAGAAGAGTTTCAATCCCTCAAGCGCGAAGGCGAGCGGCTGGGAATCCGGCACGTGGAATCGGGGCCGCTAGTGCGCAGCTCCTACCACGCCCACGAGCAGAGCGCGTCGTCCTTAAGAGATTGAATCACTGCTTCATTGAATCAATGACTCAATTGCTCGTCTCATCTCCTCATTCAAACTTTTCCTGTGGGTGCAGCCGTTCGAGGGCCTTCACGACCGCGCTGTGCACGGATTTCGCCACCAGATTCCCGCCGCCCGCCGTTTCCGCCTGGATTTGCCGGTAGAGTGCATCGCCTTGTTGGGTTTGCCCGAGGCGCATGGTGACGCTCGCTACCATCAATTTCCAAAATGGGTTTTGCGGGTATTCTTTCGAGAGTTCCTCAAAAAGCTGCGAGGCTTTGCCGAACTGCCGCTCATTGTTCCGCGTGTAATTCTTGGCTAAATAGAACTTTGCCTCGGCTCGGACGAATTCGCCGTGTTCGGCCGCATCGGCGAGCTGCTGCAAACCAACGCGGCGGCTTCCTCCCGGCAGGCCGATGAGGAAGCGGAGCCATTTGATGATGGTCGGAAGCGTGGCTACATAGTAGTTGTAAAGTCCAACTCCTGCATAGGAGTCGGTGAGATGGGGGTCAAGGCGCAGTGCGGCGAGCAGCAGGGAACGCATCTTTTTCCCGTCGCGCGCCGCGGCCAAATCCTGTGCGCGCAGTCCGTCCAGGCGCCCTAGAAGGGCATACGCCAGCCCTTCATACATTGTGCTGCGCGCCACGTCCTGGCGCTGTGCGATTCGCGCTTTCGCTTTTTGGATCGTCGTTTGGGTCAGGTTTTGGAACTGAGAGTCATAAGGAGTGGAGGTGGAAGAGACCACGTCAAAAACATCAGGGTCAATGAGATTCGCGGTGGTGTAGTAAATCTTCCACCATGTAGCGTCCGCTGCAAGGAGATAGCCAAGCGGCGAGGTGGAATCCTCCTCTTGAATTTCGCGGGAGACGGCGATGGCGGAATCCGGGTGACCGTTCATCAGACGAGTCATGCCTTCATCGCCAAGTTGCTGGATGCGCACTGGTCGGCCGGACGCTTCCACCGGCCGGTTCACCTGTGCTGGCGCGGGTACAAGAGCAGCCAGGAATAAGGCGGGGATCAGGGCAACGAATAGAACTATGACCCAGGTTCGCATGACGAAGAATTATCCCAATCTTTGGATTGCGCGGCGGCCCTTTAAGGTTCAGCCGTTGAGTCCGGATCGAGGCGCGGACTAGCGCATTGCGATCAAGTTTGTGCGCAGAGAGCACGTTAAAAAGATCATGCTTCGCGACGCGCCGAAGCCAAGGGAGCGACGCCCTTTGAGACGCCGCTGAAGCGTCCGGCGATGGTTCGCAAAAACTCGAACACCACAAAACACTCCACGGCGAAAGGAGGGAAGCCGAGGAATCCCGGGGCTGGCATTTCAAAAATTTTCCATCCTTGCAGAATGGGGAAGATGTACACCCAGCGAGCGTGCGCCCAGTAATTCCAGAATTCCCACACGAAGCCGCACACGGCTCCCGAAAGCAAAAAACATTTCAGCGTGGCGGTTGATCCATCCTCCCAGTCACGGAGGAGAGACCTTCCGCCCCAGACGTAATTCAGCGGGTCCAGAAGCAGCGCGAATCCAACCCACACCGCTCCGAAAAGATAGCTGCCGATGCGCGCCGGGACCAGCACGGGAACGGCCACGCAAACAAGCCCAACAAGCGCGGTGATGGTGAGCGCACGGCGGCTCAGTGGTGGACGAGGTCTTGAGGGGCTGGCGAAAACTCCCAAGGCGGAGGCCAAGTCCGCGGTCTCGAAAATCGCGGGCCAGATGGTGGCGAAGGCCCACAGGTATCCGGAATCTCTGGCCACAATATTCGAAGGAAGCCCGGTGTAGGCCCAATTCTTCAGGCGCAGGTTGAAGGCTTCAAAGATCAGCCACAGGGGCGCCGAACAGGCAGCGAGAGCTACGAAGTTTCCAGGTGAGCGCCGGAAGAGAGATGAACCTTGCAGACTCGCGACCAACGAATCGACGAGCAGGATGTAGCCCGTCCAAGCAAGCGGCGTAAAATAGATGCTCACCCACTTTACTTGAAGTCCGAGCAACGCCTCAGAGATCAAAATAACGGCGAGGCCGAGCCATCCAGCTATGGGAAGCGGCTGCTGGCGCGGCGAGCGGAAGTAACGCCAGGCGAGAAGAAGCACGGTAGCGGCGACCAGTACAAGGCCCAGGCTGACGTGCTTGGCTTGCATAGTGTGTTTCTACCTAACATTCAGCATAGCCGGGTTGACGAGGGTCGTGCAATTGTTCCGAAGGCGCGATGCGACGAGGTCCAGAGCAGAGCTTGAACGGGCTTGGCGGGTGTGTTAGTCTGACCGCAGGAAATCTAGATCAGGAGGTGAACTGCCATGAGCAATTCTACCGGGGCCATCCGGGAGCAGTCGGTGGTCAGCAGCAAAGAATATCAGATCCTCCTTGAAGAACACGCGCGTTACGATGCCAGACTTGAAGAGTTAGCCCACAGAAAATTCCTGACTGAACAAGATCAGATTGAGGAAGCCCGTCTTAAGAAGCTTAAACTTCGCACCAAGGACCAAATGGAGCAGTTGATCCATCACAGGATGGTCGATTGACAACGGCGGTTTGCCGGTTTTTGAAAGGCGTGTGAAGAGCTTCCCGGCGGGGGCGGCGGACGGCAAAAACCACCCCCGCTTGCGTATCCCGCGACTGTCCCCCGGATTTAACCGAAAAGCCATGGTAAAAGAAGGATATTGGTATGGATTGCCTCTGCTGGCTGCGGCGGGGGCCGCGTTCTTCGTCCGGCTGTACGCGCCGGGTTGCGTGTTTCTGGTTCTGGCGGTTTTCATACTGAACTTTTTCCGCGATCCCGAGCGGGCGATTCCAAACGACCCTCAAGCCATCGTTTCCCCAGCCGACGGGCGCGTGGTGCAGATGGTGGAAGAGCAAGTGGAGGGCCAGGCAATGCGGCGCGTAAGCATCTTCATGTCGCCCCTGGACGTCCACGTGAACCGCGCGCCGGTTGCGGGCGTCCTCCGGTCAGTCAGCTACAAGCCGGGAGCCTTTCATGTGGCGTCGCGGCGCGAGGCCTCCGTGGAAAACGAGCAGAATCTGTTCATCATCGAGAGCGAACACGGGACGGTTTGGGTGAAGCAAATTGCTGGCGCTTTGGCGCGGCGCATCGTATTCTGGAAGCGCCCGGGAGACCGTTTGGAGCGCGGCGAGCGGGTGGGCCTGATCAAGTTTGGATCGCGGGTCGATCTGATCGCCGGGATTAGCACGGAATGGCGCGTGAAAGTAGGAGATTACGTTAAAGCCGGGAGCACGATCCTTGGAATTGCCAAGCCGGGGGCCTGAAGTGCGCAACGAGGCTCGCCAAAATCGCGGGGTTTACATCCTTCCCAGCCTGTTTACTGTGGGGACGCTCGTCTGCGGCTATCTCGCCATCCTTGCCACGTTAAAGGGCGCGCAGGCGCTTGCGTCCGGAGCCGGAAATAGCTTTCTCTTCTTCGACGATGCCGCCGTAAAGATCGGCTGGGCCATCGTATTTGACGGCTTGGACGGCCGGATCGCCCGCCTCACCAATTCCACCTCCAACTTCGGAAAGGAATTCGACTCGCTCGCAGACATTATCGCCTTCGGGATTGCTCCCGCACTGTTGGCCTACGCATGGGGCATTGAAGCGATTCATTCGGGCTACGGCGAGCGGCTGGTCCTGATTTACACCCAAAGGGCAGGCTGGCTGGTGGGCTTCGCCTTTTTGATTTGCGGAGCTGCAAGGCTGGCGCGCTTCAACATCGATCGCGGAGCTACCGCCGACCGGCGCTATTTTGTGGGCCTGCCGATTCCCGCTGCGGCGGGCGTGGTGGCAGCCGTAGTCCATTGGGCGAAGCAGCCTATCGAACGCTGGCCTTACGGCTTCATATGGCTGGTGGTGGTGGCGGCGGCGGCTTACTTGATGGTAAGCCGGGTGCGCTATTACAGCTTTAAGGCGATGGATCTGCGCAAGAAGCGTTCCCATCTCGTGATTATTCTCATCGGGCTCACGGTTTGGGCGGTCTGGGCGTATTCCGAACCAGTGCTTCTGACGCTGGCCACGGTTTACTTTCTTTCCGGCCCTGTGATGCGCCTCATCTGGCGGTTTCGGCCTCACCCTCCCGCTTCTAAAGAGGAAGGCGCGCCGCGCCGCGAGGTGCAAGTCACATGAAGCGTGACACACGCGTGGCAATGACGGGCGCCGGAACGCTTCTTGGCAAGGAGATCCTGAGCGTTCTCAAAGAACGAAGTTTTCCCACGTCTCGCGTCATTGAGCTTGAGTCCGGGGAGGAGCCGCCAGAAATTCCAATCCTGGACCTTGAGGGTGATGCTCTTCCAGTTTCCGGAGGCGAGCTCGAACGAGGCCCGTTCGATTTTGTTTTTCTAGCCGCGGCCGCGAGCACAGGTGAAAGAAAAGACCGGTGGTCTGGCCAATTCATAGGTCCGGCCCCGGATAAATCCCCATTCGTGATCGACGCAGCCCACGCGCTGCCTGAGCCAGGCGGGGCCGTGGTGAGCATTCCTTTCCTCGATCAATCGTTCAAACCTATGGCGGGGGCGGTCGAGAGCGGCGCCCGGTTTTTCATATCACCGCACACTGCCGCCATTGCGCTCAGCGATCTTATCGTACCGCTTGCCCGGCGCATCAAGATCGAGCGCGTGATCGTGCAGATTTTCAATCCCGCCTCCGAGTTGGGCCCGAAGGCCATCGAAGAGCTTCAAAAGCAAACCGTGAGCCTGCTCAGCTTTCAGCAGATGCCGCGCGAAGTCTTCGACGCGCAGATGGCTTTTAACCTGGCGCCGCGTCTGGGCCGCAAGGCGCGCGCGGGTTTTGCGACGCTCGAAACCCGGATACGCTCCGAATTGAAGCAAACTCTGGAGGGGCGCGCGCCGCTCGCCTCGGTGCGGTTGATCCAGGTTCCGATGTTCTATTCGCTTGCGTTTTCGCTTTACGTGCAGGCGGCAGCCCCGGTGACGGCGGCGCACGTTGAAGAGGCGCTGGCTGGAGACCGCATCCGCCTGCTGCGCGCTTCCCATGCTGTGCCCTCACCGCCCGAGGTTCAAGGCTCCGCGACGATCGTGGTCGATCCCATCGTGCTCGATGAAGAGCAAACGGGGGGTTTTTGGCTATGGGCCATCGCGGATAATCTTCGCCTCGCTGCGGAAAACTCGGTTGAAATCGCCGAAAGCCTGCTTCCATTTACTGACGCCTCATGAACCGCCCGGATTTCCCTCTGATGAGTTGTTTGCGGCGAGCGCCCGGGAAAAGTTCTCGTCTCCTCTGCGCCGCCGTTGCATGCCTCTGCTGCGTGATCGCGCTCGGAGCATGCGGCTATCAGGTGGGCGGCAAGGGCGCGCTGATTCCTCCGGACATCAAAACCATCGCCATTCCAGCCTTCATCAACCAGACCGCGCAGTTTTGCATCGAACAGCAGATGACGCAGGCGGTCACGCGCGAGCTGATCGACCGGACTAAATACCTCGTCACTCAAAACCCTGCCCATGCGGACGCCGTGCTTCAGGGCACTATCGAATCGGTTCAGCAGGGCGTGGTGACGTTCAACCCACAGACCGGCAGCGCCTCAACGCTGCAGGTGGAAGTGATCGCAAGCGTCAAGCTGGTGGACCTGCACACAAAGAAAGTGGTCTTTTCCAATCCGCATTACGTCTTCCGCGACGAATATCAGATCAGCCCGGCCGCTTCCACGCTCATCGAGGAAGACCCCGCTGCACTCGACCGGCTCTCCCGCGACTTCGCACGCACGCTCGTGACCGACATCCTGGAAAATTTCTGATCATCTGGCCATTGTTCCTGCTGCTGCGGCCGCTGCCGCCAGCGCCCTCACCCGCCCCGCTACGCGGGCCACCCTCTCCCGCTGGGGCGGGAGAGGGGTTGGAGACATAAGAGCAAACGTTGCGGCGCTGAGGACAGCGCCGAACCAGCAAGTGTTGTCACTATAATTTGTAACCCTCAGTAAAACCCCGCCTTTCCGGGGCGCGACACCTTGCCCAAAATCACCGCATGACGCGCGCCGGTGACGGCGAAAAGATTGCCGGGCAAGCCGCGAAGCGTGCGGTCAGCGAGCACGGCAAAGGCGATGGCTTCTTTGGCATCTACGGGAAGGCCGAACTCATCCGAGAGTCGCACTTCAACGCCGGGAAGCAGTTCGCCGAGCCGCGAGAGCAACAGCCGGTTGTGCGCTCCGCCGCCGGAAACAACCAAACGCTGAATGGGCGCGCGCGGAATTACGAAACGGCGCAACGCATCGGCCACCGAACGCGCGGTGAACTCCGTTGCGGTGCGGAGCAAGTTTTCTGCAGTTTGACCCTTTTGTCTTAGGAAATAGCGCGCCACGAATTCCAGGCCGAATTGCTCGCGGCCCGCGCTCTTCGGCGGAGACTGTTTGAAGAAGGGAAGGGCGAGCATCCCCGTGAGCAAGTCTTCCCGAACCTCGCCCCGCGTTGCCCAGCGCCCGCCTGCGTCATAGCGTTTGCGCCCCTGCGTGAAGTGGCTGACGAGCGAGTCAATCACCATGTTTCCGGGGCCGGTGTCAAATCCAAAGACGTCTTTCAGTTTTGCGCCGCGCGGGAGCACAGTGACGTTGGCGATGCCGCCGAGGTTGAGCGCAACGACGCCGCGTTTCGCGTCCCTCAACAGCAGATAATCCACCATCGGCGCTAAAGGAGCGCCGTGGCCGCCTGCCGCCATATCCGCGGTGCGGAAATCCGCGACGACGGGCGCGCCGGTTTCTTCCGCGATCACCGAAGGCTCACTGATTTGCAGCGTGCTTGCCACGTGAGGTGCATTGCCAGCCGCGCGTGAGCGCCGCGCCGGGCCTTGGTGATAGATGGTTTGGCCGTGCGATCCGATCACCCACAAGCGTTGCGGAGACACGCCGCCCATCCGGCACACTGCGAGCGCTGCGGCAGCGAACCGCTCGCCGAGGATGAAATTGAGACGGCTGATCTCCCCAGCAGTTGTGGCGGAGCCGCAAGCCACGCGCATGAGGGCATGGCGAATCTCTGCGGGATAGGGAATGGTCCGAAAGGCGCGAAGGCGCACTTCGGGGTGCGCGGCGGGGCCGCCGAGGCTCACCAGCACGGCGTCGATCCCGTCCATCGACGTGCCCGAAATCAAACCCACCGCCCATCGGGATTTGGGACCACTCATGACTGAAGCTGCCTCTTCAGCTCCGCGAGCAGAGTGAGCGCTTCGACGGGCCGCATGTGGTCAAGGTCCGCCTCTTCGATGGCGCGGAGGATTTCGGCATTGAGCGGAGTGAAGATCGTAAGCTGCACGGGGCCCGGCTCCTGGCCGCTGCGGCGAGCCTCCAGCCGTTCGCTCAAGTTGTGCTCGCTCTGCTCGTGGCGGGCCAGAATTACCCGCGCGCGTTCTATCACGCTCACCGGCAGTCCGGCCAGGCGCGCCACTTCAACGCCGTAACTTTTATCCGCCGCGCCCGGCTCAACTTTGCGTAGAAAAACAATGTTGGAGCCGGACTCCTTTACCGAGACGTGGTAATTGCGAATGCCAGGCACAAGTTCGGCAAGCTCGGTCAATTCGTGGTAATGGGTCGCGAAAAGAGTTTTGGCGTGCGTCTGCGCCTGCAAGTACTCCACCACCGCCCAGGCGATGGCGAGCCCGTCAAATGTGGCCGTGCCGCGCCCGACCTCATCGAGCAAGACAAGGCTGTGCGCCGTGGCGGTGTTCAAAATCCCCGCCGCCTCGGTCATTTCCACCATGAAGGTTGAGCGGCCCTGCGCCAGATTATCCGAGGCGCCGATGCGCGTGAAGATGCGGTCAAGAATGGGCAGTTTGGCGCGCGCGGCGGGCACAAAGCCGCCCATCTGGGCCATGAGCGCGATTAGCGCCGTCTGGCGCAGATAGGTGGACTTGCCTCCCATGTTGGGGCCGGTGAGGATCAGGATGCGGTCAGTTGAAGAGTTCAAGAAAAGATCATTGGGGATGAACAGCCCGCTCTGGTTTTGTGTGGCGATGTGTTCGATGACGGGATGGCGGCCTTCAACGATCAGCAATTCGCCGTCGTCTGAATGCTCAGGCCGGCGGTAATTCCGCTCGGCGGCGAGCCACGCAAAGCAGGCGAGCACATCTAGTTCCGCGAGCGCCGCGGCGGTCGCGCGGATTCTGCGCGCCTCGGCGCCCGCCTGGCGGCGCACTTGGCCGAAGAGTTCGCGCTCAAGCGTCTGCCGCTTTTCTTCAGCTTCCAGAATTCTGGTTTCAAGTTCTTTGAGTTCTGGCGTTGTGAATCGCTCCGCGTTCACCAGCGTCTGCTTGCGCTCGTAATCGCCCGGCACAAGGCGCAGATTGGGCTTTGAAACTTCGATGTAGTAGCCAAAAATGTTGTTGAACCGCACCTTGAGGCTGGAGATTCCGGTGCGCTCCCGCTCCCGCGATTCAATCTGGGCGATGACGCGCTTGCTGTTGTGGCTAAGCTCACGCAGGGCGTCGAGCTCGGCATTAAATCCGGGGCGGATGAGATCGCCCTCGGTGAGCACGGCCGGGGGCTCGGGATGAATGGACCGCTCAAGCAGGTCTCGCACGTCGGCGAGCTGATCCATATGCTCGCGCAGTTGGCTGAGCATGGGAGCATGGAATTCCTGCAGACGAGCTTCGATAGCGGGGAGTTGCTCCAGCGATAGTTTGAGGGCCAGCAAATCGCGTGCGTTCGCTGCTTCGAGCACGATTTTGCTGAGCAGGCGCTCAATATCCTGGATGCGGCCGAGCGTCCGCCGGAGCTCTTCGCGCGCGATGGTGCCGTGCTGCAATTCTTCCACCGCTTCCCACCGTTTTTCAATTTCGTTGCGGTCGATGAAAGGACGCAGCATCCGCTGCTTCAGCAGGCGCGCGCCGAAGGTGGTCATGCACTGGTCGAGCGTCGAGAGCAGCGTGGAATCCCGGGAGGAGCCGAATGCCGGTTCGGTGACTTCCAAGTTGCGAAGAGTCGCCGGGTCAAGCAGCAAATACTCCTGCTGCTGGTAGAAGCGGAGGCCGTCGAAGTGCAGCAGCGAGCCGCGCTGCGTTTCGCGGATGTAGTGCAGGATGGCGCCTGCTGCGGCTACGGCCTGCGGATGGTCTTCCACGCCGTAGCCGGCGAGGGTTGCGACGCGAAAATGCTCGCGCAGCAGGCGGGCGCCGTAATCTCCGGCAAAAATCCAGGCTTCAAGCGGCGTGCGCACGGGCGGAGTGGCCGAATCGAAGCGGAGCGAGTTAATCGCCTCCGCGGAGGTCTGTTCCCCGCCGTTATGCAGCGCGCCTCTGCTGTTTTCGTGGGGCAGCGATTGATCCGGAGCGGCGTGCAGGATTTCGCTTGGGCGCATCCGCTCAAGTTCTTCGCGCAAGCGGATGGAGGCTTCATTGCCGGTAAATTCGGTAGCCCGGAAGTCGCCCGTGGAAAGGTCGGCAAAGGCCAGTCCAACGGCGCCTGCTGTTTCTGCGACGGCGGCGAGGTAATTGTTGGCGCGCGGCTCCAGGGCTTGGGCTTCAAACGACGTCCCCGGCGAAACCACGCGCGTGACTTCGCGCTGCACGAGCTTTTGCGCCGGGCGGGCGCCTTCCATCTGGTCGCAGATGGCCACCCGGTAACCCTTGCGCACGAGGCGCGCGATGTAGGTTTCGGCGGCGTGATAGGGAACGCCGCACATCGGGATGGCCTGACCCTTTTCCTTGTTGCGCGAGGTGAGCGTGATTTGCAGCTCGCGCGAGGCGACGACGGCGTCTTCAAAGAACAGCTCGTAAAAATCCCCCAGCCGGAAAAAGAGAAGCGCTTGCGGATGGCGCTGCTTGATGGAGCCGTACTGCCGCATTAAGGGCGTGGAGAATTCGATCATAATATTCCGGCGAAATTCGAGACCCATTATGGGGTCGCATGGACGATCTTGTAAACCCGCGGCATTCCTGAGAAGGTGCGCTTCGGGAAATGGGCGACGGGTTTCTGACGGCAGGCGGCTTGGCAAACCAGAGTTCGCAGGATGACTATACTGGGCCCTGTCAACAAACCTAAAACAAAGCTAAAAAGCCTCCGTGAAAGGCTGTTTTATCCATTATTTTCAATGAGATATGGATATTACATTTGAAAAATACGATATCTTGTTTATAATCAGCATGTTGAAGGAATGCTTTAGCTTTGCTCTTAGCTTTGTTCCGGTTTGTTCCTCTAATGCTCCTTTGTTTTCAATAGGTTTCCGGTTCTCCACCTTAAACATTCTTTTTTTGTCGCAAAGACTCCCCCACAACTGGTTCTTCGGCTAGCAGTTTGTTGAAAAACGCAAAAGGGCTGTCATCCTGAGCGGAGCGAAGGATCTGCTTTCATTTTGAAGCAGTAACATACGAGATTCTTCGTCGCCTTCGGCTCCTCAGAATGACAGTGTGTCCGGGTTTTTCAACAAACTGCTAGACAATCTCCCTAAATCCGATCCGTTTTCGACTTCCTGTCGAGTGCTTGAAGCCAGAGATTGGGCATAAGCGAGTCCGTAGTTCCTCCGCGCCTGTTTCGTGCCTCGGAACGGAGCATGATGCTTAGTTGAGTGGAGCCCACGGATTGGAGGTGCAAAAATGGAAGCGGTTCTGAAGGCGCCTCGCGCTTTGCCGGCAGCGGTGCGCGCGCCGGTGGGCTTTTGAGCGTTTTTGCCGCGAGCTTCGTGCGCTGCAGGACTTAAGGGCCTCGTTAGCACGAGCGTGCTCCGTGTGCGTGGATTATGGATTCTGCGTGAGGGGAAGGATGGTTAGTAAACCCATCCCGCGAGGGAGGACGGGCCCAACGATGGTACACTACATTTATAGCCTACATTGCGGGATTTGTCAAGGGGGAAGGGTAACGGCGTATGGGCAAGGACGCCTTACTTGCACAGCAGCTCAGTGCCTACGCTGCGGGTAGTGACTCAGTTTAGATTTAGGCAACGATTTGGATTGGGCTGATTAATAATGCGCTAGTTTGACTCTCTTCGGGTACGACGTCGCTTCAGGTTCATTTATTCAGCACATCAAACCAGGATTCCGGCTCAGGGGCCACCGACGTGGTCGTTGTTGTGGCTATTTGAATAGGTGCCTAACTATTTCGGTTACCACTGCGGTTACCACACCACCTATGACAATAAAGACGAAATCCCGGACGTTGACTTTCCACGCAGCCGATGACACCTTTGAGCGTTCGTGCGAACGGACCAAGAAAACCCGGCTTGGCCGGTACTTCACAAAACCGAGTGCTACAGCCAGGACAATATACCCAATCAAGAACCAGAGTACGAATAGCGTTGCACGAGGTACCAACCAGACGAGATATGGGGCAAGAAGTACCGAGGCCCAAGGCAAAGCTTTCAGCCAACCAGGCAAACTCGTAATCGCATTCTTCATGCTGAGCCGGCGACGGTCAAATATCGACTTGATCTTAGCGTACACCGCCCATCGTTTTTGCTCGTCCAGAGAATAAAGCGCGATTTCCGGATTCCAAAAACCTCTGAATTCAACAGCCCTGAGATGGTCCCCCACACTAATGCGAAGCTTTGTGGTGCTGCCGCCGAGTGTCTGAAGATCGGCTATGGAGTCCATCCTTGAATCACCAATTGTGTAAGTGATTTTGGCTTCTTCTCGTTCCTCCGGGGGTGCGGGCGTATATGCGTTGAGAAGGATCATCGAAATTTCCTCGATATCATCCAGGAAGAGACGGGCATGCGGTAGCTCCCGGGGAAGCTCGTGAATCCTTTGTATTGCCATCTGATAGCGCATTATACTCCGACACCCCAAGAGCTACCATGCTATTGGTCGCTTGCCAAATTGAGTTATTACCACGCTGCGGGATTTGTTGCAGCCCGTGGAGAAGCGGCCCGAGGTCCTTTACCGCGGATGCAATCTCATCGACCCCGTTAAGGTAGGTTTCATTTGCGCCAGTCCGGAAGATCAAAAGTCCACCTTCCTTTACGGCACTCGCATTCCCGGCAACGGAAACCAGAGGCATCTTTACGGTATTGATCTGATCGGCCAGCAAAAATGGGACCTCATTGAATATGAATACCTCAAGACCCAGTAGAGGGATCTACCGCGTATTCAGCCAGTTCTGAGGTAGTGAAGCCGGCCAGTTCCGGCTCGATGGCGATTTTCACTCCGGTCTGGGCGAAGACGGTTCGCCGGACGTGGCGGGCAAGCAGCAGCACGTCGCGTGCCGTTGCCCCACCTTCATTGAGCAACACGAGCGGCTGCCGCTCATTCACGCTCGCTGCACCCACGCTATGGCCTTTCAGTCCGCAGGCTTCGATCAGGAAGGCGGTAGGAATCCTGATGCTGCCTGAAGTGGCTGACCGCTGCCGGAACTCACGCAGACGGCTGAGCTGATCCGGGCTGAAATGATCCTGGAAGCGGCGTTCGAGGGCGTTGTATTCCACCTCGGTCAGGGTCAAGTTCTTGAAAAATGAACCGGCGTTACCGCCTTTTTCTTCCCTCGGATAGGGAAATTTCGCGTCGCGAATGGTGATGATCGCCTGGCGAATCTGGGCCAGCGAGGGCTGGCGGATGCCGAGCCCTTTGAACCACGCCTTGACGCCTGGGTATTCGAGATTCGGGTGCGGGTGGCGGGATAAGCGGAGGGTGAGATTCAGGATCAGATAGCGGCCCTTGTGTGACGAATTGAAAATGCTTTTGCGGTAGGCGAAACCGCACTCCGCGGCGCTCAACCGGCTGCTGGTGCCGGTGCGAAGGTCCGCGACCTCGGCGCTCTCCAGCACGTCGCTGATCTGCTGGCCATACGCTCCGATGTTTTGCACGAGCGCCGCTCCGGCTTGTCCGGGGATGTGAGATAGATTTTCAATACCCCACCAATCGCGTTCCACTGCGTAAGCCGCCAATCGGTCCCATGGCTCGCCCGCTTCGGCGCGGACGAGAACCTGCTGCCTCATCTCCTCCTCCACGACCATGCCCGTCGAGGCCGGGTGCAATACGAGCGCGTCAAGCCCGCAGTCGCTGATCAAGACGTTGCTGCCGCCGCCCAAAACGAAGGCCTCAATCCGATTTGAAGCCGCAAATTCCAGCGCCTGCGTCAAGTCAGCACGCGCGCGAATTTCCGCGAAATAGCGGGCGGGTCCACCGATTTTGAAGGTGGTGTAGGGTTTGAGCGGATGATTGGCGAGAAGTTCCAATGTAGCCTTTTGATGCGTTGTGATGTGGCAGAACCAGTTCGGCTAAAATTGTTCACTGAACCTGGCGTTCGTGTCCTCGCCAGTAAGGCTCGCGGAGCGCGCGCTTCAGAATTTTGCCCGTGCCGCCCTTGGGAAGCAAGTCGCGAAATTCCACCGATTTCGGCGCCTTGAATCCGGCGAGATGCCGGCGGCAGTGAGTGAGCAACTCCTCTTCCGTTGCCGTCTGCTCTGGCCGTAATGTGACGAGCGCTTTCGCGACTTCACCCCACTGCGGGTCGGGGACGGCGATCACCGCGCTCTCAAGCACTGCCGGGTGCGCATTAAGGACGCGCTCGATTTCCGCCGTGGCGATGTTTTCGCCGCCGCTCAGTACCATGTCCTTGATGCGGTCCACGATCAGAATATAGCCTTCTTCATCCACTGTGGCGAGGTCACCGGTATGGAGCCAGCCGCCGCGCAGGGCCTGGGTGGTTTCTTCAGGTTGATTCCAATAGCCGGCCATGACTCCATTGCCACGAATAATGACTTCGCCCACCTGGCGGCCGTCCGGGCGGACATCGCGGCCGCTGGCGTCTACTATGCGGGTTTCCACTCCGGCAATGACGTAGCCGGCTGTCGCTTTGCGGCGCAGGAGCGTTGCAGCATCCGCATTTTTCAGATGGTCCTTGACCCATGCGATGGTGACGACGGGCGAGGTCTCGGTCAGTCCGTAGCCTCCGGCCACCGAAGCGGTTGGGAAGTGCTGTTCCAGTTGGTGGATCAACGCCGTGTTTGAAGGCGCGCCGCCGACCATAAGGCTCCTGACCGACGAGACGTCAAACTGGTGGAACCCTAAGTGGTTGATGAGGGCAATCGCCATCGTTGGCACCATCTGCAGTTGCGTGACGCGCTCGCGCTGAATGAGGTTGAGCGTAGTCGCTGGGTCAAACCGCCGCAGAATCACGTGCCGGGCGCCGCTCAGGCTGAGCGTATGCGGCGCACCCCAGGAATTGACGTGAAAGAGCGGCACGGTATAAAGCCCAACATCCGCGTCCGAAAGCTGCAGTGCATGGGCGACTGAAAGGCCGTGCAAATAAAGATTGCGGTGCGTCAGCATGACGCCCTTCGGGTAGGCCGTGGTACCGCTGGTATAGAACAGCTCGGCAACGGAGTTTTCGTCGATGGCGATCTCGTCAAACTGCCGCGGCGTAGCAGCGGCCAGAAGCTCATCGTAGATTTGCGGATGCGCCCACTCCGGTCCGGGAGCCTGCAACGGAAAGCAGTTATCCCGGCACGGCAACTTCGGCAGCAGAGTTTCGATTACCGGCGCAAATTCCGGGTCGAAAAACAGGATGCGCGGGGCGGAGTCCGCCAGGATGTAACCCAGCTCTTCTGCGGACAGGCGGACGTTCAGCGGCAAAAGAATGGCGGAGATTTGTGGGACGCCGTAGTAGGCTTCGAGCAGCCGATGGCAGTTAAAGCTCACGAAGGCAACGCGGTCTCCGGTCTTGACGCCAAGATTGAGAAGAGCCTCGGAGAGGCGGTCGCACCGCCCGGCGAACTCGTGGTAGGTGAATCGCTTCTCGCCGCAGACGACGCCCGTCTTGTTGCCAAAGATGCGCGCCGCGTGGCGTACGAACCGTATTGGAGTGAGGGGAAGATTCATGGAGTTGCTGTGAACGGCCGGCACCATTATAAACCGGCGAAGGGCTGCCACCGGACTTGAAATCCCCCTCCGCCGCAACTTTCTGCACCTTCCGGTACTTGTGATCGATGAATGGGTAGTGGGCTTTTGCTTTGTGAGAGCTGATGCGCTCTTGCCTTCTCGTTCGGGTCGACCGAAACACGATAGGGTGGCGAGCCGGGCTTGTCTACTGCTGTTGTTGCGCAGGCTGCTGAGAACGCTCAGATAAGTTGGGCGGTTGCGCGGGAGGGAGAGGCAAGAATCACAGACCCAAAGTTTCTGCGCCTGCCAGCGATTCAGCCGTCATTCATCGCGCTGGCCGATCACATTTGAGCTTCGCACACATCCCAAAGGCAGGGATGTATGCGCCACCCGCGGAAGAAACGCTCGCGGATCGCCGTTATTTTGGTCTTAATGCCAAACAATGGGCGGCTTTCATGGCGGCGCTTGACGCATCGCCACGCGAATTGCCAAGGCTCAAAAAGCTCTTTCAGGAACGTAGCGTTTTTGAGAGCGCGTAAATTTCGATGCCAGCGCAGTTTTCTATTGAAAAGTTACGGCGCGAACATGCCGTGGATGGCTTTGACTGTGGCAGTGAAGACCTTAACCGGTTTCTTATTCGCTATGCCTTTGTCAATCAGCAAGCCGGTTCGTCACAGACTTATGTAGGTTTGGCCAATCAATCGATTATTGGCTTCTATACGCTTGCCGTCGGTCAGGTAAATTACGAAGATTCCCCGCAGCGCCTGACGAAAGGACTTGCCCGGCATCCGAAAATCTCAGCAAGCGCTTAACCGATGCTCTATCCGGCTCATAAGGGAAACCCAATTCCACAAAGTGCTTCGACTTTTCCCTAATCCCTAGCTAAAGCTCCACCAGTCGGGGCGGGTCGTTTGGGGACCGCAGAGACAACTCTCTGTTTCTAAGGTGCTTAGTGCTGGCTCTACGGCTTGACTCAAAGTGGTACTAAACGTGCTGCAGACAGGCTAAAAACCCGTCACTTATAGCAAGAGAGGGGGAAAAGTCAGGGGCTAACGTTCGATTGATTGGAAGGAAGGAAGTCGGCAGTCTCCGGTTTTCGTCGATGGCGAGGATTCCGTGTTTGGGAAGCCTGAGGCGATATGGCTTGCTACACCCTTTCGTTGCGGGAATAATAAGGTCGAAATCGGGGCAAGCGGAGATTCCGGGGAAGCTGCTTTTGCATGCGCCAAGTTGTCCTAAAGTTTATTTCAAGGTAGGCCTTATACCTGTGAGCTAGCCAATGTTGATAGGGTGAGTTCACAAGGGGGCAAAGCTTAGGGAAAGCGCGGGAATTTGTAATGCTCGCACCCTGGGCTTTGAAAACAAACTGACACTCTAAGGAGGCAAGACGCATGCGAAGGAGATTTTGGCAAATTATGATGGGAGTGATGGCGGCGGCGCTGCTGGTTTCCGGCCGTGCAGTCGCGGATTCGCTCACTGTGTACGTCGGTTACGCGGATAACCTCCGCGCAAGCGGGTTTTTCCCGACCCCCTGGTTGGGGGGGGCGAACGTGGTATCTCAAACCCCGACAGGTCAAAGCCTCGACACAGGTGGTGTCCGGATTGACAACACGGGGGCAAGCAGCATCGCGATCACGAACTTCAAGGTGACTTTAAACCCTGGCGGTGGGGGGATTCCCTTCACAATATGGAGCTCGCTGACCATCGGAGCGGGAAAAACCGGGATATTCACGCAAACCGGGAGCTACAATTTTGACTCGAGCGATTCGGGTGTCTTTGGGGGTGCTCCTCCCGCAAACCTCGAACCCAACAACGCGGACCACAACGGCAACACCAATTTGATTGGCGGCTGCAGCAGCCCAGCGAGTTTCATGACTTCTGCCCAACTGGCTCTCTGTACTGCCAATGCCCCAGTCATTTCGTTCAACGTAAATGGCGGCCCGACGCAGACCTTCACGGATACGGGCCAAATCCTCAACACAGGTGGTTGGGATTTTGTGAACAACGGCGCCTTTGGCGAAGATGGCAATGAGTCCATTAACTGGAACACAATAGGCGGTACCAGTCGCGGTGGCAACGCAACTCCGGAGCCGGGCAGCGTTCTTCTGTTTGGGACCGGCCTGCTAGGTCTTGGAGTCCTGCTCCGCAAACGCTTCAGCCAGGCGTAAAACCCTGGTACGGCGCTAATCAGTGAGTAGCCGCGAATCCACGGTCAATTTGTGGTTTGAATTAACCGTGGATTTGTAGCTTGAAAGCCTCGTAGCACCAAGCTTTCATAATATTGGTTATTACAGGGGGCTCCGAGGTGATGTAGGGTAGTATCTGCCCGATCTATAAATGCACCCAGGCTAGTCTTTACCAGCCTGCTGTCTTGAAGCATTGCCCCGGCACGCAATAAAACCCCAAAGAATATGTTAACTATCTAGTTAATCCGCGTCGCGCATCCTCTTCGTTGCAAACGTTCCCTTCTGCCGTCGGTCGTGTGTGTTTTGTCGGGCTCGACTCTTGAAAGTTTCGGTTGAATCTGCGAATATCCTCGGTTCATGGAAACTGATGAGGGAAACCGATTCCACAAGGTGGTCCTGATTTTCTCGGACGCCGGGTTTCCGCGCCGGCAATGACGTTCAGATCACGCGGCTACGACCATGTCACACATTCCTGTTGACTTCGCTGTACGTGGTGCCTTAGAATACCTACCGACTGGTCGGTCAAGCTGGCGATGGCGCTTTGAACGAGGTGAAAACATGGAGAACCCGGTTACAGGTTCGGAAATTTTGCTGGAGAGTTTGAAACGAGAGAACGTGGAGGTTGTTTTCGGCTTGCCGGGTGGCGCCGTTCTACCTCTCTATGATGCGCTCTACAGCGCGGGAATCCGCCATCTGCTGGTACGCCACGAGCAAGCGGCGGCATTTGCAGCGGACGGCTACGCTCGCGCCACCGGCAAGGTTGGAGTGTGCTTGGCAACCTCCGGCCCCGGCGCAACCAATTTGATGACTGGTTTGACCTCAGCTCTGATGGATTCGATCCCCGTCGTGGCTTTGACGGGGCAGGTGCCTGCGTCTCTTATCGGCAAGGATGGTTTCCAGGAAGCGGACACGATCGGGATCAGCCTCCCAGCCACCAAGCAATCCTTTGCGGTGTCTTCGGCGGCGGATATTCCGGCCATAATTCACCGCGCTTTTAAGACGGCCATTTCGGGACGGCCGGGGCCGGTGCTGGTGGATCTTCCAAAGAGCGTACTGATGGAAAAGGTGTCTCCGCAATATCCCAAAGACGATGATTCGCAGCGGCCCGCACGCAGCCGGGAATGGCGCGAGGAAGAAATCGAGCGTGCGGCGGAAATGATCGCCGGCAGCCAGAGAGCCGTCTTATACGTTGGGGGCGGCGCGATACACTCCGAGGCGTGGCAGGAAGTGATTGAACTGGCGGAGCTTACGCATATTCCGGTGACCACTACGCTGATGGGCCTCGGAGTTTTTCCGTCGCGCCACCCGCTTTCACTGGGGATGCTCGGAATGCACGGCTCCTTCGCCACCAACATGGCGATTTGTGAGGCTGACCTGTTGGTCGCGGTCGGAGCGCGGTTTGACGACCGAGTTACCGGGCGGCTGAACGGCTTTGCGACCAAGGCGCGGAAGATTCATATCGACGTGGACCCTTCTGAGATCAACAAGAACGTGCGAGCGGACTTGGCCCTGGTGGGTGACGCTCGCGAAACGCTGCAAGCGCTGCTTGCTGCGCTCAAACGCCTTGGCGGTTCGGTGGCGGGTTCCGGGCGGCGGCAGTGGATGGCGCGGATCGAAGAGTGGAGGCGCGAGCACCCGCTGACTTATGACAAGTCTGCGCCCAACATGAAGCCGGAATACGTGATTGAAACGCTCGCGCGCCACACCGATGAGGACGCCATCGTCGCCGTGGACGTAGGCCAGCACCAGATGTGGGCGGCGCAATTCTATGATTTTTACCAGCCTCGCACGTGGCTTTCTTCAAGCGGCCTCGGCGCAATGGGTTACGGTTTTCCCGCGGCCATCGGGGCGCAGATGGCATTCCCCGACCGGCAGGTGGTGGCGGTGGTTGGGGATGGCGGATTTCAGATGACGCTGAACGACCTGGCTACCGTGGCGCAATATCGTGTGCCGGTTAAAATCGCCATTCTCAACAACCGGTCTCTTGGCATGGTGCGGCAGTGGCAGGAAATTTTCTTTGAGAAGCGTTACTGTGATATTGACCTGAACTTCTCGCCGGATTTCGCCAAACTCGCCGAATCCTATGGCATTCGCGGCTGGCGGGTGGAGCATCGCCATGAGGTTTCTGACGCTATGCGCGAGATGCTCAACGACCGGGAGCCTTGCTTGATCGACTTCTGGGTCGATCCAACCGAAAATGTTTATCCCATCGTTCCGCCCGGAGCGTCTCTTGCGGAAATGCTTGTAGAGCCACCGCGTGTGGTTTTGCAAGAAGAAGAAGTTCTCGATGACCTGTGGGCGGTATAGGTAAGGAGAGCGCCATGAAGTGGCTGTTTGCCATAGAGACGGAAGACGACTTGATCGTGATTTGCCGGCTTATGAACACGTTTCGCCGCAAGACAGTGAAGCCGCTGTCATTTGCGATGTCATCCTCGCCGGAAGGCTATGGCGTGATTTTTGTGGTGGAGTTGCCGGAATCTGAGGTGGAGCATCACTTCAATTATTTCAGGCGCACCGAAGGAGTGCGGCACGTAACCTATTTCCGGCACAGCCTGGAGGAGCCTGCGTCCTTTGTCTTTGTGGATGTCGAAGCTCCCTCGCTCGAATTGTCCCAATGGCCCCAGCTATTTCCGGGTTCGCGCTTGATCTTCGCCAGCCACGGCAAGGCCCTTCTTGAAGTCCCGGAGGATTATGCGCATCACGCGGCCCCGGAAGGCGGTTTTTTGCCGTTCGCCCGCGTCAAAACCACCCGCGGCGCGGCGGGGGCGGAAGCCCTAGGGACAGTTCAGTAACAAACCCCAGTTCGCACGTACACATACAGTGGTATTCTGGATGCTGTTTCTCACCCGGCGGCCCCTCGTGTGGGGCGCCGCAATTTTCGGAGGAATTCATGGCTAAGGTTTATTACGAATCGGACGCTGATCCCAAACATTTGGCTGGCAAAACCATCGCCGTGATTGGATACGGCAGCCAGGGGCACGCGCATGCCCTGAATTTGCGGGACAGCGGGCACAAGGTGATCGTGGGGCTGCCGGCTTCGAGCGCTTCTCGCGCCAAGGCGCAGGCTCAAAAGCTTGAAGTGGTGGAGCCTGCGGAAGCCGCCAAGCGCGGGGACGTGATTGTGATCCTGATTCCTGACCACTTGCAGAAGAAGGTCTACCAGGAGCAGATCGCTCCGCATCTCGCTCCAGGTAAAACCTTAATGTTCGCTCACGGCTTCGGTATTCACTTCAAGTTCATCGTGCCGCCGCCTAACGTGGACGTGGCGATGATCGCGCCAAAATCTCCCGGCCACCGCATGCGCGAACTCTATCTGGAAGGTGTGGGAGTCCCCGCGCTGCTGGCGGTGGAGCAGAATGCTTCGGGCCAAGCCGAAAAGACGGCGCTCGCTTACGCGCACGGAGTAGGATCCCTCAAGGCGGGAGTGATTCGCACGACGTTCAAAGAAGAAACGGAGACTGACCTCTTCGGCGAACAAACGGTCCTTTGCGGCGGCGTTTCCGAGCTGATTACTGCCGGCTTTGAGACCCTGGTCGCCGCCGGTTACCAACCGGAGATCGCCTACTTTGAATGCCTCCATGAGATGAAGCTGATCGTGGACCTCATCTATCAGGGCGGCATCAAATACATGCGCTATTCGGTGAGCGACACGGCGGAATATGGCGATTACACCCGCGGACCGGTGGTGATTGACCAGCACGTGCGTGACACGATGAAGAAAGTTTTGGCGGATATTCAAAGCGGCGCCTTCGCCCGCGAGTGGATGCAGGAAAACGAGCAGGGCCGCAAGCGCTTCCTAGAGATGCGCGCTAAGGCGCAGGACCATCTCATCGAGCGGGTTGGCATGGAGCTTCGCAAGATGATGGCGTGGAATCGACCCGCGGAGGAAGCCACCGCGGCCCAAGCCCAGGCGCGGAGCTAAAGCGGGTAGAGTTGCTTCTAACTCGCTACTTGTTCTGCGTCGCGCCAGATCCCACACCGGTTTTAGGGAGAAGGTCTCGCTTTGGGTACGAACAAACAGCCGAGGCTAGCCAGCCAACCGCGCGAATCACGCCTTGCGCGCAACGTCGAACTCCTAGGCCGAGACCCCCGGACTTTCTTCCAGAAGGTCGCCACATGGGTTCGCCCGATGGAGAGGTACTACCGCCGCCGGTGGAACCACGGGGTCAGAAAATGGATGATTCGATACCACAAAGAGGTGGTATTCCACAGGGTTTCGTGGATGGGTATCACGGCTCGGAAGATGGTCCTGGACGCCTGGGTGTACCAGCAGATTATCTATCAAACTCGCCCGGATATTATTATCGAAATCGGAAACGCCGAGGGCGGTAGTACTTTGTACCTTGCCCATTTACTTGACCTCTTGGGTCACGGCCGGGTAATCGGCGTAGACACTGACCACTCAATTTTTCAGCCACGCCACCCGCGTATTCAGCTCGTAACGGGTGACAGCCTGGCCGAGGAGACGCTGACTCGTGTGGAGGAACTCGCTAGCGGTTCCCGTGGCCTTGTGATCCATGACGGCGACCATCGCCGCGAACACGTCCTAGGAGACCTCCGCGCGTACGCGAAATTCGTGCAGAACGGGGGAAATCTTATCGTTGAGGACACCGTGGGTGACCTGTTCCGAGCAGGCGACGGCCTGGGAAATATCAATGGCCCCATGAGCGCCGTCGAGCAATTCCTCCGCGAAGACGCGCACTTTCAGATTGATCCGACTTGGGAATATTTTCTGATAACATTTAATCCGCGGGGATACATAAAACGCGTCAGTTGATGCCTTTCGCGGGTGGCGCACACATCGCGCTTTTAGAAGCCGTGAAAAAAGCAACAACCTCTCGCCAAAACGTCGGGTGGCGCATACATGCCGGTGTGTGGCATGTATGCGATTCTCCCATGTTTGTTAGGACTTTATAGATGAAATCCAAAACTGATTCTTCCAAATTGACAGAACCTCAAAAGGACGGTCACATCAAAAAACTTGCCGTCATCGGCGCCGGGAAGCTTGGCGAAGGCTTGCTCTCTGGCGTCTTGGGTTCGCAGCTTGTTCCAGTCGGCCGCGTTGTTGCAACCGTTGCACACCAGCCACGGGCCGAATATCTGGCGGAGAAGTACGGCATCCGGGCGGGTACTGATAACGCCGAAGCCGTCTCCGGCGCGGACTTGGTGCTGATCTGCCTTAAGCCGCAGCAGGTGAAAGGGTTCCTGCAAGAGGTGAAAAAGGATTTGCGCAAGGACGCGCTACTCATCTCCGCCGCCGCTTCTGTGACTACGGATTTTATTGCGCGCACGCTGCCGTATCCCGCGCGCGTGGTACGCGCCATGCCGAACACTCCGTGCTTGATCCGTCACGGCATGATTGCGCTCGCGCGGGGCAAAAATGCGACGGATGCTGACCTCAAGATCGCAAACCGCGTTTTCGGCTCGATGGGCCGTACCGTGACCGTGGACGAAAAGCACATGGACGCGATCACGGGGCTTTCCGCCTCGGGGCCTGCCTACGTTTACTTGATCATCGAATCGCTGGCCGAGGCTGGAGTGAAGTTGGGCTTGCCTCGTGAACTTTCCACTGAGCTTTCCGCTCAGACGCTGCTGGGCGCGTCGGCGTTGGTGCTTCAGAGCGGGGAACACCCGGCCAAACTGAAGGACATGGTGACGACCCCTGCTGGTTGCACGATCGACGGCCTGCTTGAACTCGAAGAGGGCGGCCTGCGCGTCACACTGATTAAGGCAGTGGTGCGCGCTGCTGAGCGCGCCAAGCAACTTGTGGACGACCAGAACAATAAATAGCTGAAGCGCGAGCAGTCAACGAGAGATTGGATCATTGATTCATTGCAAGGCTTCATAAGCGAATTGAGTGTGCCTTACAACAATGAGCCAATGATTCAATCAAACAATGGTTCAATTTTTTCCACTGGGGATTAAGAATGGCCTTAAAGATTGGAGATGCTGCGCCTGACTTCAAGCTGAAGTGCTCGATGGGCGAGAGCCAAGGCGAATTTCAGCTTTCAGCTCAGAAGGGCAAGAGCGTCGTCATACTTTTTTATCCGCTCGATTTTACTCCTGTGTGCCAGAGCGAGCTTGCCGGGTTTCAAGCGGAGATCGCAAAGTTTGCCGATACGAAAACCCAAGTGGTCGGCATTTCCACCGACTCGATCTTTTCGCATATTGCCTTTCAGAAGGCGCTGGGCGGTGTGAGCTACGCCCTCGCGACCGATCGCTGGCCTTATGCCCAGACGGCTCAGGCTTACGGAGTCTTTCCTCCCACCAAGCACACCATTCCTTTTGTGAATGACCGCGCCATCTTTGTGGTGGATAAGGACGGCAAGATTGCCTGGTCCAAAGTTTATGAAATCGGAACCAAGCCCTTGCCCGGCGAGGTGCTGGAGACACTCAGCAAGCTCTCGTAGCGTGGAAGCCGTGGCTTCAGTTCCGCCTGTTTTCTCCGGTGTGGCAGTTGCAGGCTCTAACCCATGGACCTCAAGGAATTTTTTCTCAAGCAGAAGCAAGCGACCTACGACGGGGTGGTGAAGGTTTTCGCCAAAGTCCCTCCGGATCAACTCGGCTGGAAGCCAGCACCGAGCGTACTTTCGCTTGGTGAGATTGTGCGCCACGTGTGGATGTCTGAGGAAGGGATGCGGCGCATCGCCCTGACCGGCGATTGGAGCTATTTTGAAAAGCGTATCCCGCTCGGGCTAAAAGTGATTCTGGGTGAAATTTGGTCACTGGACGGCGAAATGCGGCAGCTTGCCCGGGTGCACGATGACACGTTACGGGACGTACGCGCTTTTCCGACCGAGCGCTGGGATGAAGAGCGAGTGCATGAAGCTTTCAACTATCGGCGCACGGCCACCGCGGTGCTGTACGCTATTAACGAGCACCAAATTCATCACCGCGCTCAGGTGACCACTTACTTGCGCATCTTAACTGGTGAGCGCGCAAGCGCTTACGAGCATTAACGGCGCCGGATTATATGATCATTCCGTGCATTGACCTAATGGGCGGCAAGGTGGTGCAGCTCGTGCAAGGCCGCGAAGATTCAAAGGTCCTCGAGCTGCCAGACGCGCTTTCCGTGCTGGAGCGCTTCGCCGCGTTTCCGCAAATTCAGGTGATCGACCTGGACGCTGCAATGGGCCGTAGCGGGCAGGCGGAAACCGTCGCTCAACTTTGCGCGCGCAAGCCGTGCCGCGTGGGAGGCGGCATCCGCAGCATCGGGCGCGCTCAAGAGGTGGCCGGGCAGGGAGCGGTGAAGGTCATCGTGGGCAGCTCCGCCTTCACCTCTAAGGGCGTCAATCATGCATTTCTTGAAGAACTCGCCGCCGCGATTCCATGGCGGAATTTGATGATCGCCGTCGATTGTCTCGATGACCATGTCGCCATTCACGGCTGGAAGGAAGTTCTGCCGCTCACTTCCGGCGAGGCGCTGCCAGAACTAGAGCGCTACGGATCTGAGTTCCTGTGCACCTGCATTGACGTGGAGGGCATGCATCAGGGCACTCGGCTGGACTGGTTTCGCAAGCTGCGCGACGTCACCGCGCTGCCCATCACGGCTGCGGGCGGCATCACGACGGATGAGGAAATTCAAGCACTCGAAGAAATCGGCATGAACGCGGCGCTCGGCGTAGCCATCTACCGGCGGATGTTTCCGGAGCTTTTCGCCGGCGCCAATGCTTCCTCCCTCGCATCACGTCACTCCACGTAAATCCTTGGTACCCTCTTGCCGATGGAGCAAAGTACTTCGTAGGGAATGGTCCCGATTGCTTGCGCTACTTCCGCGGCGGTGATCGAGCAACCATCGGAGCGTCCGATGAGCGTGACTTCGTCGCCCACCGAGACGCCGGGAATATCCGTCACGTCCGCCAAGGTCATATCCATGCTGACCGACCCCACAATGCGGGCAAAGCGTCCGCGCACGATGGCGCGGCCCCGGTTTGAAAGGGTCCGGCTGAGGCCGTCCGCGTATCCGACGGGTAGAGTCGCGATTCTTGACGGGCGCCGGGTAAAGAAGGAAGCGCCGTAACCAAGAGGCGCACCCGCCGGATGATCCTTGAGAAACACTACTCGCGACCGGAAGCTGAGCACAGGCTCAAAGGCCTGTTGAGGCCGCGGTGCCGATCCGGGCGGCAGAGCGAGCGGCAGGCAGTAACCGTAGAACAGAGCGCCGATCCGCACCATGTTTTCCTGGATGTCGCTGCGAGCGAGCAGCGCGGCGCTGTTCGAGACGTGAACCCATTCCGGGCGGGCGCCAAGGGCTCTCAGCCGCTCGAGTGCGGTTGCGAAGCGATCCAGTTGCTCATCGGTTTGAGTAGCCACCAGATCTTCGGCAGAGGCGAGGTGGGTGAAGAAGCCGCTCAGCCGCAGGCCTCGCTCTGCCGCGCTCGCGCTCCCGTGGAGTTCCCGCAGCCGCTCCATGAAGGCTTCGAGAAGGTTCGGCGGAATGCCCAGCCGGCCCATTCCGGTATCCACTTTGAGGTGGAAATCAATGGATTGCCCGAATCGTCGCGCGCAGTCAGCGTAGGTATCGAGCCGGGCCGTAGAAGAGACGCTTGGTGTGATCCCATACTCGATCAGCGCAGCCGGATCGCTCATGTAGAGACCGCCAAGCAGCAGAATCGGTTTGGCGATGCCTGCCGCGCGCAAATCGAGCGCCTCGTCCACCGTGGCCACTCCGAACCAATCTGCTCCACATGCTTCGAGCGTCCGTGCAACAGCGGTGGCGCCGTGCCCGTAAGCGTCTGCTTTGATCACGGCCATAACTTTGCGCTGGCCCGCAAGCTCCTGTACGCGCGCATAATTGCGGCGCAGCGCCGGCAGGCTGATTTCCGCCCAGGTCGGGCGCAAGAGTTTGTCCGGATTTGAGGCCACAGGAAAAGCTTCTGGGCTCGTGGAAAACGGCAGCGTACGCGATGCCGCCGGCCGGTCCTCAGGAATTTTCTTCTTCATTCTGCGAGTAATTTTCAAAGCGTGTGTAGGGTTTCAGAAAGACCAGCTTGAATGGGCCGGTGGGCCCGTTGCGCTGTTTGCTGATGTTGAACACGGCGACGTCTCCAGCCTCGCCGCTCTCGGCGCGATGGATGAAGATGACCATGTCAGCGTCCTGCTCAATCGATCCCGAGTCACGCAGGTCGGAGAGTTGCGGGTCGCGGCCCTTGCCGGCCTCCGGGGCCCGGCTGAGCTGCGAAAGGGCTACCACGGGCACGCTGAGTTCCTTGGCAATGCTTTTCAATGACCGCGAGATGTAACTAACTTCCTGATTGCGGTTCTCAAACCGCCCGTGCCCGGTGACGAGTTGCAAGTAATCGACAATCATCAGGTCGAGGCCTTTTTCCGCTTTCAGCCGCCGCGCCTTGGCGCGAATCTGCATCACGCTGAGTGCGGGCGTGTCGTCGATCAAAATGGGCGCCTCGGCGAGCCGCCCGAGCGCCTTGCTCATTTTGGCCCAGTCGTCCTGGCTGGCAAAGCCGGTCCGGAGCCGGTGGCTGTCAATGCGCCCCTCGGAGCAGAGAAGACGAATGAGCAGCGACTCTTTGCTCATTTCAAGCGAGAAAATTGCCACCACGCTGCCACGCTGGGTTGCGGCGTGAGCCGCAATGTTCAGCGCCAGGGCGGTTTTGCCGAGGGAGGGGCGGGCGGCGATAATGACGAGCTCTCCCGGCTGCAGTCCGGAAGTCATTTGGTCCAGGACCTCAAAACCGGTCTCGATGCCCGTAACACCCTGCCGCCGGTCGAAAAGCACGTCAAGGGTTCCGAAGCTCGATTTGACGATGTCTTGTACGCGATAGAAGCCTGACTGTGCGTCCTTCTCGGAGATTTCAAAAATCTGGCTTTGGGCGAGATCGATCAGCGTTTCCGGGTCATCCGCTTCTTCCAGGCAGCGGCTGATGATGTTGTTCGAGGCGTTGATCAGGCCTCGAAGCACCGACTTCTCCTTGATGATGCGAGCGTATTCGGCGACGCGTGCGGGCGAACCAATAGGCAGCGCGTCGGTCAGTGAGGCGAGGTAAGCCGCTCCGCCCGCCTTTTCGAGCAGCCCATTTTTCGCAAGCTCCTCGGCCAGAGTGACAAGCTCCGCCGTGCGGTTCTTCTCCGAAAGCTCCACAATTTTCTGAAACGCCATGCGGTGAGCTTCGGAATAGAAATCGGAGGTCTTGAGCACCTCGAGAGCTACGTTTAAGGCGCTATTGTCGAGGAGAATCGAGCCGAGCAGGGCGCGTTCGGCTTCCAGGTTATGCGGGAGACCTTTGTCGCTGACCAAGCTTGCGGGCATGGCTTTCAGGATGCCTTCTTCGGGCGGCAAGTTCAAGCACGGATACACGCCTGGCGTGGTTCGGCATTAAGACTTCGCGGGCTCTTCGGAAGGAGCGGAAGAGGTTTTTCCCGCCTGGCCTTCAACTTCGATGATAACCTTTAGCGTGGCTGTCACTTCGCGGTGCAGTCGCACCTGCACATCGTGCTCGCCGACGGTCTTGACCGGGCTTGGCAGATGAATTTTTCTGCGGTCGATGTTGTAGCCGCGGTTTGCCATATCTGACGCGATGTCCATCGCCGTGACCGAACCGAACAGAGTGCCTTGCTCGCCGGCCTTGCGGGTGAAGACGAGCTTTAGGCCGCCCAGCAAACCAGCCAGTTCCTGAGCATCCGCCTTTTCGTGCGCTTCCTGCTTCAGAAATCTTTGCCGCTGTTGCTCCACCCATTTCCGGTTCTGAGGCGTGGCGGCTACGGCCAACTTTTTTGGCAGCAGGTGGTTGCGGCCATAACCCGCCGCTACCTTGACGATCTGACCCCGCGTTCCGAGGTTGTCAACGTTCTCAATCAGAATTACTTCCATAAGAAACTCCCATAATTCGCCGCAGTGCGGGTAATCACGGCAGCAGCGGTTAGGATATTAGCGGCGCCTGCGCCCGCCCAGATTACAATGCCGAGGCGAAGGGAAGCAGCGCGATATTCCGGGCGCGCTTGATCGCTACCGCTACCAGACGCTGGTGCGGCGAACACGTGCCGGTCAGCCGCCGGGGCAAAATTTTGCCCCGCTCGGAAACGAACTGTCCGAGCAGCCTGACTTCCTTGTAGTCGATCACATCGATTTTTTCTTCGCAAAACTTGCAAACCTTGCGGCGGCGAAAAAATTGCCTGCGACCGGACCCGCCTGGGCTCGCACCAGCGGGTCGGGCCGGGCGGCCTTCGGGTCTGGCGGTTCTTTTTCCAATAGGCATAAACTTTTGCTCCTTATCGGGTCCCAGTAAAAGGTTTGGAGCCTGGGCGCCGTGGATATAACGAAGCCGGTTCCGGGATCACACAACGTCTCACATAGTATGCCGTGAAGCATGGTGTAAGCCGTACCGGAGATCAGGCTTGGCCGGCTTCGGCGGCGGCCTGAGGCGGCGCCGAAGCCGGCTGGGATGCAGTCGGCTTACGGCGGCGGGACTCCTTCCGTTTCCGGATTGCCCCCATCTTAGCGCCGCGCTTCAGTTCCTCGTCGACGCGAATGGTGAGGAACTTGATGATGGCATCCGTCACCTTCATACGGCGTTCGAGCTCGGTAACCACTCCCGGTTCGCCCTCGAAGACGAACAGGACGTAAAAACCCTCGCGGTATCGCTGAATCCGATAGGCCAGCCTGCGCCGGCCCATTTTTTCGGCCTTTTCCAATTTGCCGCCCGCACCCGTGACGTAGCCTTGCATTTGGGTAATAAGCTTTTCCATTTCATCTTCTGGCGCGTCCGGCCGGATGATGAACATCACTTCGTATCGATGCATGAAACCTCACGATCTTTCTTCACGATGCTTCCCGCCGGTTATAGCGGTTCATCGCTGTCTGAATACCTTCGCGCAGCATCGCTATTACCGCTTCGGCGGCGCGATCCACCATCTCTGCAACAGCTTCCAGCTCAGCCTTGCGAAAACGGCCAAGCACGTATGCGGCCCTGTCCTCAACCTCGCGGTCCGGCTTCACTCCCATCCTTACGCGCGCGAAACGGTCTGACTGCGTCGCGCCAATCACCGACTTCAGGCCGTTGTGCCCGCCAGCACTGCCGCGGTCGCGGATGCGAAGCGTTCCAAACGGCAAATCGGCGTCATCGACGAGCACTATAAGGTCTTCCACCGCGACCTGATGCTTTTCGAGCAGCCGCCCGATGGCCAGCCCGCTCAGGTTCATGAACGTCTGCGGCTTGGCCAGAATCACCTGAGTGGAGCCGACCTGAGCCCGGCCCGTGAGCGCCTGCCCTTCGGGCCGGGTAATTCCGGCACCGCAAGTTTCGGCGATTCGGTCCACCGCCATAAACCCAAGGTTATGCGGAGTCAGGTAATACTCGTAGCCGGGATTGCCCAGTCCAGCCACCAGTTTCAGGCCGCTCGTTGATTCCACCACGGTTTGCGGATCGCAGTGCTAGGATTCCTTCGACTCCTCTTTGCCGGCTTCCTCTTCGGCCTTGGGTTTGCGAATAAGCTCCGGTTCCGCCGGCGCGGCCTCCTCGCCCTCGACGGCAGCCTTTTCCTCTTCTGCCTTCAAAGCAACGACGTGCGCCACGACGCGGTTTGGATCGGTGAGGACCTTCACATTAGGACTGACCGGCAGGTGCGACACACGCAGGTTGCGCCCGAGGGTCAACTCAGTGACATCCACGGTCAAATGTTCCGGAATGTCGTCAGGCAGGCACTCCACTTCCACCTCGCGCAGAACAAACTCGAAAATGCCGCCCTGCAACTTAACTCCCTGCGACTCGCCCGTAATATGGATGGGCACTTTCACCTTCAAGCGCGTATCACCGGTGATGCGAACAAAATCCACGTGCAGCAGCGATCCGCGAACAGGATCCGTCTGCCAGTCCTTCACCATCACTCGCACTTGCTCTCCGCCGCGAACCTCAACGTTCAGCAGGGAAGTGTGCCCGCCCTCGCTGCGCAAAATAGAAGCCAACTGGCGCGGATCAACAGTGACCGAAACGGCCCCGGCTTCACCGCCATAAATCACTGCGGGCAGGCGGCCGTCGCGCCTGAGGCGGCGCGACGCATTTTTCCCGAAATTCTCGCGTGGGGCCGCTTCGATCGTCAAAGTTTGGGACATAGGGGCCTAGCTCCTTCACCTAAAATCGGTTCCATGCAAGTAATCCAGCGGCGGCTTTCCGTTATCACCGCGCGCTCCACCCGGTTGAACGGCAGCGCAACGCCATTGGGTTGCTTGTCATCGGCATTAAATAAATAATCTACTCACCGAGGTTTCGTCGTGAATCGACCGGATGGCCTCGGCCAGCAGCCTCGCCACGCTCAACACTTTGATCTTATCGCAAGCCTTACCGTCTGCGGAGATCGGAATCGAATTGGTCGTAACAAGTTGAGCGAGCGGCGAGGTGGAAATCTTTTCGATGGCGTCGCCGGCGAACACTCCATGTGTACAGCAGGCGTAAACCTGCCGCGCACCGTTGTCCAGCAGCGCCTCCGCGCCGTGCACTAGCGTGCCACCTGTGTCGATCATGTCATCGACGATCAGACAAGTCTTTCCCTCGACCCGGCCGATTACGTTCATGACTTCGACAGTCTGCGCGTCCTCGCGCCGTTTGTCGATGATTGCCAACGGAGCGTCTAGTCTTTTGGCAAATGCGCGCGCCCTTTCTACTCCACCCGGGTCTGGAGAAACTACGGCTACGTTCTTAAGCTTCAACTTCCTGAAGTAGTCCACCGTCACCGGCGTCGCATAAAGATGATCAACTGGAATGTTGAAGTAACCCTGGATTTGTCCGGCATGCAGGTCCATCGCCAGAATGCGGTTCGCACCGGCGGATGTAAGCAGGTCCGCCACGAGCTTGGCTGATATGGGGACTCGCGGTCTGTCCTTGCGGTCCTGTCGCGCGTAACCATAAAACGGAATCACCGCCGTGATACGGTCAGGGGAAGCGCGCCGGAACGCGTCCAGCATGATCAATAACTCCACCAGATTGTCATTCACGGGCCGGCAAGTGGGCTGAATCACAAAGACGTCCGTGCCGCGAACATTCTCCATGATTTGTAGCCGGACTTCACCGTCTGGAAACCGGTCCACACAAGCCTTGCCGAGGGGGACGCCCAAATTTGAGCAAATCTCCTTGGCCAGTGCAATATGAGCATTCCCAGAAAAGACCTTGAGCGTGTTACGTTTTCGATCCGCCATGTCGATGCGCTCAAACCCTCCGCGTGTGAGTATACTGTGTTCGGCCAGCTTCTATTTCCGGTTGGATCCGGGGTAAAGATCTTTCGGCTCGCCACCCGCGTCTTAACGCGAACCGTCAGGCGAAATTTGGCTGGGAGGCCTGGATTCGAACCAGAGTTCCATGCTCCAAAGGCATGTGTCCTACCACTGGACGACCTCCCAGTAACCCGCGCGAAGCGCTCACGCGCCCCCACCACGTGACACCGCAAACAGAAGGCGGTGGTATTCACGCCGGCGGAGGGTCCGGGTTCGAAACACGGTCCACCCCTGCGGAACGCCTCTGGAAGCTCGAATCAGTTTTCGGGCGGAATCGAAGACAGCGTAGACGGCTGAGCCGCTTCCGGTCAGCGATGCGGTTTCGGCTCCGGCCCGGATGAACTGGCTCTTAAGGTCGCCCAGTTCTGGCCACTTCGCGAAAACGACACTCTCAAAGTCGTTTTCGGCCGGTCCCCAATCCTCAAGGGATATCTGTGGCCACACGCCGAAAAGATTAACTTTACGGCCTTCCTTACGGCTTGTCAACCGTAAGCTTAACTGCTGGTACGCTTCAGGGGTTGAAACGGGGAATCCGGGATGTACCACCAAGCACTTTCGCGGCGGAAGATCAACCAGCGGGTACACTTCTTCACCTCGCCCGCAGCCAAGAACACAGCCTCCCAGCAGAAAGAGCGGCACGTCGGATCCGAGGCTCGCTGCCATCTGGAAGCGCGTCGCGGCGTTCAGGCGGTTGCCAGTGAGTCGCTCAAGCCCCATGAGCGTGGCAGCGGCGTCACTACTCCCTCCGCCCAGTCCGCCGCCGGGCGGAATGCGCTTTTCGAGTCTGGCTCGGATCCCTCCCTTGAATTTCCGCGCCTCGCTCCACAACTCGCAGGCGCGGTAAACCAGGTTGTCGCGGCCTGTGGGAACCGAAGAGTGCCGGCAATCAAGCACAATGCCGGGTTGGCGGGTGAGCGTGAGCTCCAGCCGGTCGTGCAGCGCAATTGTATGGTATATGGTCCGGATTTCATGATAGCCGTCCGGACGGCGAAATAGGACTTTCAGGCCGAGGTTGATTTTAGCGAAGGCGCGGAGGCGGATGGAGTGGTTCAAGGGCGGCAACTGCGGGCGGCAAACCGGAGGCCCGCTTCAGCGCTTACATCTTCTGCTCTTTCGGAAGCTGGCGCTCAAGCTGGCTCAGGCGCTTCTGAAGTTTGGCCGCCGCGGCAGCGTCGAAATCGGTATCGGGGGAGCCCGACCAGTGCTTAAGCGCCCGCCGCCATTCCTCCGCAGCTTCTTGCTTCTTCCCGAGCTTCAAATAGAGCTGGCCCAGGTGGTCGAGCACCGTAGGATCATTCCCAAGGAGTTTGGCGGCCTTCGTGAGCGGGTCGAGCGCCAGATCGTAGCGGGCCATCTTGAAGTAGGCCCAGCCGAGGCTATCCAGGTAGGCGCCGTTATTGGGCTGAAGCTGCAATGCCTTCTTGATGTAGTTCACACTCTGCTGCAGTTCGACGCCGCGATCCGCAAGCATGTAACCGAGATAGTTAAAGGCGGCCGAGTTCAGCGGATCGGTGGCCAGCACTTTCTTGAATTCCTGCTCGGCCAGGTCGTATTTCTTCTGCCGCTCGTAAACTGATCCCAGCAGGAAGTGCGCAAATTCCTGATCGCCCGGCTGGGGGCTGTCTTGCAGAATCTTTTCGAGCTCACTCTGCGCCTTGCGATAGCGCTTAGCCTGCGAATAGACCTGCACGATGGCCAGCTCAACCTGCTGGTTCTCCCCCGCCTTCTGGCTGCCGAGAAGTCCGTTGAGTTCCTGCACCGCCTCGTCCACATGGCCCAGTTCACCAAGCAGAGAAGCCCGCACAAGAATCAGCGAGCGCTGTTTAGGATACTTCTGCACGGCGCGATTCGCTTCCGCAAGCGCCTCCTGGCGCTGGCCTTGGAGATCGAGTGTTTCAATGACCAGCTCTTCGCTGCGGGGCGCCTGGCCTGGTCCCAGTTCCGCGATCTGCCGGAACGTTGCCAGCGCCTGATCGTACTTTTCCTCTGAGCGGTAAATCGCTCCTAAACGCTCGAGGAACGCCACCCGGTTGCTGGCTTCCGCCGCGGTGTACTTCCCGGTCGCGCTCTCTGTCTTGGTTAGCAAATCTTGCAGAATCTGAATCGCCTGCGCGTCATTTCCGGTTGCGGCCTGGAGCAGCGCCTGTTGGTAAGCCACCTCCATGTCGCCCGGCAGCAGCTTGCTGGCTTGATTCAACCGCTTAGCAGCTTCGCCGAAATTCCCCTGCGCTTGATTGATCTGCGCCAGGTGCAGGCAGCTCTCGCCATCGTTCGGTTCTGCTTTTAGAACCGTTTCGTATTCCGCTCTCGCTTCATTCAGCTTGCCGGCGCGCATCAAGGCGCTCGCGTATTGCCTGCGAATGTCGGTGTTGGTGGGATCGGTCTTCAAGGCCGCCTCGAAATTTGCCGCCGCCTTGCCGAAACGGCCGGTCTGGGCGTATGCCATGCCGAGCATCGCCAAGGTGGACGGGCCCCGGCGGTTGGCGGGAATCTTTCTAAAGAAGGCGATGGCTTCTTTGTAGTTTTCCTGATTGATGTAAAGCTTGCCGAGGTAGCTGAGCGCCTCCATGGAATCCGGATGCGTACTGAGAATTTCCTTGAACACCGCTTCGGACTTGGCTGGGTGATTGTCGAGCGCGTAGAGGCGCGCCAGCAGAACGGCGGAGCGGGTGTCCTGCGGCGCAAGGCGCGTTATGGCCTCATACTGCCCGATCGCGTTCTCGAGAGTTTGTTTCTGGTTCTGCTGCCCCTGATTGGATCCCATGTCGTGCAGGTAGATGCCCCCCAGCAGCCGGTGCGCGTCAAGATTATTCGGATCTGCCTTCAGCACGAACTGCGCCTCGCGCACGCCATCGGCGGACTGGCCCACCCGCCAGTACAAATCGCCAAGCTGAACGTGGAGGAAGAGGGAATCCGGATCGTCCGCGATCGCCTGCTTGTATTCTGAGATAGCGCGCTGAACGTAGTCACTGCGGTTATAGATGCCTGCCAGCTCCTCGTAACGTCGCGCCAGCATAAAGTGATAGTAGGAGCCAGCCCGGTCCGGCGAGGCCGAAGCCGCGGCTTGTGTAGTCGCGGACGGCGCAGCGGGGGCCGCTTTCTGTGCTGCGCCGCCTGCCCACCCCGCACAAAATAAAAAGAGGGTCGCGCCGACCCCCGCCTTCCAAGCCGTATTCATAATGTTTATTCCGCCCCGCCTAAACTTAAGCATTCCAATTATGCCATAGGCGATAGGGCCGGTCAAAAGCACGGGGAATCCACTGCGAAGCAATTCGAGTCATAACGCGGTGGGGCTGGCGCCGTGTTATATTAGCTTGGTTCCGAGTAAACCCATGCTTGGCAAAATCAAAAAAAGAGGCCGCGCCGCGGTGAAAACCGAAAGCCGCGGCAGCACAAAAACACCACGGAAACGGGCGAAGAATTACACGTCCCCCGCGCGTCTGGTGAAGATTTTCGCGGCGCTCGACCATCTCTTCCCGCGCGCCGAATGCGCGCTTAAGCATGAAAATCCCTTTCAGCTTCTCGTCGCCACCATCCTTTCGGCGCAGTGCACAGACGCGCGGGTGAATAAGGTCACGCCGGAGCTTTTCCGCAAGTACCCCACGCCCCGGGACTTTGCCGCCGTCCGCCCCGAGGTTCTGGCGGAAGACATCCGCTCAACCGGATTTTTCCGCAACAAAGCCAAAAACATCGTGGGTGCGGCGAAGAAGATTGTGGCTGATTTCGGCGGTAATGTCCCGCAAGGCATGGAGGAATTGCTGACGCTTCCGGGCGTGGCGCGCAAGACCGCCAACGTGGTGCTGGGCACTGCATACGGCTTGCCCGCGGGAGTGGTGGTGGATACTCACGTCTTCCGCATCACGCACCGATTGAAGCTTTCGAATGGAAAGACTCCTGAGAAGGTGGAGCAAGATTTAATGAAGGTTATCCCCCGCAGCCGCTGGATTTCCTTCGCACACCAGATCATCTGGTTTGGCCGCAAAATCTGCCAGGCGCGCAAGCCGCTCTGCGCCGATTGCCCCATCGAGAAAATCTGCGACTCGCCGGACAAGACGGTCTGATACCAATTTTGACGGCACACATGGCACAAGCCGCCATGCGGCGCCACGCACCGTCCCTGGTGTGCAGATGGCATAGTCCGCTTTGGGTCCATCACAGGCCAACTGCAGCAGCCTGCTGAAGCGGCAACTGCACCGGCCGGTTTTCGCGCGCGGAGATTTCAGAGGCGAAGCAGATTTCGTGGGTGAGCGCGGCATCCTCAATATTGGCGTGAGACTCGCGCTGGTTCAGAATGCAGTCAACAAAGTGGTCGATCTCCTCCTGAAACGGATGGTGGCGGACGTCGCCGCTGTCCGGCAGAACCGTCGGAATCGTCGCCCACCCATTCTGCCCCGCCCACCGCTTTGAGAAGACCTGATTGTTGCGGATCGTGCCGCCGTCGCCGAGAAGTTCAATGTTGAAGGTGTAAGGCATCACGCATTCAATGGACGAAGCTACTTTGCCCATCGAGCCGTCTTCAAATTTCACCAGCGTCACGCTGTTCGGTTCATACTCGTAGTGCAGCGGATTTTGCGCGCTGAAATTGGCCAGGGCAAAGACTTCCACCGCCTTTTTCCCCATGAACCAGCGCAGCCCGTCCACGGCATGGCAGCCGGCGGTGAGCAAGCTGCTTCCGCCCACCTCCTTCTTGATATTCCATTCGTAGCCTGAGTACTGCGGTCCGATGGCGTGAAAATAATCAACCTCTCCGTAAAACAGCTTTCCCACAACGCCCTCGGCGAGCAGCGAGCGAATGGTTTGGAAGAGCGGATTCCACCGCAGAACGAAGCTCACCAGGGTTCGCACCTTAGCGGCTGCAACGGCGGCCTGCAAGCGTCTCAGTTCTTCCAGATTCAGCGCCACGGGCTTTTCAAGCAGTAAGTGCTTTCCCGCCTGCGCGCACGCCACGCCCTGTTCGGCGTGGAGGTGGTGCGGGGTGCAGATCGAGACAATGTTAATTCCGGGCGCTTCCAGCATCTCGTCCAGGTCGTAGCCGCGGCAGTTCTGAAGTCCGTACTCTTCCGCCTTGGCGTGACCCCGGTCGCGATTACGGCTGACTATGGCCCGTACTTCGGTGTGCGGATTGGCCTGATACGCGCGGATGTGCTCGCCTGCCACCCAACCAGTCCCAACAACGGCCACTCCGAGTGTTTCCATGGTTCCCCCTCCGGAAAAGCGTAATGCCTGCGAGGTAGTGACTCAGTTTGCCGTAGCGCCGACCTTCAGGTCGGCATTTTGAAGGCTGTGCCGGGCTGAAGCCCGGGCGCTACAAAACCAAAGACCGGCGGTCACAGACCGCCGCTACAGCCTCTGAAAGCGTGGCGAAGTTGGCGAGTCGCGATGGATGGTTGATATCCGGGAGCTTGAAACAGGAATATTCCGGGGCTAATGGCTCGCAATGGGGCCGGGAGCGCCGGGCGCAGCGGCTCCAGGGCTGCTCTCCTGATCCAACTTCTCGTGAGGATTGCCGGGGCTTGTCATCTGCCCGCCTCCCGAAGAACTCGAAACCACCTGCCATTGCCCGTTGATTTTTTTCAGGCCGTAACTTACCTCCACGGCGACGTTAGGAAGATTTTTGCTCTGATACTTAACCAACGCCTGTGCCGTATCGCCATTCTGAGTGACATTCTCGAAATGAGTAGTAAAGGTGTTCAGCATTAAATGGCTGTTATGGTGGAGGTGATCTTCAATCGCTGTTTGAATGGCCGCCTTGGAATCCATCCTGTGGCAGCTTGCAACCCCCATCACCACTATGGCGGCGAAAAACACCAAAAATCGACGCATATGAATCCTCCCAGACGTAATAGTTCACGGTAAGCCGAAAGGCGCAAATTTGTCAAAGCCGCCAATCGCCATTAATCATCTCACGGTCAGACCCAGCATTCCCGAAGCAACTCAATTCCACCGCACAACCGGTGCGAAGAACGAAGCGAGCCTGAAATCAATTTTTCCAGATCTAGGTCTTTTCCACATCCGCGTTGCCTCCCGCGCTTGATACCGGTAGAATCAACGCTCGATGCCATCCAAACTCCAACAAATTCTCCGCAGCATCGGCAGGACGTGCGAAGTAACCTCTCTTACCGAAGCCGAAGTCGAAAAAGTATTCCAAGAGAAGGGCTTTTTCGACGCCTTGGGCTACGAGGGTTTCACTGTGGACATCCTGGCCCAGCGAAGCAGCCGGTCGCAAAAACGGTATGACGTGGCGCTTCTCGGTTTCGCAGGGCGGGTTCGCACGGTGATCGAATTCAAGCAGCCCTCCGCCGGGTCTCTCGCACCATTCCGCGAAAAGCTGTTCGAAGAATACGTCAAGCCGCAGTTGGCTTTCCTCGGCGTGCTCACCAATGGCATCGATTTTGTCCTTTACGCTCGTACCAACGGTGAGTTCACCGAGCAGCTCAGCCTTCGCCTCGCCGACCTCAGCGAGCAAGATGCGGCCAGGATCGAGGGCTGGCTTTCGAAGAAACGGGTCCAATTTGAGTCGCTCCAGAGTGTTTCCGACCACCTTAAGTTTGTCCGGGAGAACCCGTTGCTGGTCTCGGCTCCTGACTCAGAGGCAGCCAGAATTTTCTTTCAAGTCTTCCAACTCCGTCCGGAGTCTGCATTTGGAAAGCTGACTCTCCGGCTCAAGGAGCTGCTTCCCAAGACCGTTGACTCCTCGGGTTTCGCCCGGGGCTCCTATGAATTCTGGCAAAAGACGTACGCACGGGAATTAAAGGAAAAGGAAGTGCCGGAAAGCTGGCGGCCGTTCCTCGGTAGCAAGGCCCGCGCGGAAGTTGCGCAGTTCTCATTCTCCCTGGAGACCGCCTACACAATCATTTCGCGCCTGATTCTGGCCAAGGCGGCGGACGACCACCGTTTCCCGCACGTTCGTTTTATGGCTCGCATTCGGGACAGCCTGAACGAGCTGGCAGTCCGCGACCGGTTGAAGCCCGAGCATTACCTGGAAGTCGTCCGCCGCTCTTTCGAGCGGGCGAGTGAGACTTTGTTCAGCTCCATCTTCTCGCAGGACATTTTCGACTGGTGGTTTGAGTGCTCCATCCCTGAAGGACGCGGATTGTTTTACGCCTTGGCCGAAGCAACTTTGGCAGCCTGCCAGTTTAACTTCGAGGACCTCTCGGGGGATTTCCTAGGCGAGCTTTACCAACATTACTTTGACCGTGACACCCGCAAGGCTCTCGGCGAGTTTTACACGCCCCCGGAAGCTATTGAATTCATTCTTGACGAGTGTGGTTACAAGGGCCAACGGGGCCATCGCCTCCTCGACCCTGCCTGTGGCTCCGGCTCGTTCCTGGTTGCGGCTCTGCGCCGTTACTTAAACAACCAGCCCGCCGGTTCAAAGGCAAAGGAAGTCCTCCTCGATCTTACCGAGGGTTTGCGAATTGTCGGATTCGACATCAATCCCTTCGCGGTCTTGATGTCACAGGTCAATTACGCGGCCTTGATCCTGCCGCTTTATGCCAAGACCATCTATGACGACCCGGATTTCCGCATCGTGCGCCTGCCAGTTTTCCGCACCGACTCGTTGCGCATCGAGGAAAGAGAAGGCGAGTGGGCGCAGGAGTCTGCGGACAAGCTACAGGTAAACCTCCAATTTGACGAGGCCACGCTGGACGTGAGCGTTTACCTGCCCATCAAAGGCGGCAAGAAAGACTTCGTCAAAATGTCAGTGAAGGTGCCGCGCTATGGAGACGCGCGCGAACACGCGCTGGTGGTAAATCTCGAGGAATATATTGCTGCGCTCGCCCGCCTTTTTCAGAGTGTGCGGGATAAGCGATTCACACTCGATGACTTACTGCTGGCTCGCTTTGGCGAGCCAGCCGGCAAACTGCGCGCTTATCTTGAACCCGCGCGGCAGGCCCTGGAAGAAACCGTCAGCGTGCTGAAGGGTAAGTACCAAGACGGCCGCTTTCTGAAAACAATCGAGGACTTGGTGCTGGCAGTTTCACTCAAGCAGGATCGCCGCTACGACTTCGTGGTGGGAAATCCGCCCTATGTCCGCATCCAAAAGATTCCGCAGGAAGTTAAAGAGTTCTGGGCGGGCAAATACCAATGGGCGGAGCATAACTACGACCTTTACGTTCCCTTTCTGGAGCGCGCAGTAAGCTCAAGTGGTCAGGAGGGCTGGCTCGGCAAGAATGGCCGTCTGGGTTTTATCCTTTCTGACAGGTTTCTCAATGTTGATTACGGCGAGAAGCTTCGTGAACACTTGCCGGATTCGCTGCGCCTGGACGTTTTACTTGACTTCCGGGATACCCGCGTTTTTGCCGGTGCGCTGAACTATCCGGCCATCCTCATCGCGGAGCGTGACGGCAAGGGTAAAAAGGGAAGTCTGGAAGCGGCCAGAGCTTTTACCAGTGACGCCGAGGCTCAAGAGGTCATCGGTGAGTTCAAGCAGTTGCGCAAGAAGCTTGGTCCTGAGACCTCGGCGACCGGCGACACCATCGAGGTCTTCAAGTTTCCCCGCCACCGCCTCAAGGGACCCGGCTGGTGGCTCATGCCACCAAATGAGCAAAGAGTATTCGATAAGCTCGCAAAGGTTCCGGGCAAGAGACTGATCGACATCACGGCGAGCCAGAGTGGCGCCTTTCAGGGCTTGGCGACTGGCGCGGACGCAATTCTCGTCTTTGACGAGGCTGAGGACCTTGGCGATACGCTAAAACTCTGGCCGCGACACGAAGGGAATGGTTGCGGTTGCGGCAACAAACCCGTCGAGATTGAGAAAGTCGCCGTGAGGCCGTTTCTATTTGGCAAGGATGTTGGCCGCTGGTCCATCGACTGGAAGCACACGTGGGTCATGTTTCCCTACGACCGGTATGTGCGCAGGAGAACCCTCGAGGGCGATGCCGTGGAAGAATGGAATCTGATTCCTTGCAAGGCCAACCTTGATAAGTTTGAGTTCTTGGAGCCAGACAAATTACAGTTGATGGAAGACCACTTCCCCAACGCTTGGAAATACCTGTGTAAGCACGAGGAGCAGCTTCGAGCACGCGAGGATCATCGCTATGGAAAAGATAGGCCGGATGGCCGCGTATGGTACGGTGCCGCCAGGCCCCAAAATTTGGATTATTTTTTCCAACCGAAGCTTGTGCTTCAACTCCTCTCGCGGCGGAACTCTTTCGCCCTCGACCAACATGGAAAGTTTGTTTTTCAGGCTGGCGGCAAAGGCGGTGGCGTTTATGGCATTTCACCCGCGAGCGAAGTTGGGAATCTCCAGGCTTTACTCGGGTTCTTGAACTCCCGCGTGACCGATTTTCTCATTAAGCAAATAAGTTCGGTTTACGGCGGACGCTTCTATTCTTACGCCGATCAATTCGTGAAAGAACTGCCTTTAGCGGAAGCTATTTTGGACGCGCGATCAGCCTCGTCACTGCGGCTGGCGTCTCTGGCTGATGAATTGGCAGCCGCTGTAGGCGAACACGCTGAGTTGCTCCGCAAAATGGGCGCCTTTCCCGCGAGCTTTGACCGCGACCTCTCACGGTATGAGTTGGACACAATTAGCCATATCTCTACCGCGCATCCGACATCTGCCCAAGTATCTATGGAGCGGGATGCCATCTCGGTTGAAAAGACGCTCTACGGGTACGAGGTGCGATACGGCAGTCCGAAAGTCTTTCAATTCGAGCATCGCGAGCACGCCGAATGCTTGGCGGCGGCGCTTCGCCTTCAACACCGCAAGAACATACCCCTCAAGCAAGTGCTGGGATGGCGGCTCCCACTCAAGCCGGAGGGCTGCAAGAAGCTGCTCGATTTGCTGGACAATGCGCGAGAGGAAGCGCGCCGTCTCGCCGCCCAGATCGCTTCCGGCGAAGACGAACTGGATGAGATCGTCTACCGGCTCTATGACGTTTCACCTGCTGAGCGCAAGGTGATTGAAAGTTTCCTCGAGCGCTACAGCAGCTACCCTGCCGGATCAGATCAGGCCGGCAATGAAGTGGAAGAAGACGGCTCGATGCCCGCTGACTGATCCGCCTTGCCCCGCCAGAAAAGTTGCTACATTTATCTCCTTCGGTTCATCGCGACTTGCTATGCTGCACGAACGAGGTCAGGTGGCTGCCGCTCCACCGGTTTGTGAAAATATCCAATGGCAGTGTGATTCTTAGAAGCTGTTGGCCACGAAGAATCTCTTGGGTTATTGCGACCCTCGTCGGCGATGGAGCGCGGCTTTTCACAGCTTCTAACCGGCCTCCATGTTCAAAACGGGCACAGCCAGAGCCGGGTCTTTCTGTCGCAGCAAAGTGAGAAGTTCCTATTGCAGCAAAGTAGAAAGTTCCTGTTGGCATCCGGCAGAATGGGCGGATGAGAAAACAGGAGCTATTGATGAGTGGAAGAGATCGAGACTGGTTAAAGGTACTGCACGAGGTTGAGAAGGGGCACCTCACGCAAGGTGAGGGAGGGCAGCAATTAGGGGTCACGGGGCGGTGGGTACGGAAATTGATGGCGCGGATGCGGGAGGAGGGAGATGAAGGAATTCTGCACCGGCTGCGAGGGCGGAGGTCGAATCGAAGAATCGGGGAGAAGACGCAGCGGGAGGCGGTGAAGAGGGTCAAGGCGAAATATGCCGATTTTGGGCCGACGCTGGCGGCGGAGTACTTGGCGGGAGGGGAGGGGATCAAGGTCAGCAAAGAGACGCTGCGGAAGTGGTTGATCGAGGCGGGGGTGTGGAAGAGGAAGGCGCGGCGGGTCGAGGAAGTGCACGTGTGGCGGCCGCGACGGAGTTGCTGGGGGGAACTGGTGCAGTGGGACACGTCGGAGCATGAGTGGCTGGAAGGGCGCGGAGAGAAGCTCTATCTGATCGCCATGATCGATGACGCGACGAGCCGGCTGATGGGGCAGTTTGCGCCGCACGATTCGACCGAAGAGAACCTGCGGGTGTTGAAGAGTTACCTGGAGCGGTGGGGGCGGCCGGTGGCTTTTTACACGGACCAGGCGAGCCTGTTCCGAGTGAATCGGGCATCGAGGGTGGAAGAGCAGTTGGAAGGGGAAGGAGCGCAGACGCAGATCGGGCGGGCGCTGAGGGAGTTGGGGATCGAGTGGATCGCGGCCCATAGTCCGCAGGCCAAGGGGCGGGTGGAGCGATGTTTTGGGACCCTGCAGGACCGGCTGGTGAAAGGGCTGCGGGTGGCCGGGGCGTGTAGCTTGGAGCAAGCCAATGCTTATCTGCACGAGGAATTTTTGCCGGACTGGGAGAATCGCTTCACGGTGAAGGCACGGAAGGCGGCGGACGGGCATCGGCGGCTGGGGCGAGAGCACGATCTGGAAGCCATTTTGAGCCACGTCGAGAGCCGCGTGGTGGCGAACGATTACACGTTGCGGTTTCAAGGGCAGAGCTACCAGGTGGCCAGGAGTTCGATCCGTGCGGGGTTGCGAGGGGCGAGGGTGCGAGTGGAGCAGAGGCTGGATGGGACGCTGGCGGTGCGGTTCCGGGACCGCTCCTTGGCCATCTCACGGTGCCAGGTGAAGCCCCTCGCCTTGCCCGTTTCCGTCACGGCGCCCCTCAAGGTCAGGGTGAAGTCCCAAGCCAGGCGGCCCCGGTGCTGGATGGAAGGGTTAGACCTGCAGAGCGGTCCGCCCCTCTGGAAAGCACTCGAGCCGGAAACAGGGCCGGCCACGGCTTCAGCGAACCGGTCGTGATTTTGCTTTTGGCGCTAACCTCAGTCGCCCTACGGGCTCCTTCGGTTAGCGCCAAAAACAAAGGCAAAAGCAAAGGCAAAAGAGAGAGAAAGATTAAAGACAAAAGCGGAACTTTCTACTTTGCTCAGAATAGGAACTTTCTACTTTGCCTTGACAAGAGCCGGGTCTTTCTTGACGCTTTTTGCGGGGCATGTTATAAGTAACGACTTAACTTACAGTGCTTCTCGCCTGAAATTGATCCTGGTCGTGGATCTAAACACTAACAACGTGTCGCGCCTGCTCGTACTTCGCGAGACAGGGGACAATCGGAGGCCGGTTTCATGGACCATTTTGCATTCCTCATCCTGAGCATCAGCGCTCTGGCGCCGCTTGGGTTCTTTTTGCTGCGCCCTGGAGTGCTGCCGCAGGGGAAAAGCCATATGCCGGAGGCACGAGCGATTTCCGGCGCGATTAACGAAGGGGCTGGAGCCTTCTTCCGCCTGGCGCGCACCCGGTTTACAGGCATCTGGTGCAAACGATGCCGTATCGCAAAGACACTCGCGGCTGGCGCTGCGCTGATGTTGGTCAGCGCGGCTTCGGCTTTGGCCCAATCCCCTGAAGAAACCGGCGGCGAAGCCAGTTTGAAGCTCCCGGACTTTACTAAAGTCCAGTTCCTGGGCGTCAACGGCCACAAGCTGCTGATGTTCGGGATTCTGTTCTGCATCTTTGGCCTCATCTTCGGCCTCACCATCTACAGCCGGCTCAAGAGCTTGCCCGTCCACCGGTCGATGGGGGAAATGTCTCAGTTGATCTGGGAAACCTGCAAGACCTATCTGGTCACGCAAGGTAAGTTCCTGGCTCTGCTCTGGATTTTTATCGCCGTCATCATCGTGGTGTACTTCGGCGTCCTGCTGAAGCTTGAGGCGGTGCGCGTGGGCATGATTCTGGCGTTCAGCGTGTTCGGAATTTGTGGCAGCTACGGGGTTGCGTGGTTTGGTATCCGCGTCAACACGTTTGCGAACTCTCGCACAGCGTTTGCCAGTCTTGGCGGCAAGCCATTTCCCCTCTATGAAATTCCCCTGGCGGCCGGCATGAGCATCGGCATGATGCTCATCAGCGTCGAGTTGCTGATGATGCTCATCATTCTGCTCTTCGTTCCAGGGTCTTATGCGGGACCGTGTTTCATCGGATTCGCCATCGGCGAGTCGCTGGGCGCGGCCGCGCTGCGCATTGCCGGCGGCATCTTCACCAAGATTGCCGACATCGGCGCCGACCTGATGAAAATCGTTTTCAAAATCAAGGAAGACGACCCGCGAAACCCAGGCGTCATCGCCGACTGCACGGGAGATAACGCGGGTGATTCGGTGGGTCCCAGCGCCGACGGCTTTGAGACTTACGGCGTGACAGGCGTCGCGCTGATCACCTTTATCCTGCTGGGCGTCAAAAGCTCAACCATTCAGGTGCAGTTGCTGGTGTGGATCTTCGTGATTCGCGTCGCCATGCTGGTGGCGGCCGCGGCGGCTTACTTTATCAACAGCGTGATCGCCAAGGCCCGGTACGCCAACGCAGACCAGATGAACTATGAATCTCCTCTCACCTCTCTGGTCTGGATCACCTCGTTTGCCTCGATTGGGTTGACTTACGCGATCTCCGCCATCATCATTCCCAACCTGGGCGGCGACCCAACGCTATGGTGGAAGCTTTCAACCATCGTCTCCTGCGGGACTCTGGCCGGCGCCGTGATTCCGGAACTGGTGAAGGTGTTCACCTCCACCGAGTCGCGCCACGTCAAAGAGGTGGTGATTTCGGCGAAGGAAGGCGGAGCGTCGCTGGATATTCTGTCCGGCTTCGTCGCCGGCAATTTTTCCGCCTATTACCTGGGCTTCGCGATGGTGCTGCTGATGGCGATCGGCTCATGGGTAAGCGTACATGGTTTGGAAAACATCATGCTCGCGGCGCCGGTGTTCGCCTTTGGCTTGGTGGCCTTCGGCTTTCTCGGCATGGGGCCGGTGACGATTGCGGTGGATTCCTACGGCCCGGTAACCGACAACGCCCAATCGATTTATGAGCTTTCCTTGATCGAGCAGGCCCCGGACGCCCGGCAGGTGGTGAAGAAAACCTTCAACGTGGACGTAAACTTCGAGCGCGCCAAGGAAATGCTGGAAGCAAACGATGGCGCGGGCAACACGTTCAAGGCCACGGCCAAGCCCGTGCTCATCGGCACGGCGGTGGTTGGCGCCACGACGATGATCTTCTCGATCATCATGGCGCTCACGGTCGGCCTTACGCAGAACGTGGATAAGCTGTCGCTGTTGCATGCGCCCTTCGTGCTCGGCTTGATCACCGGCGGCGGAGTGATTTATTGGTTCACTGGAGCTTCCACCCAGGCCGTGACCACGGGCGCCTATCGCGCGGTGGAGTTCATCAAAGCCAACATCAAGCTGGAGGGAGTGGAGAAGGCGTCCGTCAGCGACAGTAAGAAAGTGGTCGAAATCTGCACACAGTACGCACAGAAGGGCATGTTGAACATCTTCATCGCCGTATTCTTCGTCACGCTGGCATTCGCTTTTGTGGAGCCGTTCTTCTTCATCGGCTACCTGATTTCGATTGCCACCTTCGGCCTGTATCAGGCCATCTTTATGGCCAACGCGGGCGGGGCGTGGGACAACGCGAAGAAGATTGTCGAGGTCGAGTTGAAGCAGAAAGGCACTCCGCTCCACGACGCCACCGTCGTCGGCGACACCGTGGGCGACCCCTTCAAGGACACTTCTTCGGTGGCGTTGAACCCCATCATCAAGTTCACCACGCTCTTCGGCTTGCTGGCAGTGGAGCTTGCGGTCAGACTGACGGCGCAAACCGGCGGATTTTTGACCCACGTGCTGGCGGCAGCGTTCTTCGCCGTGTCCTTTTATTTTGTGTACCAGTCGTTTTACGGAATGCGGATTCAGAAAAGTCCGGGCGCGAAGTAACCGCCCGGATCGCAGGCGTCGCGGGCTACAGAAGGTCTGCGATGCGCTGCATTATTGAGAATTACAAATTATAGTGACGGATTTTTTGTAGCGCCGGTGTCCCCACCGGCGTCTTTCGGCGCTGAGGACAGCGCCGCACCAGCGGATGTTGTCACTATAATTTGTAAACCTCAATAGAGTCAGCCGTGCTCTTGACGCGGTTATATGTAGCGTAGTATACTACGCTATCAACGGGTGAACGGAACAACATGACCCGCTTACTTCACGCCTCCCGCTCCGCACGACTCGCCACAAACCCGCGCCGGAAAGAGTGCAACATGACCCCAAAAGAATGTTTAAGGGGCTAACCCATAAGTGTTAGAGGAACAAAGCCGTTGGCTAGCTTGTAAACCATTGAAAACAATTCAGATATATCAATTTTACCAAGCAAGCCAACTTATCTCATGTATCAAGAATAAGATACAAGCCATAGTGAAATTGTTTTTGCTGCTTTTTAGGCGCAAAAAACAGTGGCCAGAGGATATCTGGCGCGCCGGTGGTTCAAACGCTTCATGCTGCGGTCCAGCATCCGGCCACCTCCGCCGCGTGTCGCCGTGTTACCCGTTTTGCCATCGCCCGCTCCCAGGCGGTTTCTGGGCAGTGGTTCAGTTTGGCTGCTGGTGCGCCGGTCTATGACCGGCGGCCTTGATCTTTCAACCTTTTCGCCGCTCACAGAGCGGCGCTACAGCAAACTGCACCACTACCGGTTTCTGAGTATCGTTGTAGTCCGCCTCCTCAACACAGAATGCTTGATACCTTCCTGCCTTCAGCGGACGGATCATGCGCACTCTCAACCGGCGGACATTTCATAGGCTAACGGCATTCGCGGGCGCGGCGCTTGCGAGTTCCGGTCGAATCTGCGAATATTCTCGGTTCACGGAAACTAAGGAGACGCTATGCCATTAAATCCCAAACATTGGAGCCACATCATCACGGACGGTCCCGAGCGCGCCGGCGCGCGCGCCATGCTCAAGGCAATCGGATTTACCGATCAAGACCTCGCGAAGCCCATCATCGGCGTGGCCAACACCTGGATTGAAACCATGCCGTGCAATTATCACCTGCGCGAGTTGGCGGTGAAAGTGAAGGAAGGAATCCGGGCTGCTGGTGGAACGCCCATGGAGTTCAACACGGTTGCCATTTCAGACGGCATCACCATGGGCACGGAAGGCATGAAGACGTCCCTTGTGAGCCGCGAGATCGTGGCGGACTCGATTGAACTCGTGGGTCGCGGGCACATGTTCGATGCGATGGTCGCCATCGTTGGCTGCGACAAGACGACTCCAGGCGCCGCCATGGCGTTGATTCGCCTGAACGTGCCTTCGGTTCTGCTCTATGGTGGCTCCATCGCGACGGGCAACTTTAAGGGCCGCGACGTGACGGTGGGTGATGTTTACGAGGCCATTGGCGCCCACGCGGCAGGTTCGATGTCTGACGCCGACCTTAGAGAACTGGAAAACGTCGCTTGCCCAGGCGCGGGCGCCTGCGGCGGACAATTCACGGCCAATACCATGTCCACCGTTATGGAATTCATCGGGCTTTCCCCGATGGGTTTTAACAGCGTCCCGGCCATGGTTCCGGAAAAAAGCGAAGTGGCCTTCCGCACCGGCCAGCTCGTGATGGACGTGCTGCGGCGCGGACTGCGACCCAAAGACATTCTCACACGTAAAGCGTTTGAAAACGCCATCGCCAGCGCTGCCGCCACCGGTGGTTCCACGAATTCCGTCCTGCACTTGCTTGCTATGGCGCGCGAGGCAGGCGTGCCGCTTTCCATCGATGACTTTGACGCCATCAGCAGGCGAACGCCGATAGTCGCCTCGCTCAAGCCCGCAGGAGAGTACATGGCGGTACACGTGCATCAGGCCGGTGGAATCCCCGTGATCGCAAAGAGCCTGCTTGAGGGCGGCTTGCTGCACGAGAACGAGATCACGGTCACCGGCCGCACGCTTGGGGAAGAAGCGCGGCGCGCCAAGGAAACCCCTGGGCAAAAAGTGATCCGGCCCGCCTCGAATCCTTTCAAGGGCACGGGTGGGCTCGTGGTCCTGAAAGGGAATCTCGCGCCCGAAGGCTCGGTCGTAAAAATCGCCGGTCACGAAATGCTGCATCACCGCGGACCGGCTCGCGTCTTTGAGCGCGAAGAAGACGCCATGAAGGCCGTCACGAGCAAAAAGATCAAAGCGGGCGACGTGGTCGTGATCCGCTACGAAGGGCCGCGCGGAGGGCCGGGCATGAGGGAGATGCTGGGCGTGACCGGCGCGATTGTGGGCGAAGGCCTTGGCGAGTCTGTGGCGCTGCTCACCGACGGCCGCTTCAGCGGAGCGACGCGCGGCCTGATGGTGGGGCACGTCGCGCCGGAAGCGGCGCTCGGCGGCCCAATCGCGGCGCTGCGCGATGGCGATATCGTTGTGTTTGATGTCAATGCGCGAAAGCTTGATGTGGAACTTTCAGCAGAGGAAATCGCGAACCGCATGGCGAAGTGGACCCCACCCGCACCGCGCTACCCCGGCGGTGTGCTGGGGAAATACGCGCGGCTCGTCACTTCCGCCGCCGAGGGAGCCATCACGCGCGTCGAGTGGTAATACTTAAAACAGCGTTGAAAAGCCGCAGGGTCGAAAATCAGACCCTGCGCTTGTATCTTGGTTTTTGCCCTTGGTTTTGCTGTTGCTTGTGCCCTTGATTTTGGTCTGTGAGCTTGGCCT
>NFUN01000167.1 GCA_002197525.1 Acidobacteria subdivision 13 bacterium RH2 MAG17b | reverse complement strand
GGCGCTCTATGAGCGCCGAAGCTATTGAAAAGTAAAGACCGGCGGTCACAGACCGCCGCTACAGCCGCAGTTGTCACACAGACTCTAAAGGGCTTGCAGGCGACGCTAAAACTGCATTGGGAATGATCCAGTCGCCTTTCCATTCCCCGCATCGCGATATTAGCTATAGACTACCGGCCTTTCTTGATGTATAACATCTGGCAGTGAGGTGACCATGAGCCGGGCATCATTGAACGTAAACGGCAAGGTGCACGATGTTGACGTTGATCCCAACTGCCCGCTTCTCTACGTCCTCCGGGACAACGTCGCGCTTAACAATCCCAGGTTCGGTTGCGGACTAGGCCAATGCGGCGCCTGCACCGTGCTGATGGATGGCCGTCCCGTGCGGTCGTGCCTGCTTCCGGTGTCGCACGCCGCCGGGAAAAAAATCGTCACGCTCGAAGGCTTGGGAACTGAGAAGAATCCCGACCCCATCCAGAAGGCGTTCATCGAAGAGCAGACTTTCCAGTGCGGGTATTGCCTGAACGGCTGGGTGATGACGGCGAAGGCGCTGCTCGAAAAGAACCCCAACCCCACCGATGCAGAAATGCGGCGCGCATTTGAGAATTTAGTGTGCCGGTGCGGCAGCCATGTGCGAATATTCGCCGCCGTGCGCCGTGCTGCAGAAGAAATGAAGAGGAGCGCATAAGCCCTATGGCCTCCAAACATTCGCTCACGAGAAGAGAGTTTGTCCGGGACGCCGGAGGCTTGCTGATCGGGTTCAGCCTTACGGACTCCGGAGTGGTTCCGCAACTCTTTGCTGCGGCTTCACCCGAGGACTATGCCACCCCCTCCCCCGGTAGGCTGGATGCGTGGCTGCGGGTCGAGAAAGACGGGACGATTCGCGTTTTCACGGGAAAGACGGAAATCGGCATGGGGGTCGAGACGGCGCTCGGTCAAATCGTGGCCGAAGAGCTTGATGTCCCTTTCCAAAGCGTTGCTCTCGTTATGGGTGATACGGCGCTGACGCCGGATCAGGGCGGCGTGGGCGGAAGCACCTCCATTAGGCTGGGTGGCAGACCCCTGCGCAATGCCGCCGCCAGCGCTCGTGCGTTACTCCTTCACCTCGCTTCCCGCCGCCTAGGCGTACCGCCGGAGCAGCTTGATGTCAGCGAGGGCGTCGTGCGAGCGAAAGGCGACGCCTCAAAGAGCGTCTCCTATGCGGACCTTGCGGGCGGGACCGACCTGAATGAGGCGCTGAAAGTTTCCGGAACCGGATTCACCGTAAACGTTGTTGGCATAGGCAAGACCAAGGACCCCGCCAGCTACACGATTGTGGGAAAGTCAATCCCGCGCGTGGATATTCCGCCCAAGATCCTCGGGCAATTCGAGTTTGTTACTGACGTCCGGGTGGATGGAATGCTGCATGGCCGGGTCATCAGGCCGCCGGGCGTTGGGGCGAAGCTGGGGAAGGTGGATATTCCTTCGGTGACAGGCATTCCGGGTTTCGTGAAAGCGGTTACGAAGGGCGATTTTCTCGGCGTGGTGGCGGAAACTGAGTGGGCGGCCATCCAGGCCGCGCAGGCGCTGAAGGTGACTTGGAGCGATCCTCAACCGGCTTTCCCCGAACAGGATCAGTTGTACCAACACATGCGGTCCACCACGCCCAAGGCAAGCAAGGTGATGCTCAATCGCGGAGACGCCGCTGCCGCCTTATCGAGCGCCAGCAAAAAAGTGGAGGCGAGCTACGAGTGGCCCTTCCAGTCGCATTCAACCATGGGGCCGGGCTGCGCCGTGGCGGACGTCAAGCCCGACGGCTCTGCCACCATCTGGTCGGGGAGCCAAAAGACCCATGCGTTACGAAAAGGGCTTGCCGAGCTGCTGCGCGTGCCGGAGGACAAGGTTCGGGTGATATGGGTGGAAGACGCCGGCTCCTATGGCCGCCCAGGTTACGACGACACCGCCGCGGACGCCGTGCTGCTTTCTCAGGCCGTGGGCAAGCCGGTGCGCGTTCAATGGATGCGGGCAGACATGACGGCGTGGGGCACGAAAGGCCCCGCCGTAATCTGCGATCTGGTTGCCGGTCTCGACGCTCAGGGTGCGGTGAGTGCGATAGATTTTACGTCGCTTGCCTTTTCAGGGGGCGAAACCTATTACCGCCCCGATAGCGCGGGCAACTATCTGGCATCCCAATTGACGGGAATTCCCAACACGACAGGCGTCGACGAGTTCTGCCAGTGGGGGGAGCAATCCACCTCTTATGAATTCCCCAATATCCGCGCGACCGGGCACGTGATCTCCGCTTTTTATAGCGCCGGTTCCCCGCTCCGCACCTCTCATCTGCGCGATCCCGAAGGTCCTGCCGTGACATTTGCCGTCGAATCGTTTGTGGATGAGGTCGCCGCGGCCGCAGGGGTTGATCCCATCGAATTCCGGCTCAAGTACTTGGATGATGCGCGGTCGAAAGCCGCACTGACCGCCGCCGCTGAGCGTGCCGGTTGGGAGCGCCGCCCGTCGCCGAAGAAACACGCCGGCGCGGCGGAAATTGTTACGGGCCGCGGCATTGCATTTGGCAACCGCAGCGGAACGTGCGTGGCGACGATCGCCGAAGTTGAAGTCAATCGCCGGACAGGAGCGGTTCGGGTGAAGCGCTTCGTCTGCGCCCAAGACTGCGGCATGGTCGTCAACCCGAATAGCCTTCGTGGAGTGATTGCCGCAAACCTGATGCAATCCCTGAGCCGCGCAACGAAAGAAGAAGTGAAGTTCGATAGAAGCAGCGTGACCAGCGTCGATTGGGTTAGCTATCCGGTCGCAATGTCCTCAGACGTTCCGGATCAAGTTGACATCGTGCTCCTGAATCACACGGATATGCCTCCAGGCGGCGCAGGCGAAGCGGCAAGCCGCCCGACCGCAGCCGCACTCGCGAACGCCATTTTCGACGCCACCGGCGCGCGTGTGCGCCAGGCTCCGCTCACCCCGGCGCGAGTTAAGGCTGCCCTGGCTGCGCATCGGCCTGTGTAGCCATCCTCTCGGTATGAACCGCGAAACAATTTCAGTGGTGGCTGTATCTGATTGATTTTATGATAGATAAGTGGGCTTTTTAGCAAAACTCATGTTACTGTTTTGTTTTCAATGGGTTAAGTGAGGAAAAGGGAGTTTGTTTTTTGAATTTGATCCAATTTGTTCCTCTAACGATTGTTTTCAATCACTTGTGGGTTCGCTCCTTAAACATTCTTTGGAGGGGCCTTGCGCTCTTCTTTCGCCCCAATGTAACCTGTTGCGCGCCTAGGCAGCTTATTTTCAATGGCTTCGGGCGCACCGCGTGCCGTGCGGTTGGTGGAATGCGCCTTTTGTTGCTGTTTGCGTTTTGCCGAAACTGGTTCATCACAATGGACATGGGCTATCAAACTAGGCTAATTAAGTCAAGGTGTTCTTGGCGCGGCGTGTGCGGCACCGCACCCCACCCGGCCTACGGCCGCCCTCGCCCTCTCAAAGAGGGCGAGGGGATTTACCAGCCTGCTCGATAGGTAACTGTATTTACGAACAGCAGCGCTTAGATTGGAACGAAGAAGCTCAACTTGCGAGTCCGGGCTAAACGACCACGTCGGGAACTTCAAGTTCCTGCGCGCTGAAAGCGATAAGGAAGGCGTCTACGACCTTGGGATCGAAATCCTTGCCCGAGCCTTCGACGATAGCAGCCTTGGCCTCAAACGGGGACATGGCACGGCGGTAAGGCCGGTCACTGGTGAGCGAGTCATAGACATCCGCCACGCTGATGATCCGGCTTTCGAGGGGAATCTCTTCGCCGCGCGTAGAGTTATAGCCTGAGCCGTCGAACTTGTCATGGTGGGCCAGAATGATCGGAATGATGCGCTCGATCGACCCTCCCACAGGTTCAAGAAGCCTTGCGCCTTTATTGACGTGCTGCTTCATCTCTTCGTATTCGTCCTTGCTCAGGCGCGCGGCCTTGTAGAGAATCTCACGGCTGATTTCCAGCTTTCCGATATCGTGCAGCAGCGCCGCGGCGCGAACGTCCTCAATGCGCTCAGGCGAAAGGTTAAGGAACTCGGCGATCTTGGCGGCATAGACGGAAACGCGGTAGGAATGATTTTCCGTGTATTTATCGTTGGAGATAAAGTGGCGCAGGATCATTAAAATGCCGTAATAGCTTTTGCGCAACTCACGCACGTGGTTTTCCTTCCGCTCGTAAAGCGTTCCCATGGCGTAGGCGGTCAAGATAAGCGTTCCAGCCCAGCCCATCAGATCGAACCAGAACTCGGCGCCGGGACGCGGGGCTTTTGCGCCGAAAAATGTGCGGTTCGAGTACTCGGCCAGCACCACCAGCGTTACGCTGCATAAGGCGGTGAGGGTGGCGTGGCGGCGTCCGTAATAGTAGGCCGAGAATAGCGTGGGAAGGGCGTAAAATCCCAGCAGAATCTGGTGAGAGGCCACCAGAACATTGAGCAACGCAGCAATCGCGAGCATCGAGGCGATAAGCCAAATTTCCCCATTCAGTTCCCGGGCGCGACGCATGGTTGCAGGTTTCATACGCACTGTCGGCTTTCTGGGCGACTCCACATTTGGAACCCGAGTCGCCTCTGTCTGAATATCGAAACAATTCCGCTGCGATGTGAGGCTTTTTCAAGGTAGTGGGAAAGATGGGCTTCGCAAAAGCTCATTCCGTTCCTGGCCGCCAGCGCCCGCCCTCACCCACCGCTCCGCGGTCCTCCCTCTCCCACCACGGCGGGAGAGGGGATGGGGGCGAGGGGAGTTGCCGTTAAAGCCCCGTCTTTACGAACGCACGTATCCGCCACTCAATCCCAATTTCTATGTTTGGCGTGAAAGTGACCTGCCAAAAGCGCGAGCAGCGTGAACATTTTGCCGGCAAGGAATTGCAGGGTGGGTAGCGCGGCGAGCGCAATCCACGGCCGCAGAGACCGGCTGTGGAGAGCGATATCGGTGACCAGGAGCGCCCAAGGAATCCATTTGATTTACCAGCTTTCTTAGGGTTGCGGAAGTAGTGAGACGGGCAAGGAACCAAGGTTCGGCACTCTGAGTCGGAGCGCGCTAGATGTCTTGAAGCTGGGAAATTGATGTAAATGAGTCAAGTTTTCGCCAGGACCCATCCGCGGCTCTGCCGCTTGCTGTGCGGAATGGCTGGGCCATTCCGGGAAAACCTTTCGTTTAATACTCAGGTCCGGCAAGGCTCAGCCTTGCCGGACCTGAGAAAAGAATCAGAGCTTGACCGCCGGGAAGCCACAGGCTTCCCGCACAGCCGGCGGCAAAGCCGCTCTGCACGCCTCACGGGTCTGAGGCGAAGCCTCGTTAGTGGTAGGGAAGAGTTCGCAGCAAATCCTGGTCGGAACTGTTTGGTTGAATAAGTTGCGCCGGGGGTTGGTGCGAAAAGAAAGCTTGCGCGCTGCCTACCGGAATGCCTTCGGGAAGCAGACGGAGATGGTTGGCGCTGATTTGCTCGACAAACGCGGCTCCTGGGCGGTTCAGCGGGTCGAGGTAGAGTACGTCTCTCCAGGGAAGCGTCGAATAGGCGATTCGTGACGCCAAAGATTGCTGCAAAGTATGCACAACATCGCGCAGGCCCGGTTCACCGGCCTGGTTGTGCTGTTCTTCCGGATCGTTCTGTTCGTCGTAGAGTTCCACCGAGCCATTGCGATTCTCAATCAAATGCCATTGAGGCGTTATGAGGCTTAACGAAGCCGCAAGGGGTTTGTGCGGGTTAAAAACCGCGAGTTCAGAGACGGTTTCTGAGCCGTCATTTTCGGGCTTCGATCTGTTATCCCAGTAAGGGCGCAGGCTGCTCTGTTCTACAGGGCCTTTAAGTCCGAGCGCCAGATCGAGCACGGTTGCAAAGAGGCGGCGGATGCCGACCTGCCGGGAAATCTGGACGCCCTGCGGGATGCCGGCCCCGGCCACAATCAGCGGCACGCGCAGCACCTCGTTATAGAGATTCCATCCGTGATCGTAAGTGCCGTGCTCGCCGAAGCCTTCGCCGTGGTCGGCAGTGACGATTACGATGGTCTTATCGCTGTCCGGCTGCCGGGCGAGAAAACCGAGCAGGTCACCGATTTGCGCGTCCAGATAAGCAAGGCTGTTATCGTAGCCGTCGATCAACTCGGTTTGTTCTTGCGCGGAATAGCGGCGCGGCGGATGGCCGTCTTTCAAATTCGCGCTGACGGTTGCGAGCAGACTGCGGGACATTCTGCCGAAGCGCCGGTCGTAAGGCGAAGGTGGCAGGTAGGGCCGGTGCGCATCCATATAATTGATGAACAGAAAGAACGGCTGGCTTGGGTCCCGGTGTTCGACCCACCGCGTCACGTCGCCGTTTACGTCCGCCGCCGTCCGGTGGTCGAACTGGTCATAGCGAATCAGGCGGTTGTAAAGAGCGTGCAGAACGGATTGCCCGGCGAACGTCACGGCCAGGTTATGCCGCACGGAGTAGCTTTCATCCACGTAAAAGTCAAAGCCTTCGTTCAGTCGCCACCCCGCGAGGCCGTAAAAGGGATTGGCATTGAATCCTGCCGTCTCGTAGCCTTTGGCCTGCAGGATCTTAGCCAGCGTCCAGGGACCAGCGGCGAGCGCGTTGCCCCAATTCGCGCCGTGTTGGTGGGGCAACAATCCGGTAAAGATAGACACGGTGGAGGGAAGAGTCCAGGACGAGGGCGAGATTGCGTTCTCAAAGCGCACGCCGCGGGCGGCAATGCGGTCAAGGTTCGGCGTGGTCGGGCGAGCGTAGCCGTAGCAAGAAAGATGATCGGCGCGAACCGTATCCATGACGATCAGGACGATGTTCGGTTCTTTCTGCGAGGGGGACACGGCAGACAGTTGCGGGGATAGATAGTGCGGAGGGCGGCGCATCGAGTAGAAGATGATCCCTCCGCAAAGCGCCGCCACTGCGATGCCGCATGCCAAAGCCCATCGAGCAAGGGGCAGGGGCTGCTCTAGGCTAAAGAAGCGGCGGCGGTGCAATCCGGTATAAACGATTCCGCAGAAGCAGGCTGCGGTTACAACCGCGAAGGCAATCACCGCCGCAGCTAGCTGGGGCTTGGCCGGGAGAATCACTCCGGCGCCGATGCGAAACCAATTGAGCATCCACGCCACGTAAGCGGCGATGAGTCCCGCGCCCACGGCGGCCATCGCTGCTGCCCAGGCCGGAGCGCTACGGCGAGGCAGCGCGGCGAGAAATCCGAGGATCAGGCCGAGCAGCGCGCCCGAGAATAGATCTACGAGAGGCGCTATAAACCCGATCACGTACTGCACGTCCGGTTGAATCAGGCCTGCGGCGCGCGGGATGAAACCGAGCAGGGTCGCTTCAACGATGCCAGCCAGAAAACCCGTGCTCGCGCCAGCCAGCGCATAACGCCACGCGAGGGTGTGGCGTAAAGCGGCGGGGATTGCACCGGCACGCGGAGCCGATCCTTCAAGCATGAGTCGATTATAGGCGCATTCGCTTGAAAACCGGTTCCGGGATCAGCCGCACCGCAAGCATCACGCCGCGCCAAAACCCGGTAGTGGGTCAGTTTGGTTGTTGTAGCGGCGGCCTCTGGCCGCCGGTCTTTATTTTTCAAACAATTGGTCGCGCAGTAGAGGGGGTTGCTCTGGCGGCCACGGTCCCCGGCGACGGAAGAGACAGCGCAGATGTATCCACGGCGGCGAGCTGCGAAATGCTGCGCCACGACTTGCAGAGCGGCAACACAGCCTGTGAAGTTGGCATCGAGCACGCGCTTGGCTTCTTCCGGATCGGCTTCCGCGCACCCCGGGTTCCAAGGTCGGCGCTACGGCAAACTGAGTCACTACCCGCCCACGCCAATCATTGCGCCAATTCCGCCGGGTTCGGTATAATAAAGACGCTCCACAGCGCTGGTTCCAACCCTCGCTCAAAGTCCGCTATGCTGCAACGCCTTGCCCTGTTAAAACCCTATCTCGCGCGCTACAAGGGGCGTTACGTGGCAGGATTCGCGGCGCTTCTGATCGCACAGGTAGTCGGCATCATAATTCCGCTCATCATCAAGGCGGGCATCGACGGAATGCGCCGCCGCGTGAGCGGCAGCGAGCTTCTTTTGATCGCTGGCCTCATCCTCGGCGTCGCGCTTGTTAAAGCGGTGTTTCAGTTCTGGATGCGCTGGATTCTGATCGGCATCTCCCGCGACATCGAATACGATCTGCGCAACGATCTGTTTGCCCATCTCATGCGGCTTTCGCAGCGCTATTTCAATGAAACTCGCACCGGCGATCTGATGTCCAAGCTGACCAACGACCTGAGCGCGGTGCGAAACCTGGTCGGTCCGGGGATCATGTACTCAGCGACAACTCTGGTGGTAGGAGTCGCCTCGCTCAGCCTGATGGCTCATCTCGACTGGCGTCTCACGCTGCTCGCCATCGCGCCTCTGCCGCTGGTCTCGATCGCCGTTAAACATTTTGGACAACAGATTCATGACCGTTTCGAAAAGATTCAAGGCATGTATTCGGAAATGACCGAGCGCGTGCGGGAAAGCCTTTCCGGAGTAAGGGTCGTGCGGGCGTTCTGCCAGGAGGAATATGAAGCCACGCTATTCGAGCGCATGAACCGGGAATACGTGGGAAACAACAAGGGGCTCATCTGGATCACCAGCATTCTGTGGCCCGGCCTTGCCATGCTCTTCGGAATTTCTTTCCTTTTGATCCTGGTGGTTGGCGGCCAGCACGTTCTTTCCGGCCGGATCACGCTCGGCACCTTTATGGCTTTCAACGTCTATCTCATGTACCTCATCTGGCCCATGATCGCCCTCGGTTATGTGACAAACCTCGTCCAGCGCGGGCTGGCTTCCGAGGAGCGCTTATGGACGATCTTCGCCGCCCAGCCCGATATCGACGACCGCCACGTTCCCGCCCAGTCCGTCAAGGAATTGCGGGGCGATATCGAATTCCGCAATCTCACGTTTTCCTATAACGGCAAGCCCGTGCTGAAGAATCTGAACCTGCACATTCCCGCAGGCCGTTGCATTGCCATCGTCGGCGCGACCGGTTCCGGCAAATCCACGCTCGCCAGCCTGATCCCGCGGCTGTACGATGCGCCCGAAGGAACTATCCTGATTGATGGCGTCCCGGTGTGCCACATCCCGCTTGAGACATTGCGGCGGCACATCGGCTTTGTGCCCCAGGAGACCTTCCTGTTCAGCGAAACGGTGCGAGAAAATATCAGGTTCGGCCTGCCCTCGGCCTCCGAGGAGCAGGTCGAGCGGGTAGCGGAAATTTCGAATGTCCTCCCGGAGATCCGGGCTTTCCCCAAGGGATTTGACACTCTAGTAGGCGAGCGCGGCATCACGCTTTCGGGCGGGCAGAAGCAGCGCGCCGCCATCGCGCGCGCGGTCATCCGCGATCCGAAGATTTTGATCCTCGATGACGCCCTTTCCAGCGTTGATACAGGAACCGAGGAAAAGATTCTCACTCATCTCACCCGCGTAATGGCAGGGCGGACCACGCTGCTGATTTCGCACCGCGTCTCGACCATCCGCAATGCAGATGAAATTGTCGTGCTGCACGGTGGTGAGATCGTCGAGCGCGGAACTCATGAGGAATTGCTATCGCTTCAAGGGTTTTATGCGGAACTCTATAACCGGCAGTTGATTGAAGAGGAACTGGAGCAAGAAGCGTAACAACCGTTGCGCGTCTGCGCACCCTGCGCGGCCAAAGGTCACATGGCAGAGACAGTCCACGAAGAAGAAGTTTTAGGCAAGGCTTACGACTCGCATCTGATGCGCCGTTTGCTTCAGTATTTGCGGCCGTACCGCGGAGTAGTCACTCTGGCGTTCATCGCCATTTTCTTTTACGGCGTTCTGCAAGCGGTCCCGCCCTATCTGCTAAAACTGGAGGTTGACTGCTATCTGGACCCCACCGGCCGCCGGCAGATGCCGCACTTCCTGCTCCGCCTGCTTAGCCCAAACCCGCTCACGGGCGTGCTGCAAATTGCCTTCCTGCTTCTGTTGCCCTGCATTTTTCTTGCCTTCTTTTTTGAATTCGGCCAGGACTACGCGATGCAACTTGTCGGCCAGAAGGTGATGTACGATCTGCGGAACCAGATTTTCGCCCACCTCCAACGCCTGCAATTGAGCTATTACGACCGCAACCCGGTAGGGCGCATGGTCACGCGGGTGACGAGCGACGTAGACGTGCTCAATGATCTTTTTTCCTCCGGCGTCGTGGCAATTTTCGGCGACTTCTTTACTCTGCTCAGCATTCTGGCCGTGATGCTGACCGTTAACTGGAAGCTGGCGCTTCTCGCCTTTGCGGTGTTGCCCTTCATCGTGCTCACCACCATCGCCTTTCGCAAGGCGGTGCGTGAATCCTACCGCCGTATTCGCGTGGCCATTGCCCGCATCAACTCTTACCTCCAGGAACACATCACCGGCATGGCCACACTGCAGCTTTTCAATCATGAGGAGCGTAGCTTCGAGGAATTCGAGGATATCAATCGCGCCCACATGAAGGCTTATAAGGATTCCATTCTGGCTTACGGGCTTTTTTACCCCGCGGTGGAATTTCTCGGCGTCGTCGCGGTGGCGATCATCATTTACCGCGGTGGTCTCATGAACCTGCACGGCCTGGTCACGCTCGGCACCGCTATGGCGTTCATCCAGTATTCGCAGCGATTTTTCCGGCCCATCCAGGACCTGAGCGACAAGTACAACCTCCTCCAGTCGGCCATGGCGAGTTCCGAGCGCATCTTTAAGCTGCTCGATACGCCGGTCACGATCCAAGACCCGGAACATCCCACGCCGCTCAAAGACGTTCAAGGCCGGGTAGAGTTTCAGAACGTCAGCTTCGCGTACCAGGATAAGCATTGGGTGACGGAGAACGTCTCCTTCACCATTCAGCCCGGAGAAACCGTAGCCGTGGTCGGCCACACCGGCGCCGGCAAAACGACGCTGACCAGCCTGTTGCTGCGCTTCTACGACCTCACAGAGGGTCAGGTACTACTCGACGGCATTGACATTCGTAGCCTTCGGCTGCGCGACCTGCGGCGCAATTTCGGCATGGTCCTGCAGGACGCATTTCTACTCTCCGGCACCATCGCTTCCAATATCCGCCTGGGAAACGACTCGATCACAGAGGAGCAGATGCGCAATGCCGCGCGCCAGGTGAACATTCTTGAGTTCATCGAAAGCCTTCCGGGCGGCTTCGATGAGCCCGTCAAGGAGCGCGGGGTGACGCTATCTGTAGGGCAGAAACAGCTTCTTTCGTTCGCTCGCGCCCTGGCTCATGACCCGAAGATTCTGATCCTCGACGAAGCCACCTCCAGCGTGGACACAGAAACCGAAGCCCTCATTCGCGATGCGCTGCGCGGACTCCTACACAACCGCACGGCTCTTGTGGTTGCACACCGCCTCTCGACTATTCAGAATGCGAACAAGATCGTAGTCATGCACAAAGGCCGCGTGCGCGAACTCGGCACTCATCGGGAATTGATCGAACGCCGGGGCATCTATTACAAGCTCTACCAGCTTCAATACAAAGACCAGGAGCTGCCAGCCGTCCGAAGCGAGCGTTAGCAGGCGAAATGCGAGTGCTTCAAAGCCAACAGTGCTATTCATCCGGGAGCGCGAATGGCAATACAGTTCGAATGGGACAGGAAAAAGGCTGCTCGCAACCTGAGAAAGCATGAGGTCTCATTTGAGGAAGCCACAAACGTCTTCGGCGATCAGCTATCAATTACCATATCGGATCCAAAGCACACTGTTCCCGGAGACGAGCGCTTTGTAACAATGGGGCAGTCCCGGAAGGGACATGCGCTGGTTGTGGTACACTCTGACAGAGGACGGATAATCCGCATCATTAGCGCCCGCCGGGCCAGCCGGCAAGAACGAAAAACATATGAAGAAACGCAATAGTCGCGGAAAAAACGGGGAGCTTCGGCCTGAATACGACTTCAGCCAGGGCGTTCGCGGCAAGTATGCCAGGCGTTACGCTGAGGGCAGCAATCTGATCCTGCTGGACCCTGATGTGGCGAGCGTTTTCCCCGACGAGGAGTCCGTTAATCACACCCTACGCGCCTTGGCCAAAATCATACGAAAACGCTCCGCCAAGAGCCCTGCAACCTCCTAAGTCACTTTGCCGCGCAGAAGTTGGCAAGCTATCTCAGCGGCATAAGATGGGCGTAAATCCCGGCTTCTACACTCTCACACTCCAATGTCCGTGATCCGCACAAGCGCTCTAATGATCGTCGCTGGTGAGCGCTCCGGCGACGTTTACGGTGGCCGCCTTGCGGCCGCTCTCAAAGTGCACCGCCCCGGTCTCGCTCTCTTTGGCTGCGGAGGAGAAGCGCTGCGCCACGGCGGCGTAGAGACCGTCGCCGACCTGCGCCAGTTCGCCATGGTCGGCATCACCGAGGTGGTCTCGGGCCTGCCGGGCGCTTACCGCGCCTTTCAGTCGCTGGTCCGAGCAGCGGAGCGGCGGCGGCCACGGCTGGCGATCCTGATCGACTCTCCTTCCTTGAACATGCGGCTCGCGCGGCGGCTGAAGCGGCTCGGGATTCCGGTGCTCTACTTCGTGAGCCCTCAGATTTGGGCATGGAAAAAATGGCGGCTTCGCCAGCTCCCGCCGCTCGTGGACCGCATGGTTTGCATTTTCGATTTCGAGGAGGCCATTTATCGCGAGGCGGGCATACCCGCTGATTACGTGGGGCATCCTCTCGTAGAAACCGTCGCCCCGCGGCTTTCTCGCGATCAGTTTTTCGCCCGCTTCCACCTTGACCCTAACCTGCCCACTGTGGCGCTGCTTCCCGGAAGCCGCGAGATCGAAATCAGCTACCTCTTGCCCACTCTGCTTGAGACCGTACGCCAACTTTCCGCGCGGCAGGACCTGCAATTCGCGCTCGCCGTCGCGCCCACCCTGGACCCGGCGCACATCGACGCCCAGTTGCAGAATCAGCCCGGTCTGCGGCGCGCGCTCCGAGTGGTCACCGGCGCCACTTACGACGCCCTCGCGCATTCCACCGTTGCTGTGGTAGCCAGTGGAACCGCCACCATTGAGGCGGCGATTCTCGGCCGCCCTATGGTCGTCGTCTATCGCGTCTCGCCGCTGACGGCGTTCTTCGCGCGCCGCATGGTGGATGTCCCGTTCTTCAGCATGGTCAACCTTCTGGCGGGTAAGAAGGTGGTCGAAGAACTCATTCAGGATGATTTCACCGCGCCTCGCCTCGCCGCCGCCCTCACCGGCCTTTTGGATCATCCTGAGTTACAATCAAAAATGAGGGAAGAACTGTGCGCAGTTAAATCCCGTTTGGGAGAGGCCGGAGCGATTGAGCGCGTGGCGGACATCGTCCTGCAGATGCTGGAAGCTCCGCAGGAAAAACCTGGCCCGGGATCGCAGCTTATTGAGAATTACAGATTATAGTGACAGCTTAGGGGCTGTCAGATAATAACTGTTCCATTTCGGATCAAATACATCCCCTCACCCCTGCCCTCTCCCCGCAAGTGGGGAGAGGGTGACGCGAAGCGGCGGGTGAGGGGTGCCGGTTGGAAGATGGAACAGTTATTTCTGAACGTGCCCTAAGCTTGCTGCGCCGGTGTCCCCACCGGCGTCTTTCGGCGCTGAGGACAGCGCCGCACCAGCAAATGCTGTCACTATAATCTGTAATTCTCAGTAGAGCAGTAATTTGCAAATAAGGGGCAAGCTTAATACAACGGCTGAGTCCGGGAATCAATCCAAGGGAATGAAGCTGCATGCAGCCCATCCTCATCCGTGAGGAGGGGACAAGCCTGTCTTCACAAGCGACTCTGTGAACAGTTTTCCCACAAGCGTAAGGTGACTTTATGCGCCGAGATTATTCCGAGTGCAGCGTATTGCTGGGGCAAGACGCCAATTCATCGGTGCGGGCGTTCTACATTCTGCTTGTGCTGGCAGTTCTCTGCCTCATGCCCACGGCGAGCCGCGCCCAGGAAACCCCTGCCGGGTTCCACGTAACCAATTACACTATCAGCGCCACGCTCTTTCCATCCACTCACATGATTTCGGCGCAAGCGCAAATTGAGCTGATTCCACAGACGGAGCTCACCTCGCTGAGATTCAATCTCGATACCGCACTTCGCGTCCAGAATGTAACCGGGCCAACGGGACAAGCCATTCAGTTTCAGCAAGAGGGCCTGACGCTTTTTCTCTCCCTGCTCAATCCCCTTCCGGCGGGGCAGCCAACCACTTTTACCGTTAGCTACCGGGGCATGTTGGCCACTGCCGACGGCAGCCCCGTGGAAGGCCTGAAACTCTCATATATCAGCCCGGAAGGCAGCTATCTGCTCTACCCTTCATGGTGGTTCCCCGTGCGCGGAGACGGCTTGGACCGTTTCACCTCAACCTTGCACATCACGGTCCCTGCCGGCCAGACGGTGATCGCATCCGGCCAGGCGGTCGCGCCCGAGACGACCGCTGACGGAGTGGTATACAGCTTTCATTACGACCGGCAGTCATTTCCCGGAACCGTCATCGCCGGCCCTTACATCTCGCAGTCAACGTCGGCGACGGGCGTGGATGTCACGTTCTATCTGAAAAAAAATGACGCTGGGTACGCCACCGCATACGGCGAGGCCGCCAAAGACGTTCTCACCTATTACGCCACGAACTTTGGCGTCTTGCCCGCGCATCATCTGGCCATTGTGGAGATTGATAACGGAACCGTCGGGGGTTATTCCGCGCCGGGAGTCGTCGCCCTGGCGGCGCGGGGATTCACCAACCCGGTGGACACCAACCTGCTCGCGCACGAAATTTCCCATCAGTGGTGGCGCTGCCTCGTAAGCCCGGCCACGGCGAACGACGGCTTCTTGGACGAGGGATTGGCCACCTACTCGGCGGCTCTATATATTCAGAATGCCGAAGGCGAGACCGCCTTCGAAGACCGGATGAATCAAATCGCCATTCAAGCGCTCACCCACGAAAGCGTGGCGCCCATCGCGCAGGCGGCCAGCCTCCATCCCTTCTCGCCGGAATACCAGTCCATCGTGTTTGATAAAGGGGCGATGGTGCTCCACATGCTGCGCTGGGTGATCGGCAACTCCGCTTTCTTCGCGACTTTGCGAGCGATGGCCCAACAGTACGCATGGAAATCCATTACCACTTCAGAATTTCAGAAGCTCGCTGAGCAAAGCGGCCATCAGCAGCTCACTTACTTCTTTGCACAGTGGGTGGACTCGACCGGCGTGCCTCAATTCAAGAACCAATGGGCCATCTACCGCACCCAGCACGGCTACCAGGTGGTGGGCAAGATGCAACAGGATCTGGATATCTTCCGAATGCCGGTTGAGGTCCGCGTTTATGTTCGCGGCTCAAAGCCGGTGAACGAGCGCGTTAATATGGTGGGAACGACCGGCGATTTCACGATCAACTCCGCGTTTCGTCCGGTGAGGGTGCTGGTTGACCCGGCAAGCTACATTCTCAAGTACACTCCCAACACCAAAATAAAAGTTGAGATAGCGCGCGCTGACCAGCTCGCCCAAGCCGAGGAGTATTTCGCAGCCATCGATGAATATCACAAGGTGCTTCAGGACAATCCCAACAATTCACTCGCTCATTTCCGCATCGGAGACATTCTGTTTACGCTGCACAACTATAACGCCTCCCTCGAAGAGTTCCAGAACGCGCTCAATGGAGACCTCCGCCCGAAATGGGTGGAAGTTTGGAGCTATCTCAAAATTGGCGAGATTTTTGACGCCACGGGGCAGCGCGACCGCGCACTGAACGAGTATGAACGGGCGCTCCATACGAACGACAACACGCAAGGAGCGCTCGACCTCGCCAACCGCTACATCCAGAAGCCGTATACCACGAAAACCAATCAGCTAGGCTAAGGGCCCGTTCAGAAAGGACTGTTCCATCTTCCAACCGGCGCCCCTCACCCGCCGCTTCGCGTCACCCTCTCCCCGAGGGCAGCGTTTCGAAGGAGGAAGACTACCAGCCCTCTCCCAGGGGGAGAGGGTGGACCGCGTCGCGGGACGGGTGAGGGCTTACTGGCACAAAGAATACGGCGCCCTAATTCCGAACAGCAGCACTTAGCCGCGCGCCGGAGCTACTTCGGCGGCGGCCCTTCCGTCACCTGCACCAGGCCGTCCGGCCTCAGCCATTTGGTGAACGCCGCCTGCACATCCGCCCCGGTAAGCCGCACGTACTGGCGCGCCGCCCGCACCGGCTCATCGAGCGGAAGGCCGACGTCGGAACGTGAAATCCAGCCTCCCGCGATGCGGTCCACGCTGGCCTCTGAGAGCGGAATTTCACGCAGCAGCAACGCCTTCGCTTCCCGCAATTCGTGCTGCGTGACCGGCGCCGTCTGCATCGCTTTGAGGTCCCGCACAACGATGGCGCGGGCCTTCGAGACGTTCGGCGGGTCGCAGCCGTAACTCAGCCGGTAAATCGTGCGCGTCCTGCCCGAATCGAGCGACGAAGAGATGTAGTACACCAGGCCCGTGCTCTCGCGGAGATCCTGGTAAAGCCGGCTGGCGTAAAATCCTCCGCCGAGCACGTGATTCCCAAGCTCGAGCGCGTAGTAGTCCGGATTGAAGCGGTTCAGTCCCAGCGTTTCGGCCAGCGCTACGCGGACCTGCACCCGGCTTGAATCCGGCACGGCGGTCGCTGAAGGATAATTGAATGGGACGGCCGGCAGCGTCGTCGGAGGCTTCGGGCCCGTGGCCTGCCACGCGCCGAAGTATTTTTCGACTACGGCTTTGGCGTGCGCCGGATTCACGTTGCCGATCACCACGATGGTCGCTAAATCCGGGCGAAAAACCCGTTGGTAATAGCTCTTCACATCCTGCAGCGTCAGCGCCGAGAGCGTAGCTGGCGTCGTCTGCCGCAACACCGGATCGCCTTTGGGAAACAAGGCGATGCGGACCGCACGGGAGGTCAGGTAATCCGGGCTTTCGAGCCGCCCGGCGACGGCGCGCGCCAGTTGCGGACGGATAATTTCAAACGCTCGGGCCGGAAGGCCTGGGTGAAGCTCGTTATCCGCCAGAAGCTCCACGGCGCGATCATAATCGCCGGCCAGCGCCTGCACCGAGAAGTCGGTTCCCGCGGACTCGTCCGCGCCGATGTCATCCAACGCCTTTTGGAAAGCGATCCGGTCGAGGCTCGTCGAGCCGTAAGAGAACAACTCATCGAGCACGCTGCCGGCGCCCTCCTGTCCCTTCGGAGTCTCAAGGTCCGGATTGTTCCGGATGTGCCCGTAGACGCTCACCGTGCCGGAGATAGATTCCTGCTGCACAATCAGCTTGATGCCGTTCGGCAGCATACTCACCACAGGGTGCGTCGTGAGTTGCGGCACGGCGAGGCGTTCGAGCGCTTGTTGGGCCCACGTTGGCAGCGCCACCGGCTTGACTTGTTTGGGGGCGAACGATTCCCTTCCCCCAAATGATGTGGAAGAAACCGGTTTACCTGAAGGCTGCGGCAACAGGACGGCGGTGATGGCGCTGTCCGGCTTCAGATATTTCCGCGCCACGCGGTCTACGTCCTGCACGGTGACCCGCTCGATCGCCTTCACGTCGTCATCGGGCGAGCTACGGCCTTCCACTGCCACTGCCTCCGACCAGGCCATGGCAAGACCTGAAACGGAATTTTTCTGGAATTCCGCCTCAGCCACTTCGCGCCTTTTTGACGCGGCCACCAGGTCCGCAGGAACGCCGCGGCTCAAATCATCGGCCAGAATCTTGCGCATCTCATCCAGCAGTTGCGGGCCGTTGCCACCTCTGGGGAAGCCCGCCACCGCATAGCTCAAGCTGGCTTTCGGAAGGCTGTTCACGCTGAAGCCCGCAAAAAGCGCCTTTCCCGCTGGTACAAGCCCATAGAGCGAGCCGCGCTGGCTGCTCAACACGTCACCCAGCACCTCGGCGGCTGCGTAGTCCGGGCTGTCCGTGCCGGGCATGCGAAAAGAGATAACCGACAGCCCGTAAGGACGATCGGTCTTCAGGTTGAGCGTCGCCGGAGGCACCGGAGCAAAACGCATCACAGGCCGCGCGGGAAGCTTTTTTGACGCGATCCGTCCGAATAGGCTCTGCACCTGCGCGAGCGCCTTGGGCGGATCGACGTCTCCCACGATCACCAGGATCGTGTTGTTCGGAGCATACCAGGTGTCGTAGAACTGCTTGAGCATCGGGCCAGTCGTCTGGTTGAATGAAGGCCGGGTGCCGAGCGCGTCATGCGCGAGTGGCGTGCCTTTGAACATGGCCGCCAGCAGCTCCGTATAAAAGACGTATTCAGGGTTCGATAGGTCCGTGGCGACTTCCTGCTCGATCGCGCCGCGCTCCTGATCCCAGAGCTTTTGGCTGTCGAGCACGCCGCTCATGCGGATGGCTTCGATGTGAAGCGCCACGTCGAGGTCCTCCGCCGGAACGGTGAAGAAGTACTGCGTGACGGTCTGCTGCGTATCAGCATCAAAGTCGCCGCCCATCGCCGCGGAGATATCCGCCAGTTGGTTCGCGGAAAGGCCCGTGCTGCCGCGGAACATCATGTGCTCCTGGGCGTGCGCCATGCCGGGAAAACCAGCGGGGGCCTCGTCCGAACCCGCAAGGTAGTTCATCACCGTGGTCACGACGGGAGCGAGCGCGTTGCGCACAATCACCACCCGCAAGCCGTTCGGAAGCGTGGCCCGCAGCACGCCGTTCCCAGCCGTTGCCGGTGGAGCTGCGTGCGCGGCCCCTGCCGGTCCCGCCGCGCAAAGCAGAATCAATCCCAGCACTGCAACCGCGCAGCTCCTCGGGCGCCGCCGCGTTATCTCGCCACACCGGCTGGTGCGCGCACCTGCGCCGCTTCTTGCTTGCCTCTCGAAAAAATGGCCCATTGGAACTGCCAGCCTCCCCGGTTGGATTAAATTTCGTATTTGATTGTCCTGATTGTGCTCCGCAGCCACGCCGGCGGGATCCGGGCTTTACGCTTCAGGGATTTTCCCAGGCTCCCAGCAGCCGGCGAACCAAAATAAGTTGTCCCAAGTGGTAAGCGTTGTGGTCCGCGATGAGCAGCGCTTCCCGCAAAATCGTCTGCCCATCACCGTGAGGGATGCGCGAAAAAAGGTTGACGGAAGGATCGGCCACCAGCTTCTTCATGGCTTGGAGATCGGTGCGGAAGGCTCGCAGGCTTTTGTTCCAGGCGCGGTCGCCGGAGGGAGATTCTGTGGCCGGCCAGTAACCTTCTGGCCATTCGGGGGAAACATGCTTGGGGTTGCGGCTGAATTCCAGGATGTCCGATTGCGCGATGCGCATGTGCTCAATGAGCTGCCAAGGCGAATGCGGTGCGCCTGGGGGCTTCGCCCCGCGAAGTTTGCGTGGAAGCCGGGCAATGGCCGTTTTGAAACTTACATGCGCGCCGCCGCCCTCAAGCAGGTAAAGCAGATGTTTTCTGAGCGCGTCGTCCTTAACGGCCATCTGCCACTACCTCCTTACTGAGGATTACAATTATAGTGACGGCTTTTTTTGTAGCGCCGGTGTCCTCACCGGCGTCTTTCGGCGCTGAGGACAGCGCCGCACCAACGGATGTTGTCGTTATAATTTGTAATTCTCATTAGGAAGCGGGTTGCGGCGCATCTATCGCTGCAATCTTTGCTTCAAGGTGCTTAAGCGCGGCTTCAATCATCTCGCGGTGCCGCGGATGCGTTGCCGATGCAAGCTCCCGCTCGATCCGGCTATGAGTACGCTCAAGACCTTCCCGTTCGCCTTGGCGCCGCCGCCGCTCCAGAGTCGCCTGTTCGGCTTCTGAGAGTGCCCGCCGCGTCTCGGCAAGTTCGCTTTGCTCTTCCACTGATTTACTTTCCCATCCTCGTGCCATGCCTTAAGTGTGCCACAAATCCATGTTTTCTGCTGGCTTACCACCATGGCACACTCAGGCACGAGAAAAAAGCCACGGCGCCCCGCCTGTGGCAGCGGCTTCTAGCCGGTGGAAAAGACTGTTACAGTGAGCGGCGTGCCTGCGAGCATCGGCTGGAGGCCGCTGCCACAAAGGTGCGCAACTTCGCCCTACTCTCTGCGCGCATTTCACCTTTGCCGTCCGGGCGCACTTCCCTCATGCGCCGATTGGCTTTCGGTAGGGGTTGGGGAGAAACAAACCTAAAACAAACCTGAAAATCTTTCGGTCTCTCCACTTTTATTTATTGTTTTCAACAACATGGGGATGCCGCATCGGGAAATGCGCGTTTCTCGTTTAGATTCATACAGTTATGGGAATTTTAAGGCCTCGATTTTAGCTTTGTTCCGGTTTGTCCCGCTAATTGTCCTTTGTTTTCAATAAGATTCCGGTTCGGTAGGTTAAACATTCTTTTTTTGCTTCCACCTGCTCCCCAAGGAAGGGTTTTGGGGTGGTGAGCAGCCCCCAATTAGGGGCCTTGGGGGGATATTTTGCGCTCTCGGTCATGGGGGCCAGAACTTGGATTGTATGCTTCATGCTTCCGATCCGCCTTTGCTATAGCGTAGTGTACTACGCTAGGCGTGTTCCATCAAGGGGTCGTAGCCACGGTCAATCGTTGTGTGATTGACCGTGGGCCTTTTCTAGGTTCGCGGCTGCTTTTTGCTGGTGCGCTGCTCTATGAGCGGCGAAATCCGCTGCGGTCTCAAGCGCCTCGATGGCCATTTCACGGGTAACCGTCGGGAACTGCTCCAGGAACTTGTCGAGGGTATCACCGGCTTCAAGGTAGTCCAGCAGATTTTGAAATGGAACACGAGTGCCGCGAAAACAGGGGATTCCCCCCAGAATCTCCGGATCGCGCACGATGACGGCAGCGGTCATGTTTCACACCTCAAACCTGCATTGTACCGCTTGCATCTACTCGCTTCAAACAGGTCCCTTCGGGATATCGCAGAGCGTAAAAGACAACGCTCTGCGCCAGCCAGCGGGAACGACCAGCATTCAGAGGCGCCAGCCGAGCTATAATAACTTCGCCCTGAATCACACGGTTGCGGCGGGATGCCCGATTCAGACCGATGACGTGCGGTTGCCAGAGCAATATCGTGGCTGAGCAAAACCACCTACTGTACCACCACGCAAATCTCCCAACAATCGCGATTGAAGGAAGGCAGAAAAGGCAGAACACCTTGTTGGCCGAAGTGTTATAAGGAGTTTGGGAGTCCAAAACACGACACCAACAAGGTGAACTGCGATGAACAAATTACAGCAAACTTTATTGCCGATCAAGCTGGAGCAGAGCGAGGAGCGGCTGACCAGCCTGGCGGGGCTGATCGTGGTGGAGGAGTTGGCGCGGGCGAAGGGGCTGTGGCGGCGGGTGGATGAGCTGTTTCCGAAGCCGGGCAGCGGGCGTGGGTATCGGGCCAGCGCCACTGTGAAGCCGCTGGTGTGGATGCTGCAGGCCGGAGGACGGCGTCTGGAAGAGGTGAGGGAGTTAAGGGCGGAGCAGGCGGTCTTGAGACGGCTGGGGCTGGGCGAGTTGCCCTCGGCGGACGCGCTGGGGGACTGGCTGCGGCGGATGGGGAGCCGGGGCGTGGCCGCGCTGGGGCAAGTGAACCGGGAGTTGGTGGCGAGTTCTCTCGAAGCCATGCCGGACGAGTTGACGCTGGATGTGGATGCCACGATCCTCGCGGCGGAGAAACAGGAGGCGGAGTGGACGTACGCCAAGGTGAAGGGATAGCAGCCCATACGGGGGTGCGTAGAGGGAGTTTGCGTGCACCACGAGTTTCGCGCTGGCAATGAGCCGGCGGGCGCCGGGGCGGTGGAGTTCCTGGAAGGCTGCGAGGCGCAGCTTCCGGCCGGGGAAAAGGTCTATGTGCGCAGCGACAGCGCCTTCTATCAAGCGGCGGTGATGAATCATTGCTGGGAGCGGCAGGAAACGTTCACGATCACGGCGGACCAGGATTGCGCAGTGAAAGCCGTCATCCGGCAGATTGCGGAGAGCGACTGGAAGGCGTACCGCACCCGGGAAGGGATGGCGACGGAGCGGGAGATTGCGGAAACGGTGCATTGCCTGAACCAGACACGGCAGTCGTTCCGGCTGATCGTGGTGCGCTGGAAGAATGCGCAGCCGAGCCTGTTCGAGGCCCAGGATTACGGCTATCACGCCGTGGCCAGTAACCGGGAGGCGTCGGAGAGCGCGAGTGAGGCGCTGTGGCGGCACAACCAGCGGGGCGAGGCGGAGAACTGGCAGAAGGAGTTGAAGCTGGAGTTGGGGATGGAGCAGATGCCGTGCGGGCAGCAGGAAGCCAACGCGGTCTACTTTGGAATAGGAGTGCTGGCCTACAACCTGTGCCGGGTGCTGAAAGCCAAGCTGCTGCCGCGAGAGTGCCGGCAGGCCAGCGTGGCGACGCTGCGCTGGAAGCTGTATCGTCTGGCGGGCAAGCTGGTGCGGCATGCGCGGGTTTGGGTGTTGAAGGTGCGGGCGGAGGGCGGGAAGCTGGCGCTGCTTCAAGCGGCGCGCCAGAGATGCTATGAACTGAGAGCGAGTTCAGCGTAGCCGCCAGGCGCCAGACCATTCCGCCGGCAAACCTAGGGGCCGGGCGTGTCGCTACTCCGCGCCTCAAGCTCGGTTCGTAGGTCATCGCGATGTAAGAACCGCCCCAATCGGTGCGCCGGTTCCGATCCGGCCGCGCGAAAACTCTATCTACCGCAACCTAACGAGCGCCTGAAAGCTTCAATCGCGGATTTTGGGCTGGTCATGTTTCGTGTTCTCCAAAGCATAGCGTAGTATACTACGCTATTACACGTGCGTCAAGCGTAAGGGCTGGTGGCGCGGGCGTAACTGTTTTTGAGCCAAATCAACTCGACAAACCGCGGAGTTTCTGAAATTCGAAACTCCGCGCTATTTTGCTCCCGCCGCCCCTTTCATAGATGTGCCACCCGCGAACCCCTTGCTATAATTCGTTCATGCCGAAGGGACTGCCGGATAGGGACTTTAGGGCTAGGCGCGTTGTGCTCACGCGCGATGATTTCGGGTATGCTCCGAAGCCAGAACCGCCACCGTCCGACCTGGTTGATAAGCGTACGTGGACTAGCATTGTGACGTTGCCAGATGACGTCGCGATTCGGACTTCAAACCATCACGGTCTGACCTGCCCCCCTTCTTTGTACCAATCATAATGTGAGTTCCGGGGGGTGGTCTTGCTTTTGTTCTTCTCTCCGGGGCGGCTCGAAGGGAGCCGTAGG